>JBGGMI010000126.1:0-56506 GCA_041288075.1 Fimbriimonas sp.
CCTCACAACCACCCTCTGACAACTGCTTGCGGGACAAAGGGTCAGTTTTGACGCCACACGTAACGCGCATCCGGCTCCCGCTCCATATTCCCTTGGCCGTCGGTGAGGTGATCGAGCGCGAAGGCGTGTTTTCTGTAGAACTGCCGCGCTTGCATGTTCTTCTGGAATACCCACAGCCAGAGCTCGTCGGGGCTGAGCTCTTGTGCCTTTAGGAGGAGACACCTGCCTACGCCACTTCCGTGCCACTTCGGGAGCACGTAGAGGCGGTCGAGTTCGTTGCCTTCGAGAGCCATAAATCCGGCTATCTGGCCATCTACCTCCGCCACCCAGATGTGCGGCATTTGGCGCAGGAGTATCTCCTTGATAATCGCGAAGTCGTAGGTGATCTCGAAGAACTCCCAACATTGGGTTCGAGTGACAATGAAGACGCGCGTCAGCGCCGCAGCGTCTTCATTCACTCCCGGCCGCAGACGGATCATTTGAGTTTGGTTTCCAGCATCTTGATTCGGTCGGCGAAGCCTGCCTTGTCGAAGGAGAAGCCCTTCTCCGCTTGGCGCATGGCTTCGATGGCTTCGGGGATTTTTTGCCGGCGCTCCAGGCAGATTGAGAGCTCGAACCAGGCGATGCTTGCTAGTGGAGCCAATGTGACGGTCTGCCGGTAGAGGTTTTCGGCTGCTGGCAGATCGCCTTCGGTGAGGCGCTGCTTGGCCAAGCGCCTGACGTTCTCCCAATCTTTCGGATCGGCTTTGACGGAGCGCTCGTAGTAGCGGATCGCGCGGGGGCGGTCGGTGGAGAGGTAATGGTCGCCGAGTGATGCCAGCACGTCCGCATTTTCCGGGTCGAGTTGCTCTGCGGCCAGCATCGAGGTTAATCCGTCCTGCCCCGTTCCATCGAGAGCGACGCTGCGGAAGAAGAGAATGCGGGCGACTGCCTTTGCGGGAGGCTCATCCGCACCCTCGATGGCGCGAACTCGGAGCATGGCGGGCGAGTCGGGGCGCGAGTTTTGCACGAGCCATTCGCTATGCCTCCAGTTAGGTGACCAAAAAATCCAATCCAGGATCTCCTCCGAGCTTCTGAGGGCGTCCTGCGGCCGGCTCGCCTCCATCAGCTCGGCCAAGTAGTTCGTGCGGCCGACCAGGCTGTGTGGATCGTCGCGAACGACCTGCTCGAAGAATCCGAGCTCAGTCGCCCACCCTTGAATCCCGGCACGCATGACCAAGGCATTCGTAATCAGCACGGCAGCCAGAACGGGTGCCGCCACCAACCTCGGCCACGCCACCGCGGCCCAGCCGAGTGCCAGTGCTAGAAACACTCCGGGCACCGCAACTCGATACGGGGCAACCAGCAGCGAGGGAATCGGGATGAGATTCGACACGGGCAGATAGGCCAGCAGGAACCCGAGCACCAGAAAGATGCCAACCGATCGGGCCCGCCAGCTCGTGATCAGTCCGGCTAGCAGAAACATGATGAAAGGAGCTCCCGCGACAAGGCCCAGAGCCGAGTCGTAATTCAGGAGCGAGAACGTGAACAGGGGTGGCTTCACCACGCCAATCAACAGCAGTCCATAGTGGCTTGCGCTTTCAAACACTCGCTCAATCGACTGGTCCAGAGTGGCTGGCGCTGCCTTGTGCAATCCGGGGTTCATGATGAGCCAAGTCACCGCGAATATTGCGAGCGCTCCAAAGTGAAGGCCCGAAGCTTTCCAAGGCCTTCCATAGTGAGCCATGGCGAAGGGAGCCAGCAGCCCGAGCGCGGCATTTTGCTCCTTCGTGAATGCCGCCGCCACTAATGCCAGCACGGACAGCCAGAGCCAGGCCGTCTTCCCTGAGCGGCAATAGAGCACCAGCCAACACAAGTACATCGCCACCAACACGCAGCTCAGGGCATCGATGCGCCCGCCAACCCAGGCGACGCCTCCTACCTGGGCCGGCTGTACGGCGAATGCCAGGCCCGCGAGGAGTCCGGCGGGGACGCTTTCGAACAGCAGGAGCCCCAGCCAGGAGATGAGAACGACCGCGATGGCGTGGAGCAGGATGCTCGTCAGGTGGAATCCGAAGATGTCTGCGCCGTAAAGGGTCCGGTCCAGCAGAAAGGACAGCGATGCGCCGGGGCGGAAGTAGGAAAGGAAGGGCTGCGTCAACGCTCCTTTGAGCGTGCCGTCCCCGATCGCGCCGCCGGAGAGGATTGAATGATCATCCCAAATCGCTTGGCCATCGAGCGCGGGCCAGTAGACGAGGATCGAGAAGAGAAATAGGGCGAGCAGGCCGATGCGCCAGACGTTAAAGAAGGGCCGTTGCCGGCCCTCCGTGAGGTTCCCCCCTCGTTGTCTGGTTGCGGATTCGATCAATGCTTAGATCATGCGCTCTCTATGAGATTTACGCAAGCGCTAGGCTTGGGCCATTGGCGGCATTTGTCTTTCCAGGAACTGAACCAGGGCCGATTTTGGCGTGACAATTTGCGCGGACTCTGCCGTCGCCTCGATCAAGCCCAGGTTCAGGAACATGGATGCGAGCCCACTCAGGTCGTCATCACGCACAAGATCACCGCACCGCATTGTGCGGTTCTCAACGATCAACGTCTGAGTGGAAACTCTGTACACAACAAGAGGATAGGCCACTGCAAGAGTGTTGTATAGGGGCCCAGGACGTTGGGCGTAGGTCTAGTCGCCTAAAGACCCATTAGCTGCACTTTTATAGATTTTCAGTTCATAGGGCGCAAAGCTCACCCGTTCGGCCTTGCCCGTGTGCGTCAAGGTTGTTTCGATGGGAGTTGCGGAGAGGGATTGGGCGAACGTGTAATTCGTGCCTTTGTGGCTTCGGGCCGAGGTGTGGATTTGGGGATTGTCGGATTTGCTGCCGGATACCGGCTTTGATAGAAGGATGGGGGCCATCGATTGGATCTGGTGGTTCAGCTCAGTGACATCCGGGAGCAGCTCTGGGTCGTCGAGCAGGGCGTGCTCGTTGAAGGTGGGCGCGAATTGGTGGACGAAGTAGATGAGGCCGGTGGAGCCGTGGATGATGGCGGACCAGGCTTGCGCTTTAAGCTGCGGACCGGTGACTTTGGACTTTCCGTCGATGCGCGAGGCTTCTAGGCAGTTCCAGACTCGCTTCTTGCCGCTCGTCCAATTGTTGAGCCGGTCGATGCCTTTTGCGACGAGGCCGAGTTGGCTGGGATCGTTCAGGCCGGATACGGGATAGACGTCGAACGATACGATGTCGGCTCCCTTTACATAGGTTTCGTAGTCGCTCAGTTTTGCGCCCGATCCGCGTCCGATCCAAGCGTCGTTGGCGACGCCTTGGCCGAGGTTGAGGAGAATTGGTCGCTTAGGGTCGGCCTTCTTGAGGCGCTCGTAGTCGGCGACGATTTGAGGCGGTGGGATGCAGGGGCCCCACTCGTTTTTGCCGGTGGGTTGGGCGTTGTCAGGCTCGTCGCCGTGCATCCAGGCGGCAATGATTGGGTCGTCTTTGTGTTTCAGCCCGACAGCGTTCTGGTCGCATACGACCGGCACTCCGGCTTTGGTGAGGGCGGCGAGTTGGTCTTCGGTAGGGCCTTGCCAGAGGCCGACGTACAGGTTGATTCCAGCCTTCTTGTAGCGCTCCGCCTGTGAGGGGCTCTGTAGCCAGACGGCTATTGGGAATGTGTTGGGGTCGGTGATGGGGTTTGTGAGCGTGGTGAGGAGGGCGATGAGGGGGAGCATGGCGTTTTAGGGGTGGGGCGGAAGATGTTTTTGGAGAAATTTGAAGGCTCTTGTGCCGTTGAAGATGTGATCGCCTTTGAAAAGGTGCGACTCGAAACCTGGTTCGTTATTGTAGATTTCCTTGGCTCTTTTGACGGCTCTTTGGAAAGCGCGTTTTGGAAAGATCGGGTCTTGGTCTCCGCTTTCTACGAAGAGGAGCCTTGGGGCGATTAGGGCGGCGATGTCGGGCATTTCGACGATGGTGGAGAGGGCGGGGATGTAGTTGTCGATACAGTGGTGGATGCTGAGGATCGAGTCTTGGAACGTGTTGAAGTAGCCGCTGACGATGGCGGCGTCGATCCTAGGGTCGAGGGCGGCGGTCCAGAAGGCGGTTTGGCCGCCGCCGGAAATGCCCATGATGGCCACTCTTTCGATTCCTTCGCTTTTGAGGAGGGTTACGGCGGCCATGGCATCGCGAACTCGCCAGGCGGTCATGGTTTCGCCGAGCATGAGGGCGGCGGTGGCGTCTCGGTGGCAGGAGGACTGGGCTTCCGTTTCGCAGGATGAGCGGCGGTGGCCGAAGCTGGCGGGTTCGATGGCCAGCGTGCGATAGCCTTGCTGGACGCATTGGAGGGCGAACTGGTTTTGGTAGTCCCGGGGGGCTTTGCCTACGATGGCGTCGACTCCGATTCCGTGGCCCGGGAGGCAGATGATGGCGGTTTTGGTTGGCTTTGTTGGCTGGAGATCGTAGGCGAAGACTCTCATGCCGGGGGCGGAGGTGAAGGTTAGGTGGTCTTTGGTTCGCTTTGGGTCGAGGGAGGTGGGTTCGATCTTGAGGCCTGTGGCTTGGATGAGTCGTTGTCTGAGGGTGCTTCGCCAGGCTTCATCGGCCTTGGGGGTCCAAGTGAACTCGGGGGTAAGGGTTCGGATTCTCTGGAGGGCATAGGCGTGAGGGTCGAGCTCGGCGGGCATCTTGGGGATGATGGCTGATTTTGGGAGGAGTCGAAGGGGTCGAAGGGTCGAGGAGTCGAGGAGTCTTGCCGGACCGGACGCGGGCACAAGCCATCCCGCGGCTACAGGCGGTGAGGGTTAGATTCGAACGATCTGGGAAAGGATGGTGGGGTCTTTGATTTCTTTGTCTCTGGCGAGGAGGAGGACTTTGGAGGCGATCTCGGCGGTGCGGGGGTCGTCGTCAAGGAAGGGGAGGAAGAGGCGGCCTCGTTGGGGTTGGCGGACGGGGATGATGACTAGCTCGCCCCTCGCCCGCTGATGTACGACCCCGCTCCCTAGGTGCACGGTGTACTCTCCAAGCGCACCCCTTACAATCACGTGACGACCGGTGACTTCCAGGTTCTGCAGCCGGAGCAAAGCAGCCATCTCTCTCACGACGCTCGCTCGCATCTCCACTGTCGATTCGCTCGCTTCGGGGTCGATGCCGACCATGGAGGCGACGCTCACGATCAGGTCCAGGTCCCGCATCGTTTCGCTGAACGAGATGGGCGGCACCTCTGACAACCGCACTGGCTCCGCACTTCCCGAGCGGGCAAAGGTCAGGTGCGATAGCGTCAACCCCTCAATATCCGCGGGGGTGAAGAACACCTCATCGAAGGAGAGATGGGCGGTGAGGCCGATCTCGTGCAGGGTTTTCGTAACCCCCTCCTCCGCCCGGATCACCCATCCTCGCTTGCCGAGAATGGCCAACGCTTGACGCGGATTGAGCTGATGCCCGGCGTATCTCGTCGATTCGCCAGCCTCCTTTTCGGTGTCTGTCAACGCATACAACTCGCGGAAGACCTGCTTGAATGGCTGAATCCGCTCCTCTCGGAAGACCGCAGATTGCCATTCGGGCCAGTCCCCGCGCTGCAGCAAGTCGTACGGGTGGGCGAGCCGTAGCCGCCCCGGCTCTCCTTCCAAGAGCCCTTCGGAGTTCAAGAAGCCCGCCTGAGATTCCCCCAAGAACAGCAGGTTGCGCAGGATTGGAGCGAGCCCCGGGTGCTCGATGAGCTTGCGAACCTCGTCTGCCTCGAACCAATCGCCCCGCTGCATCGCCTGCTCGAGCGCTTGGCGCATCCGCTGCGCCTGCTTGCGAAGCCGCGTTCGTCGATCCACCAGCTCCTTAATCTCAGGCACCTTCTTCGCGGCGGAAGGGATGTCTTTAAGCGCGGCACCGTTCTTCGTAGCTTCGATACTCGGCTCTCCCAGCATGTCGAAGAACAGCCGCACGGCCACTTCGCCGGCAGTAACGGACTTGCCGGAGCCTCGCAAATCCTCCGCCTCCTTCGCCTCCAGAGCCCACGTGAGGCGAAGGGGGTCCGGATAGCCGGCGGTTCGGGCGAGGTTGTCGAGCCCGATCCGAACAGCTCCCTTTTCGGTTGCCTGCCGCATCGAGCCGAACTTTCGCGAGCCGGCGAGGAAGTCTTGCATCACTTGGTAGCGTCTCCGAATCTCCTGTTCGGCATCTGTCGGTAACGGTACGAGGCCCAACGCTCGCACAGCATCGGGAGTTCTTTTTTCCTCGATCCGCTTCATCAGGTCGTCTGCACTCACTGCACCGGTCATCGCCTGCGCGAACAGTCGCGCCCTGGTGTGTCCAGCAGATTGGGAGGCGAATTTGGCCACCTCCTCGATCCTCTTCCATTGCTTCGCATCGAACTTGGGCCGGAAGCGATTGAACCAGGCGACGTCGACTGCGCCCTGCAGCAACTCTTCGCCAGATAGGGGCGAGCGCTCGGAGATCTCGCCCGCCCATAGCTCGCGGATCGATGTTTCGATTCCCCACTGCTCATCTTTCGTGTGCGCATGAACCCACCAGACCGCATCGGAGAGCCCTTCCCAGCCGATCACCTTCTCGACTCCATCGGCCCATTGAGGGGCAAGCATGGCAAGTTCCAGCAGCCGATCCGGCTTGATGTTGTTCGCGCTTAGCGATTGAGCGACAACATCCGGAGTCTCTTTCTGGGAGGGACGCGAGACGGCGAGCAGGTGGTGGAACACGGCCGCCCGGCTGGTCGCGCGGTCCAATCGAGCGGAAAGCGCCACGTTCGACGCAAGCAGCTTCCTGACCTGCGGAAGGTACACGCCGCTTCGAATACTGGGCACGATCCACGTGGCGTCCGTCGGCAACTCGCCCCGGGTCGATTCGACTTCGACGATCCGGGCGACATATTCGTCCACAAGTCTCAGTAGGGCATCGGAGAACTTGGAGCGCTGACGGGTTGCGACTTGCAGCATGATGCACCGCGAGCCGGAGTCATAGAAGGACATGAGGTCAAAGACATCGGCCTTGGTACATCCACCTGCCTGAAGCGCTCGATCGACAAGCTCCAAGGGGCAAGGCTTTCTCGGCGGCGTTTTTAGCTTTCTGTCCTCCTGCTTCGGTGGCCACGTAACTTCTATGCCGCGGCCAATCTGCTGCGACAATTCCAGGAACACATCTGGCCGTCCCGCAGCGCCCTTGGGCTCGTCGATGTATCGGAGTAACTCAAAGGCTCTTCCATCGTCTTCCGGCCGCGTTCTTCCCTTGAGTGCTTCAATGGCCCTTGTGAGCAGATCGATGACGGGGTCGGCGCGCCAACTCACTTCGCGTGGCCACCAGCCCGAGGACTGCCAACGATAATCGTCGTCGGCGAGCGTGGCGATGACATCCGCGAAGATATCGAGAATCACCCTCGGCTGCAGCTCCTGTCTTTTCTGGTGAAGCATCCATGCCAGCGCCATCGTGAGCACATTGGGGTAGCGCAGCTTTCCGTGGTGCTGGCGGCGAATGTCTTTCTGCAGCTTGCTGTCCTGACCGTAGGGTGCCTCCGAGAGCAGTTCCACGAGCACGCTCGCCCGAAAGATGTCGTGAACGTCCGTGTCTGGATGAGCGGCCAGCCAGGTTTCGTTCAAGTCGGCAAGGGGGTATCGCGCTTTGTCGGTGGCGTAGTCGGCATCTTCCCGAGGACGTGCGAACCAGGCGGGCAGATCGGCGAGGGTCTTGATCTCGAATGGAGCGTTCTCATCTTCTGAGAACCACGACTTCGGAACCTTTAGTTCGCGGTCCCGGTGCTCATGGAAGAGCGCGTCAAGAGATACCAGCACGCGCAGCGCACTCGTCGTGATCAGAGGAACGCCAGTCTTGGCGGGTTTTGGAGCGAACGTTATCTGGCTGGGGTCGACGAGCCCGAACGCGTTTTCGACCGTTCCTGTGTCGGGCCTTTCCACTGATGCCAGTCGCGCAATCAAGCTCTCCTCTGCTTCCTCAGCCGGAGCCTCCGCAACGTAGGCGAGCAGCTTTTCGCGGGCGGCCCTATTTCCGCGCTTTTCGGCGAGCTCGGTAAGCAATTCGAGTCCGGCCTGACGCTGCAGCTTGTCTTTTGAAGCGATCAAGCGATCACTCGTCGCCAAGATCGCCGGCTCTGGCTGCTTCGACAGAAGCTTGATAGCCGAGCTGCGTAGCCCCGAAGCCTTGCGGCGCAACAGATCTTCAATCACGACAGCTTCCTGGGTCAAGAGGGGCTCCACTTCAAAGGCGGCAAGCGCAGTTGACCTCACGGCCGGGCTGGTGTCGCCGAAGAGCTCCAGGGCGAGGTCGCGCCGCACGCGAACGTCCCTGATGTGCGACAGGCGTTCGGCAAGGAGCTGGCGCCCGGCAGGGCTGAACTCCTTGGCGTGAGGAGCCATGGCAACGGTTCGTTCAATTGGGGTTGCGCGGAGCAGCAGGTTCCACACGTCCGAGCGCTCAACCATCATCGGCTGCTTGCCCTTGGGCCAATCGGCGGCGGCCTTCTGTAAGTTGGCCGTCAATTCTTGCTGCACGAGCTGTTCCGTGCTGAACCTATTCATCGACTCGATTGCGACTGAAGCCACCGTTCGATCCGGATCGAGAACGACCTTCCGCATCATCGGAAGGGTTGTTGTGACGGCTAGGGATGCTACCAGCCGCGCCGCCGCTCGCCTAGTCGGTCCATGCGGGTTTGAAAGATACTTGGCGGCGGCGGCCTGAGCAGGCTCGATATCCAGGAAGGCAAGGGACCAGAGCCGCAGATACACATCCGTAGCGTCGTCGTCGTTTGGGGCGATGGCGGGGTCGTTCAGGAACTCCAGCAACCGCCCGAGGATTCTGGTGCCGTTCTTGGCGTCGTCCTCGGCCCACAGGTCGGGCAGCCAGGTTATGAACGCTCGGGCGACCGAGGAGAAGCGGAGCAGGTTGTGCTCGATGATCGCGCCGAGGAATCGCTTGAACGCTTCGGGTCGCAGCTCGTCGACCGATTCGAAGATTGTTTGCCGCAGCCCTTCTTGTCGCTGCGCCAAGAGGAGCAGCCGCTCCACTTCGGCCCAGGCCTCTGGATTGCTGGATGCGAGCAGGGCGCGAACACCGGTCCGGGAGATGGCACCTATCGGATGCTCGCCGCGAATGGTTTGGATGAGGATGTTCAGGACCTCTTTGTCCCCTTCGTCGATTGCGGCGGCGAGAAAGTTTTCGAGGTGGAGGAAGAACCCGTCTGGGTCTATGTAGCCGCACCATTCAGCGAGTGCGGCCGGGGCGAGGTTGTATTGTCGCTCGAGCTGCCAAGCGGCGATGATCAGCTTCCCACGATTCGAATCTGTGAGGGTGGGGAGGTTCGGGGCACGAAACGGTTGCCGGCTGTAGCCACTCTGGTAGGGCCGCACGGTTGCGCCTTCGAGGGCTCGGCCGAGGGCGGAGCCGAGCTTGCCGCTGAGCAAGCGCAGGAAGAGCGCCTTCCGGAGGACGTTCATTTCGCGGAACCTTCTGCCGATCTTGTCGAAGTATTCGCCTTCCGTCGGACGGACGTCGAAGTGGCGCTTGACGAACGCCTGCCGTTCGTCAAGCGAGGGGTGGCCCTTGTTGAACGATTTGATCTTTTCCAGCGCGGCTTCTGGATCGATGGGCACGTTCAGCGCCCCGCGAGAGCGGTCAGGCGGACGACCACGATTCTGGTGTCTGGCATGAGCGAAACCGGTTCTTCGAGCGAGCGCTTCTCCTCTTCGTTCACGAAGAGAAGGTAGAGGCCGTCTTCAAATGCCTGAAGCGCTTGCCCGGTGGCTTGTTCGAGGTCGACCTTCTGCGTTTCTTCACGAGCCTTGCCGATCTTGCCCTTGAGGAGACCTTCGACGATCTTCTCTGGGGTGAGGATGCGGAATGCGCCCTCCCGCTCTCGTAGCTGAAACTCGCGAACAGACTCACGGACGAGCTTGGCGATGAGGTGGCGGACTCTGTAAATGTTCCCATCGCCCTCCTCCCAATCCGGCTCAAACCCGAACGGTTCAAACGTGGGACCTTTGACGCCCGGTGCCTTGCCTTCGACCCAAACCACGCGTTTATGTTATCACTGATGGTTGGATTGACAGCCCAGCGTGGCTACGCGTTCCGGTTTCGGGAGCCAGCGTGGCTGGGGTTGACCCGGATGCGCAGCGTGGCTACGCGTTCCCTTGGCCGAACTCCAGGTAGGCGAGCTCTTCTGGGGTTAGCTTTAGGTTTACGGTGGCCATGTTTACTTGAAGCTGCTCGACGGTGTCGGGGCCGACGAGGGCGAAGATGTTCAGGGGTTGGTTTAGGGTCCATGCGAGGGCGATTTGGTAGGGGGTGACGTCTCGCTTTTCGGCTAGTTCCCTGGTGCGGGCGAGGCGGGCCTTGTTTTCTTCGTTCTCGTACACGCGAATTACATCGGGTGAGGTGGCGCCGGCGAACCAGCCGCCTCCGGCGGAGGACCAGGCGAAGAGGGGGAACTGGGTTTCTTCGTACCAATCGCGCGCTTCCCGGTCGACGGTGTAGGTTTCCCACCACATGGCTTCGTTGACGGTGGCGAGGGAGAGGTTCGGGCTGCTGACGCTGAAGCCCTGCAGATTGTGTTCGCGGGCGTATTCGTTGGCGGCCTGAATGCGGGAGTGGTGCCAGTTTGAGCCGCCGAAGGCTTTGATGCGGCCGGCCTCCTTGTGCTCGTTCAGCCATTCGACGATGTCGCCGACGGGGACGCTGGGGTCGTCGCGGTGGAGGACGAAGAAGTCGGAGTAGGTGACGCCCTGGTCTTCGAGGTTGGCGCGGATGTCCTCGTCCATGGCCTCTTTGGTGACTCGGCGGGTTTCGCCGTGGTGATGGCAGCCTTTGTCGAAGCGGATGAGGGCGTCTTCTCCGCGAGCCTCGTAGTAGGCCCTCATCAGGTGGGCTTTTGCCTGGCCGTAAATTTTGCTGTTGTCGATGATGTTGCCGCCGAGGGCGCGGTAGGTGTCGAGGATTTCAAACGACTTTGCCTGATCGGTTGTGGAGAGGGGGATGATTCCGAGGGCGATGCGAGAGATGGCCTGGTTGTAGAAGGGGACTGATCCGTATTGCATGGGGCTCTTAGATTATGAATAGGTTCGGAGGGTCGGAGGAACGGAGGTTTTGCTTTGCGCGTTGCGGCGTTTAGGGGCTTTGTGGGAGACTTCTTTGCATGGCGCATCTGGAACAGATGATTGGGGCCCTGGATGAGGCTCATTGGGAGTTTACGCTGGCTTTCGAGGGGTTGGCGGATGAGGATCTTTGGCGGCGGGCGGACCCTCGGCTTTTGAGCGTCGGCGAGCTGGCGGGGCATGTGATGTATTGGGAGGCGGTGAGGTCGCCTTCGGCGGTGTCGGTGCCGGGATTGGTGGGGCCGAGCGACAATTTGCCGAATTTGGAGCTGCTTTCGGTTCGGAGCCCGCTGATCAACCATGGGTTCCGCTATTACACGACGGGGGTTGGTGAGCCGGTGGAATTGGGGATTGGGACGGCGGAGGTTTTGAGCGAGATGAGCCGGATTCACCAAGATTTCAAGGCGGCGCTGATCCAGTTGAACCCGCACTATACGGATTTGCTTCCGGGTTCGCAGCAGCAGACTTGGGGGCAGGTGCTGCAGTACCAGATATTCCACGTAGCGTATCACACCGGGCAGGCGTATTCGGTGCGGCACCTGTTGGGGCACACGACGACCGACAACTAGCGTGCGTTAGAGTATTGGACCCTCGGCAGTGCCGAGGGTCCGTTGGTTGTCATTGGTCCCGGTGAACGGGAACGTCGAATGAGGCGGAGATGGTGAGGGTCTGGTCGGGGTGCTCGCGATTCCTCATCGTCGCCTCGAACTCGCCGCTCAGCCTTCCCTGTCCGATTCGGGTGTAGCGGATGATGCCACCTGCTCCTTCGCGGCCATTGGCGAGGAACGCGCCATGCTCGGAGGTGAAACCTACGGTGGATTGTTCGGGAGCGAGCTCGAATCGGCGAGGCTCCTCGGCAAAGGGGGTTTGGAGTCTGATTCCGCCTACTGCGGTGGGGATCTCCACGACCCAGAAAGCATGCTCATTTCGCACGACTCTCACGGCGACGCCCTGAACGGAGTGGAAGCGGTCGTCTCCGATCCGTCCGGAGGCTCCCGTTACCAACACATGGCTGACCCCGAAGATGCGGGCGTTTTCCTTTGCGGTTGCCTTGACGAGAATGTGGCCGCCGATGAAGGGGGCTCGAAACCGGGCGCTGTTCTCGGTGAGGTCGACGAACTCGCCGGGTTGGGCTTCTTCGGATTGCTGGCTCCACTCGACGTTGCTTCTGGAGGCGTGAAGCGTTTCGATTCCTCCGGGGGGGAGAACGAGCTCGGCTGGCCGGATCGTGATGTGGTCATCCCCACCGCCTCCGCCACCGCCGGCTCGGGAGCCGTTGATCGTGCCTGCATCGATTCCATCGCCGGGGGTCATTCGTCCGAGGTAGCGGCCGCGCAGTCGGAGCGCGCCCTGTTCTTCACCGGCTTCGCCGCGCCAGAGGGAGGCTCGATTTCCGGCAATTGCGGCGGCGAGGTCGACGTGTCTTCCGACGACGGAGCCAGCGAGCGTGAGCTCATATTCGTGTCCCTCGTGGACGAGCTTGCCGGTGCCTCGGAGGCGGTGGCCGTCTTGCGTGATCGAGCTTTCCCACGTGCCGTGAAGGCCTTCGATTTCGCTGGATTCGAACGTGCCAGTCCATTCGCCCGCCACGTCCATGGAGCGGTCGCCTTCTCTGCGGAGAATGACGCGTCCGTGATCGTTTGCGTGGAACCGGAACGTGCCTTCGAGGGTGCCGCCGACTACGAGTGGGGTGTCGGTTTCGAAGGTGAACGGATCGTGGCCTTCGAGCTGGGCTGTAAATTGAATGTGCGGTGGGTAGTAAGTCCCAGTGACCGGGCCGGTGTAGGTGACGCCGTTCTCGACGAGTCGCAGGAAGCCAGTGATCGTGCCGCCCGAGATGGTGAGCTCGGCAACGACTTCCCGTTGGGATCGATCGTCGAGCGTTGCGGTCCAAACGCCTCGCAGAGCGTCCGTTCCGGTCTGCTCAGTGGTGTCTCCGCCCGAGCCACCACAGCCGGACAGCAGGAGCACCATGAAGGAAAGCACAAAAGCTAATGTCAACCGAACCATTCGAAACCCTCCGTTAGAACTTTATGATAACGCAGGTTCCGCGGAAAAGCTCAAGCTTTGAAGGCGCCGCTGGTGACGCCGGACATGAATGGCTTGGTTGCGTAGATGAACAGCAGGAGCATGGGGATGCTGGCGAGGACGTATGCGGCGTACATGCTGGCGTAGTTTGCGGCGACCGATGAGCTCGACATCGTGAAGAGGCCGGAGGAGATCACGTGGTATTTGGAGTCGGTGTTGGTGATGAAGGGCCAGAGGAAGTTGTTCCAAGTGCCGAGGACGTTGACGATCAGCACGACGGCGATGATCTGCTTCGAGAGTGGGAGCACGAGGTGCCAATACTGCGAGAAGTGCCCGGCACCGTCCATGCGGGCGGATTCAAATAGCTCGCCGGGGAGGCCGTCGAAGAAGCCTTTGAAGACGAAGATCGCGAAAATCTGCCCTCCTGCGATGTACGGGAGAATGAGCACCCAATAGGAATTGAGGAGACCGAGCTGTTTCACCCATAGGAAGCTTGGGACGAGCGTGAGGACTCCCGGGATCATCATGAAGCTAAGGACCATGAGGAACAGCGCTTTGCTTCCTGGGAAGCGGTAACGGGAGAAGACGTATGCGGTTACCGAGCCGAACAGGACCACTCCGAAGGCGGTGACGATGCAGACGAAGAGGGTGTTGAGGACGTAGGGACGGAGAACTTCCCAGGCGTAGACGTAGCTTTGGGTGAGGGTTTTGAGAGGGTCGGAGGGTTGGAGGGCCGGAGGTCCGGAGGAGGGTTTGCCTGAAACCAATTGGACGGCTGCTTCGGGCAAACCAAAGAAGGAGTGGTTCATTTCGGTGTTGGTCCGAAACGAGTTATTGATGACGAAGACGAACGGGAGCAGGGTCATGGCCAAGATGGCGATGAGCACGGTGTGGATGAGGAGGTCCTGGATTTGCCGCCGCCGCTTCAATTCCCTTTCACTCTACTCGCTACGTTCCCGCGTAATAGATCGGCTCCTTGCGCCAGTCCTTGTCTTTGTCGTAGGCAAACTCCTTCACGCGTGGGCGTCTTTCGCGTAGGCGAACTGATTCGATGACGAGGCCGGTACCGCTGGAGAGGTGGTTCTTTCCGACGCACTGCAGGCGCAGCGTGTAGGTGCCGGGGTCGGGCCAGAAGTCGAGAAAGTGGTACTCGCGGGCTTCTATCTCGGGGGCGTAGAAGTCCATCTGCTCGCCAAGCTTCACGCCGTCGAGGAAGACCTCATAGACGCCGAGATTTGGTCCCTTTGCCATATTGATGAGTAGGCGGAGAGGCTCCTTCTCGGTGACTTCGAATGGAATCTCCAGCGACTCATCGGGCACGGAGAGCACGTAGTGGTCGAAGAGCTCGGGGAAGCGTTGGACCTCCTTTTCGGTGCTCTGCGAGAGCTTGCGGCCGTCGTATTCCAGCCTCGGCAGCTCTTCGCTGTCCAGGGTGTTTTTTTGGCCGAGGTCTAGATCGGCGGCAACGACGACCAGGCGCTCGATGTTCGGCAGCTTGCGCTCTCTGGCATGCGGTGCCCTTGCTTTGAAGGTTGGAGTGCCGGTCTGGTACCAGAAGGCGACGCTCGCGTAGTCGTCCTCGCGGGCGTTCCAACTGTGGGCGCGATTCTCTTTGTTTTCGTCGGGGGCGATCCAGCCGAAGGTCTCGAATTGCACCTTTATCGAGGTGTTGAAGAGGAACGGATCACTCACATGCCAGCGATAGGCGCTCGTGTGTCCGCCCACGATGCCCCACTGGTCAAAGTATGGGACGCCGAAGTAGGGCGTTAGCACCTTCTCCAAGCCCCAGGCGCATAGGAAGTAGTCCTCCGTGCCCGTTCCCCACACCGACGGGATCTTCTCGCCGTCGATGGTGATCATCTCGTCGCCTTCGCCGAACCAGTAGGGGCTTCGGGTTCTTACGGAGAAGACGGTGCCTACGTAGTGCCCATGCCCTTCGGTCTCGAGCAGCGTGTAGGGTTCGCCGCCGGGGAGCGGGTAGCTCTGCGTGTATTGGGCATAGAAGTAGGGCGTGTTTTCCAGAAGAGCGTCCTTCTTGATCCAATCGACGTTGTAGTAGAGCAGGCTGATGGGCTTCTCGCTTTCGTTGACGATCTCGATGCGGCACGATTTCTGGAAGGGTATGTGCCAGAAGCAGTTGTAGGAGTCTCCGCCTTCAACGATGACCGGGAGGCTGATTACTTCGCTGCGCTTCCCGAAGCATCCGCCAAAGAAGTCGCCGAGGGGAGCCTCTACTCCAGGGCGCTCGTTTCCGTCGTAGAAGATGCGCAGGAGCATCTCCTGGTGGTTGGCGGAGCCGTCCTTTGCCCAAGGATGCGCTTCCGGGCCGAGGAAGGTGATCCACATGTGGGTGACGATTCCGGGGCCCTCGACATCCATGAGCACATGCGTGGTGCCGGGCGGAACACGGAAGTTGTCCCGGTTGCTCTTCTCTTCGAGGTCGCTTTTGGGCGGAGCGTTGCGGTCGTAGTTTCCGTCCGCGCCCTCGCGAAAGGTCGAGGTGGCGCGCATACTGCGCCCGTTCATTTGTCTAGCGAGGCTGCCCATCGGTCCGGAGTCCATTGCGGGATTGTCGCATATGGGGGAGGGTCGGAGGGCCGGAGGATGGGAGGGGCGGAGGATTTTCTGGCGTGCCCGGGATGAAGCGGGCGGGGACGCGGGTCGGCGGAGAGCGGACGGGGACGTCCGCGCTCCGGTGCTTCGGTTACTCGGTTGTTACTGGCGACAGCAATGTTGCCAGCTCTCGCACTGCTCGACTGACTTGCTTTATGTCAATTGCCGAAAGAGGCCCAGCGCTCGCGGCTACAAGTTCCTCTGCCGAACCTGGCATGCGAAGCTGGAAGTCTGCGCCCATCGCGCGGGCATATGCGTGAATCCGATCCAAGGACACTCTGTCAGGTTTGGTCTCGATTTCGTTCACTCTCGGACGAGGTACGCCGAGCCGCTTCGCGACTTCCTCTTGGGTGAGCCCTAGCTTCTTCCTGAGCACGATTAGCTTCAACACGAAATCCATCTTCGGACGCACTGCCGCATATTCGGGATCGGTTGCCGCTCGATCATCCTGTACCTGTTCTAAGAAGGTCTTGCCTTCAGTCACTTTTGCTTCTCCTTATATCGCTTCATCCGATCCCTTGCTCTTTCTATGAGCTGTTTCGAGGCTTTCTGCGACTCCTTCTTGCCGATTGTCAAGGCGACGAGAGTTTCTGATGGTTGTCCATCTGGATGAACTTCGGTCTCGCGAGTGAAGAAGAGACATCTTCCTTGGCCACCTGCGATCATCTCCAGCCCGTTGCCATAGTTGTCGGTGCGATAGTGCACGCCCGTGTCCTCCTGATAGTTCTGCATCGCAAACGTCAGATCTTTGAAGTCTTGCGTTGGTAGCTGAGAGAACTCGCGATTAATGACCGCCGCATCAAACGCTTCGAACCGCCTTCGCACAACATGATTATATCGTTCTTTTTTCCAACCATTTCGAACGATAGATCGTTCCTCATTATTAGAGCTTCGGTTGGTCAAATAACCTCCTCCACCAAATAAAGACGGGCAAGGACGCCCGGTCGGGACGGGGACGTCGGCGCTCCTGATACACTCCTGGTTCCGTGGCCAGTTACATCCCCAGCATCGGAATGGAGGTTCACGCGGAGCTTGCGACCCGATCGAAGATGTTCTGCCGGTGCGAGGTGGCGTTTGGTGGCGAGCCGAATACGCGCACCTGTCCGATCTGCTTGGGGTTGCCAGGCACGCTCCCCGTTCCGAACCGCAGGGCGATCGAGATGGTTATCCGAACGGCGCTCGCCCTCAACTGCAAGATCGCGATGCGGAGCGTCTTCCACCGGAAGAACTACTTCTATCCCGACCTGCCGAAGGGGTATCAAGTCACCCAATACGGGGAGACGAATCCGCTTGGCTATCAGGGCTACCTGGACATCGGCACGAAGCGGATACGCATTCGGCGGGTCCACTTGGAAGAGGACACGGGCAAGCTGATGCACCTGGGCACCGGTGAGAGCGGCGTCGACTACAACCGCGCCGGGACGCCTTTGATGGAGATCGTCACCGATTACCCCCCTGACATCGAGAACGAAGAGGAAGCGAAGGAATACCTGGTGCAGCTCCGCCAAATCCTGCTCTACCTGGGCGTGTGCGACGGCAAGATGGAAGAGGGATCGCTGCGCTGCGAGCCGAACGTGAGCGTACGCCTCGCAGGAAGCGACGAGCTCGGCACAAAGACTGAACTCAAGAACCTCAATTCTTTTCGAAGCGTGCAGATGGGGTCGGCATACGAGATCAAGCGACAAGTTGCGATCCTGGAGGAGGGCGGCAAGGTTCAGCAAGAGACCCGAGGCTGGAACGAGCAGCAGGAGGCCAGCTACCTCATGCGCGTGAAGGAGGAGGAGAACGATTACCGCTATTTCCCCGATCCCGACCTGATTCCGATGTGTTTCGACGAGGCTTACATCGAATCGCTCAGGGCAGGGCTGCCAGAGCTGCCGCTGGCCAAGCAGCGTCGATACCGGGAGCAGTTGGGGCTTGGCGAGTATGAAGCTGGCTGGATCACCACGGACGTCGAGTGGGTTGCTTTCTTCGAGGAGGCGCTTGCGGGCGGAGGCGAGGCAAAGGCGATTACGAATTGGATGACGTCCGACCTGTCGAAGCTGCTGAACGGCGCTGGCATCTCGGTGGGTCAGAGTAAGGTGTCGCCGGGCCACCTGGTCGATCTGGTGAGGCTGCAAGAGAACGGAACGATCAGCGGAAAGATGGCAAAGGCACTCCTCGGGGATGTTTTCAACACGGGGAAGATGCCTTCGGAGCTTGTCGAAGAACAGGGGGCGAGCCAGATCAACGACGAGGCTACGATTCGTGTGGTGGTGGCGGAGGTGCTTGGGGAGAACGAGGAAACCGTGGCGAAGTTCAAAGGCGGTAACTTGGGAAGCAGGGGCTTTCTTGTTGGACTCGTGCTCAAGAAGACTCAAGGGCGAGCGAACCCGCAGCTCGTTCAGAAGATCGTAGGAGAAGCCCTCGAATGAAAGCCGTCTTAGCAGCCATCCTGACCCTCGCCAGTGGGTTCGCCGGTGCCCAAGACCCCAAGCGAGTAGCCGCCATCTGGGACGCTGCCAACGAGCGGATCAGCAAGCAAGTCGACATCTGGTTCGAAGACGGGGAATTTCCGATGACGATCCAGCTTCTTCGCGTTCAGGTGGACCTCTATCCCGACGACTATGATGTCGCTACGAACCTGGGGTGGATGCTGGAAAACATCGAGGAGTGGGAGCTCGCACGCGAGGCTTATGCCAGCTATCGGAAGGCGAATCCGCGCGAAGTGGATGCAGCCCTTCCGGAGGCGGAATTCATGTTTCGCAGAAAAAAATACGAAGAAGTGCTGCGGCTGCTGGGCAAGGTTAATGATAAAGCCCATCCCAACGCCTTCCGCATACTCGCGCACTCCTACGAGCGGCTCAACCGCTTATCCGAGTCCCAGAAGGTTTGGAAGCGATACATCTCGCTGGCACCAAAAGACTTGACGGCGGTGAAGAATTTGGAGCGAGTGGAGAAGAAGCTGGCGGCGCAGAAAGGCGCGCTGTCTATCCGCCGCTGAGTTTCTTGGCTTCGATCAGGTTTTTGTCGATGTACTCGCGCCACTGGCCGGGCACGTCCGTGTCTACAAAGATGGCGTTGACCGGGCATTCGGGCTCGCACAGGCCGCAGTCGATGCACTCGTCGGGGTGAATGTAGACCATGTCCGGACCTTCGTAAATGCAGTCGACCGGGCACACGGTCATGCACGACTTGTCTTTTACGCCAATGCAAGGTTCGGTTACAACGTACGGCACAAGCTCAATTTTACCGCCGGAGGGCCCTCTGCCGCTTGTCTGAGGGAACCTCCCGGGTGGCTGTCGTCCAACATTTATGGCTAAACGAGAATTGATTGCGCCAAATGGAGACAAACGATACATCCGCCGCGATGCAAACGGACGGTTTACGAAGGATCAGGTCGATGTTAGCCGCTCACTGGCCGCCGACAATAACCAGAAGGCAAAGAACAAGGCTAAACCCGGACACGGTGACAGGGGCGACGGCTAAGCTCGCTTGAATCGGGTGAACCACCCACGCTTCGGTTCCTCAGGGGGAGCCTGGGGCAAGGCGGGAAGCTCGCGGCCCTCGAGGATGCACTGAGCGCTGCCCGAGGTGAGCATCTCGAGGTAGTCCGGATCGAGGATGTCCTCGAGGTGTTCGACGGCACGTGCCATGATGGGCGCGCGCGGAGGCTTGTGCGAGTCTGAGGAGAGGAAGTGAACCCAGCGCTTCTTTAGAATCTTCTCCGCGAAGTCCTTTGCCTGCGGTCCGTATCGACCGAACAGGCTGCCCGCATTCACCTGGAACACGACTCCTTTCTCCATGAAGCGCTGGATGCGCTCGGGGTCCTGGACGATAAACGCGGCACGCTCGGGGTGGGCGAGGATGGGGGCGATGCCTCTGATCTGCAACTCGTAGAGCAGCGAGTCGATGTCGTTGGGGAAGGAGCTAAGGGGCAAATCAACCAGCATATGTTTGCCTTTGCCTCCCACCGTTAGTGGCAAGCCTTCGTCGAGTCCTCGAAGCATGGCCGGTGCCGGATAGATTTCGCCGCCTTGCACGATTTCAGCTTCGATGCCCTCCTTCTTTAGCTCCTCTTCGACCAATGCAATAAGCTCCGGCAGCTTCCCGATCCGGTTGTAGTCCACTTTCTCAATGAAGTGGGGCGTTGCCACGAAGGTGCGGGTGCCTCCTTCGACCTCGGCCCGGATAATGCCGATTGCCTCCTCGAGATTCTGTGCGCCATCGTCGATCCCCGGCAGGATGTGGCAATGAATGTCGATCATCGGCTGCATGGGACATGGTTGTACCGGATGAGCGGATGAGGGGATGACCGGGGTGACTGGGGTGACTGGGGTGAACGGGGAATCAGTCTAGTGGTGTGCCTGTCTTGCTGTCGCCTCTGTCACCTGGAAAATCGCCAACACAGAGCGCCCGTTTGTCCGTTACAATGGACGCGAGCCACATTGATGTACCGATGTATCAACCGTCTAGGAGCAGCGCTGCTCGGCCTCCTCTTCGTAGCCACGGCACTCGCCGATCCAATC
The DNA here is from genome assembly GCA_041288075.1 of Fimbriimonas sp. Classification (GTDB taxonomy): domain Bacteria; phylum Armatimonadota; class Fimbriimonadia; order Fimbriimonadales; family Fimbriimonadaceae; genus Fimbriimonas. The sequence continues at coordinate 20,218 of JBGGMI010000126.1, forward strand.
ACGCTTCGCTTTACTGTTTGGGATGGCGACGAGTCGCTGAAGGTGCTGCGTCAGGTTATCGAACAGTTCGAAAAAGAGAATCCCGACATCAAGGTGAAGCTGGAGACCATTCCGGATTACGCCACCTATCACCAAAAGATGCTCACGCAGTTCGCGGCGGGCGTTGCGCCCGATGTGGCGATGATGGATCCGGGGCACTTTCAGGCTCTGGCGAAGCGAAAAGCACTCCTGCCCCTGAACCAGTTTTACGATAAGACCCCCGGCTTTAAGATCGAGGATTACTATAAGGCAATCGTCGATGCCCATTCCTTCCAGGGCACCTGCTACGTTCTGCCGCGCGACATCGCGCCGATGGGGCTGATCTACTACAACAAGCCCGCTTTCGATGAGGCTCACATTCCCTATCCCGATGGCACCTGGACGTGGGACTTCAAGGAAAGGCCGGAGCTCAAAGACAAAGACTTCCTGTGGGTCTGCCACCAACTCACGAAGAAGGGTGCCAATGGCAAGGTGGAGCGGTGGGCGTTTGCTTCCGGGTGGCCGCAGCTCGTTGCGACGACGCTTGCCTACAGCAATGGCGCTCGTTTTGCCGACAACGACGAGCATCCGACCAAGGTGCTCACCACCGATCCCAAGTTCATTGAGGCGTATCAGCTTGCTTCCGACTTGATGAACACGCTGAAGTACATGCCGAACTCCACCGATACGGGTTCGCTGAGCCAGACGACGCAGCAGCTTTTCGCGGGGCAGAAGATCGCGATGTATCAGAACGGCATTTGGGAAGTACCCAATATGCGGAAGACCTTGAAGCCCGGTTCCAAGGAGTTCTTCGAGTGGGACATCACACTCTTCCCGGGGAACGCGAAGCATGGTAAGGCGGCTCCGACGGGCGGCTCCGGCTATGCCGTATTCAGCAGCACGCCGCACCCAATGGAAGCATGGAAGCTCGCCAGCTACATGGCCGGGCCCGTGGGCATGACGGCGATGGCGAGAGCCGGCATCGCGCAGCCTGCCATTAAATCCTTGGCTCTCACTCCGGGCGTCTGGTTGCCAGGACCTGATAGCCCCAAAGAGCAGCTTTACCCATACAACCGCAAGGCTACGGACGAGGCGGTCGATACGGTCGTCTTCGGCCCCAACGCAGACTACTGGCCCACCGTCGAAGACCGCATGAACTCCGGGCTCGACCTCCTCTGGAGCGGGCAGAGTACGGCGAAGAAGGCTCTGACTCAAGGTCAAGAGCGGGCGCAGGAGAGGCTCGAGACGATGCTGAAGGACGAGCAGCTCCCGGCCTTCAACTGGCCCATTGGCATCTTCGCCGGGCTACTGATCGTCGCCGGAATCCTCGCATGGGTGTATCTGCCCGAGAGCAAAACTCGGTACACGAAGCGGGAGAAGCTGGAGAACCGGGCAGCGTACAAGTTCGCGGCTCCGTGGTTGATCGGCATGGCGCTCTTCACGCTCGGCCCCATGGTGTTCTCGCTGCTGATGAGCTTCTCGGACTGGGACATCATCCAACCGGCCAAGTGGCGCGGTGTTGGCAACTACAAGGAAGCCGGCGTCGTCGATCCGGTCTTTTGGAAGTCGATGATCGTCACCACGATCTACACCGTCTTCTCGGTGCCGCTCGGCCTGTTCTTCTCACTGCTGCTGGCGCTGCTTCTGAACCAGAAGATCAAGGGAATACCGCTGTTCCGGTCGATGTATTACGTGCCCTCGCTTGCCAGCGTGGTGGCGGCGGCGCTGATCTGGCGTCGGGTGCTGAACCCGGAGAATGGCCTCATCAACGCGCTCATCTACGGCGGGGACAAGGAATCCTGGCTCGGCACGATCCTCAGCAACTGGGCGGGTACGCCCAACGATCCGGTGAACTGGCTTGGGAACGAGAAAACCGCGTTGCCCGGGCTGATCATCATGTCGATCTGGGGAGCCGGCGGGGCGATGGTCATTTTGCTCGCGGGCCTGCAGGGGATCCCGCAGTATTACTATGAGGCGGCTACTCTGGACGGGGCGGGGATTATCGATCGATTCAAGCGGATAACGGTGCCGCTGCTGACCCCCTCGCTGTTCTTCACGCTCATTACGGGCATGATTGGCAGTTTCCAGGTCTTCTCCCAGGCGCTGGTGATGACGAATGGCGGCCCCAACGACTCGACGAGGTTCTTTGTCTTTAACCTGTATGGCGCGGCGTTCCAGCAGCTCCGGATGGGTTACGCGGCGGCGTTGGCATGGATTCTGTTCTTTGTCATCTTGATCGTCACGCTGATCCAGATGCGGGGCAGCAAGTATGTGTACTACGAAGCGGACGTGAAGCGATAGCCATGAAACAACAAGCAACCGAACCCATGGAGCTCGCGGAAAGGAAGTCGGACATGCTTTCGGCCGAAGAGTATGTGCGCATTACGCGGCGCAGCGAAAACACGGCGCGGGTTCTGAAGGTGCTGCTGTGGGTGACGCTCCTAGCGGGAGCGGTGATGTTCATGATGCCGCTTTACATCATGGTGGCGATGTCGCTGAAGACGAATGGCGAGGTGGCGGCGAGCGACCCCTGGATGTGGCCGAAGGAGTTGACCTGGGAGAACTTCACGCTGGTTCTTTCGAATCCAAATGCCCCGTTTATCCTGTTCTTCCGAAACACCCTGGTGATCTCGACAATTGCGACGGTCGGTGTGCTGCTATCGTCCTCGCTGGTGGCATACGCATTTGCAAGGCTGAAATTCAGGGGCCGGGATCGGCTGTTTATTCTTCTGTTGAGCACGATGATGCTGCCCGGAATGGTCATGACCATCCCGAGCTACGTTATGTTCGCGAAGATCCACTGGGTCGATACGTTCCTGCCGCTCACGGTGCCTGCCTTCTTTGGTGGCGGAGCGTTCAATATCTTCCTCTTGCGCCAGTTCTTCATGGGCATCCCGCGGGAGCTTGATGAGGCGGCGATTCTGGATGGCGCGTCTCACAGCACGATCTTCTGGCGGGTCATCATGCCGAACTCGATGGCCGCGTTGACGACGGTCGGCGTGTTCTGCTTTATCTTCAACTGGAAGAACTTCGAGGGTCCGCTCATCTATTTGAACAGCCCTGAGATGCAGACGCTGGAGCCTGGCCTGCGGACTTATCAGACCTTGCACAACGAGCAATGGAACCTGCTCATGGCCGGCTCCGTGCTCGTCATGATCCCGCTGATTCTGATGTTCATGCTGGGCCAGCGCTATTTCGTGAAGGGAATTACGATGAGCGGCCTCAAGTAATTGGAACCCTCTTCTCCTCTGTGGAGGCCTGTTCGCGTCGCCATCGGATGAAGACAACGACGGCGGCCGCAGCCACTACCCAGCCGATGAGCATGCCGTGCTCGTTGGTGAGGAATGCAGCGCTCATGAGTCCCGCGAGGCCACTCAGCGCCCAGCCACGCCGATCCTGAAGCACGAATCCACCGGCAGCGATCGCACCCAAGGCTCCGATGATCGTCGCCAGATTCGGCGGGACATAGGAACTCAGCATGGGTATGGCGAGGTAGGCGAGGGCCACCGCGATCGTGGCAAGAAGCGCGCGGTTCGGGAAGAGCCAGGCGGCACCGAGAGCGAAGAAGACGAGCAAGGCGGGAAAGATCGAGAGCGTTTTGTCGAGGATCTCGGAGTCCACGTCGGCTCTAGGAAATACGAGGGCAATGCTCTGAAAGGTCAGCACATCCTTCAGCTTCCACTCCGCATCGCTGGAGCCTAGGCGCGAGGGGAAGATGCCGCTTCGTCCGAACTTCAATGTATTATCGCTCTGAGCCACGAACGTGAAGTCGCCAATGCGTCGGCGTTCGCTGCCGAGCACGTAGTTGTAGCCACCGGCACCTGTAACGGTGTATTTCGCATTTACGGTGACGGAACCGCCGGCGGGCACGTTGCCGGTCCAGACGTAGAGCCCATGCTCGTCCGCCTCGCGGATGACGTTCGACCCTTGTGTGAGCGTGAAGCCCTGGAGGATGCCGCCGCCCTGAGGAAGCGGGAAGTTGAAGCGCATCTCCGCCGCTTCGCTGCGGGGGTTCTTGAATCGGTATTCGGCGCTGAACGTGGCCTCGAAATGCCGCCGCCCGCTGTCGCCTCCGACGCTTTTGAAGTCGGTTTTTACGTTCGCGACATCGGCGGGCACCGGGATTTCGTCCTTGCGCGTGACCTGACGCTCGAAGATCACGTCGGTGCCGTTCCGTCTGAAGCTGTCGGCGAGCTTGGTTACTCCTTCGGCCGAAGGGTCGCTCAAGTAAGGCGCGAGAATCTGGACTCCCTCGACGCTGACGCGGTTGAGGAAATCGGGGGGCAGGGTCATGACGCGGCTATACGTCTTTTCCTCGATGATGCCGACGCTTGGGGCGAATTGGACGACACCGCTCAGATTCGGGTCGTTCGTCCGGCTCGCCTCCGCCTCGCGGACCGTATCGCGGCGCACTTGGACGACCTTGGCGGACTGCACGAGTGCTCCGGCAAAGGACGCGGTGACCAATGCCAGCACACCTATCCATGCCGCGCGCCCCGAAATGCGCTTGAGGTCGGTGCCGAACTTTGCCGACCCTTCCGGATCCCAGCGCCTCCAGGCAAGCACCAGCAGGCCAGTAGCAACCCCAGCGACGAGCAGGAGGGGCAGCAACTGCCAGAGATAGCCGCAGATAGTTACGAGCCAGCGATAGGCGGCGATGACAACGTCTTGAACCATTAACTCTAGTGACGGACCGTTGCGGGAAAGATTTTGCTATTGTTTACAGAATTGTTCTGACGCTATCTCGTTAGCACGACAGCCGTGGAGTTGGAAGGGTTCGGAAGGTCGATTTTGATCCTGCCGCTCGGCAGATTCACAACCGGAACCGTGGACCACTCGGCGGTGCGGCAGTTGAATGCGCGAGCCTTTTTCGCGGGCCAGGCGATTTCGAGAGTGCCGCTGCCGGAAGTCCAGACAAGTGCCGCGCGGGAACTGCCGAAACCGCAGACCGCCGCCCCCTTCTCCGCCACTGCCTTGAAATCCACATGCCGTCCCGAGAGTGTCTTCCAGTCGACACCGAGCGTGAACTCCCTCATGATCTTCAGCGAATCTAGCATCCCTTCCGTTAGGTGATGCGGGTTTCGGTAGGGCCAGCGGAGGCCGCTGCCGGCTCCTCCGGATGCGAGGTGAGCCCACGTTTGGGCGTGGAAGACTTCGTTGTCGAGTTTCTGACCGGCGATCCACTTGTCGATGGGGCCGTTTTCGGTGTCGATGTACGGGCGATTGTCTTTGATCTGGTCGAGAGCGTAACGGACGCCCTGGTTTTCCGCCATCGCGGGTCCGATCGGCTCCACGGGGGCTTTGTTGGCTCCGATGTAGAGGTGGGTGGTGGCGTAGTCGAAGAGCTTGCTCGTGTAGGCGAGCTTGGCCATGTCCCCTTTGGGCATCGCGGCGGCGAAGGAGAAGCTGACCATGTGGTTACGGCCCCATCTGCCCTTCTCGTATTCCCTGACAAAGCCAGCGACATCCGTTGCCCACTCGTCGAGCTGAGCAGCGTTGGCCCCCCACCATAGGTCGCCTTCGTTCAGGATTTCCCAGGAGAAGATCGTGCCCGTGTTGCCCCAGCGGTCGATCATGTACTGGAGCCGTCGCTTCTGCTGCTTGCGGACTTCCTTGTTTGTGATGAAATCGATCTTCTGCTTAACGAGGCCACCGTTCTCAGGATTGTAGGAGGTTGTCTCCCAGCGCCGGTTCATCCAGAAGGTGTCCCAAGGGGTAATGATGAGCTTGACGTCGTGCTTTCGCGCGGCGGCTACGATGGTGTCGGTCCAGATCACATGCTCGGGGCGGAAGACGCCTAGCGGCTCTTCGAGGTTGCCACTGGGCGGAGTCTCGATCATCAGGCGGATGAGGTTTACGCCTTTGGCTTTGACGTGGGCGATGTGTTTTTCGGCCTGGGTCGGATCGTAGTTGTCTTCTTCGCCGTTGGCCTGATTGAAGGTGGTCCAGTCGGGGTTGTGGTTGTAGCCGATGGGGATGAAGGGGGTGCCGTTCGCGTGCACGAAGTAGCGTCCGCCGGGCATCGGTGTGGCGTAGTCTTCCTTTGCTACGCTGGTTTTGAATTGGGGGCCTGGGTTTTGGAAGCGCTCGAGGAAGGGTTTGCGGGCGCTGTGGTAGGCGCGTTCGATCGCCTTTCGGGCGCTGGCAAGTTCGAGTGAGAGTTCGTCCTGGTTCCGATCCCAGCCACTCACCCGAGGCAGCCGCATGATCGCCTCTCGCGAGGTCTTTGGGTCTCCGAACCTTGCGAGCCAGCGCTCGGTCTTCTTCCGCCACGACTCGAATTGGATCGCCTCATAAAGGTCTAGGGTGCCCGGTTGCCCCGCAGCTCTATAGGGAAATGTGGGATATCCCGGCCATGGTTGCGATCCATTTATATCGGCAGGAACCAGTGCCAACCTTTCATGAATTGCCGCGGCCTTGCCACCGGCATCCACAACGCGTGCAAGCAAGCCCCATCCGCCGTCCCCTTGCTCAATCTTGAACAAGAGTCGGTTTTTGCCTTGCTTGAGGTTGAGGTCGACCTTGTCCTCGTCACGCTTAATACCTCGCGCGACCTGCTTTTCAAAGAGTTGTATTCCGTTCAGCCAGACCTTAGCTCCGTCGTCGCTGCCGAAGAGAAGCTGTACGCGCTGATCGATAGGGGAAACAAGTTCGGTGAAGCAGTAGGCGATACCTGGTTTGTCGCTGCGGAGCAGCCCCTTTAGATCGAGGCCAGATTTGGGATCTGCAACGGCAAGGGACCAACTGCCGTTGCGAAGGCCCACCTGCTTCTTGTCCTCTTCCGCTTCGAAGGGGGTTCGAGGAATTTCCTTGTGCTGATAAGCGGTGGCTTCTGCTTCGGTCGCGAGATAGTCCGCTCGGAAACCTGTGCCTTTCCGTTCCAGTGCTCCCGTATTTGGGAACGGGCCGGCGACGAGCCAAGCGAGGATTTCACCTTGGGGGCCAAGCCTTAAATTGGCGGGTGCAGTCGCGAACTGCGGTTGGGGAGCGGCGGCGGCGACGGTCATGAGTAGGGCGGCGAGGATCATGGAGTTAGTTGGTCAACCCCTCCACATTCTCTGTGTGGAGGGGTTTGCATTTTTGCTTGGAAGGCTGAGGGACCTTCCACATTGCGAATGTGGAGGGATCGTCGGCATCAACCCTTTAACCCCGTCAATGCAATCCCCTCTGTGATTCGCTTTTGGAAGATCAAGAAGACGATGATCATGGGGAGAGTGGTTAGGACGGCGGCGGCCATGGTGATGCCGTATTCCAGGTTGTAGCGGCCCTGAAAGATCGAGAGGCCGACCGGGAGGGTTCGCATTCCTACATCGTTCGTGACGATCAGGGGCCAGACGAAGTCGTTCCAAGAGCCCATGAAAGTGAAGATTGCCAGGGTCGCAAGGGCAGGCTTGGCGAGGGGGAGGATGACTTTGGAGTAGATGGTCCAGAGCCCGGCCCCGTCGAGGAAAGCGGCTTCTTCCAACTCTTCGGGGATGGTTTGGAAGAATTGGCGTAGCAGGAAAACCCCGAAGGCGCTGGCGAGGCCGGGGAGGATTATGCCGCCGTAGGTGTTGAAAAGGCCGAGCTTGGTGACGATGAGGAAGACCGGGATGAGGGTGACCTGGCCGGGGATGATCATCGTGGCGACCACGAACATGAAGAGCGAATCGCGGCCCTTGAAATGGATGCGCGAGAACGCGAAAGCGGCGAGGCTGGAGATGAGGAGAACGAGGAATGTGACGGTGAGGGAGATGGCGACGCTGTTCAGCAGCCATTTCGCGACCGGGAACTCTTCTGCCTTGGCGAAGAGGCTCTTGTAGTTTTCGAGCGAGCTCGTCTCGGGAATCCACCGGGGCGGTAGGGACAGGACGTCGCCTTCGGGCTTGATGGAGGTGATGAACATCCAAACGACCGGCGCTACCATGAGCAGCGCGACGATCGCGACGGCGAATTCCCAACCGACCTTCCTTAGTCTCATAGGGGGCTATGGAAACCTAGCCGCCCGGTTTGGGAGGCACGTTGCCTGGATTGAAATTCCCACGATCCTGCTTGGATCGCTCTCGATCCATCTGTTCGGGAGTGATCGGGTTCTCGTTGCCGACATTGTCGCAGCCGCCGACGAAGAGCATCGAAAGAAGAAGCGCTATCACGAGCAAGATTGCTTTCATAGTTTTCAGGTGAGCGGAAAGGGTGCCCCGATGCCAGTCGCGCCGGGGCTGTCGTTGCATCGTTTAAGGAACCATGGCCGGGTCGCAGGAACCCCACGTTCCCCACCAGTCCTGCCAAGGAGGTCCCGGATCGGCATCCATCGTCGGGTTGGTGTCGGGATTGATCCAGTCGTTGCGACTATCCATCCGCACCCACTCCCAGTAACCGAGGTTCTTGAACTTGACCTGCTTCCGCTTCATGAACCGGGCGTGTCCGTCGGCGAAACCATAGTTGCCGCCCTTCGCAAAGTTGAAGCCGACCCACGCGACGTCCGCATCGTTGGCATGCTTCGCACCATCGGTGAAATAAGCCCGGCGTGGCATGCAGATGGCCTCGCGAGCCGTGGTGGCCCGAACCTGGTAGACGATCTGATCGCCCGGCTTGCTGATCGCGGTCTGGGACATGCGGCTGACGCAGCCGTTGAACACGTAGCTCGTCTTTCCGGCCTTGGAATTGTTCGGAACAGGGGCGAGGGCCGCGTTGACGTCGGGCGGAGCGCCGGGGCTGACCATCATTTCCAGGCTCTTGATGTAAGGCTGAGTCTCACGTGCCCAATTCTGTACAGCAAGCGGGTCCATGAAGCCGAGGGGAGCATTTCCACCGGCGCCATAGTTGGTGCCGTAGAAGTTCTGCTGTCCGGTATAGGGGGTCATGGTGTCCCAGTTGTTTGCGCCTGGGGGCAGCATTCCTTCGCCGTTGGCGACAAAGACGTCGTCCTGATCGCCGCTGTACAGCATGTTTGCGAGCGTCGTCTGCTTGACGTTGCTGAGGTCCGAGGTCTTCTTAGCGGCGGCCTTGGCCTGTGCGAACACAGGGAACAAGATCGCAGCCAAGATCGCGATGATCGCGATGACTACGAGTAGTTCGATGAGTGTAAATGCTTGATTACGTGTGCGTTGCATGGTCCGACTTCCTCCGTTGGAAGCAATGATTGACGATGTGCCTAGATGGCACCTTCCTCGAGAGACCGGGCTCGGGACGAGACCGACTCCCTCGTGACAGTGACGTAGTGCAGGCGCAAAATGAGGTCCTGCGCATAATTGCCAAATCCCGCTCCAAAGAGGTTGAAGCCTCCTTGGTGCGGCGCATCCGGCTTGACGCCGATGCGAATCGAAACTGGCTGGCCGGGTGCGATGAGGGTCCCCGCCAGGTTGACGTCGGAGACGCGCGTGCCGTCCACGTACGTGCCCTCTTTGTCGATGGACCAGATTTTCTGCACTCCGTATTGCGTGCAATGGTCGATCCACCACTCCGGATTGAGCAGCCCTCTCCGTCCGCCGAAGTCGCCCGGGCAGATCCAGGTGCCGACTTCCACACCGTTTATCCAGAGGGTGATGTCCGACGGGTAATTCAGGTCGTAGTTAGGCGCCTCGGAGCAGATTTCCGTGATGAATTCGAGCCTCTGTATGTCGCTCGACGTCGGCAGGGTGCAAGGGAAGACGTACTCAACAAAACCCTCGGCCATCCAGAGGATTTGCGCGGTGGCCCGGGCGGGGTCGAAGAAAGCCTGGGGGATGTCGACGAAGCCAATCATCCGCTCCCGGTTCGCGAGTCCGCAGGTGCCGCCGGGGTTGACGAGCGTGTAAAGGCCGATCGGCATCGAGACTTCCTCCAGCTTGGTATCCGAGCCGGCGAGATTCTCGAAGGAGATGAGCAGGCGGTCGTAGTTGAGGCGGCACCGTTTTTGCATGCCTTGCTGGCCGGCGGAGTACTCGCTGACCACCAATCCGCACTGTTCGAGCTGCTGGATGTGTTTGCTGACGGTGGGCTGGGCGATGCCGAGCGCCTGGGCGATTTCGTTAATGTTCTTCTCGCTCTCGGCCAGCAGCGTGATGATGTCCAGGCGCTTTTCGACGGCAAGCGCTTTAAAGAGCTCTTGCGCCTCGTTGCCGCGGACTTCGAGTATGGGAGAGCGGTGCGTCTCCATTGAGAAACACTATAGCTGGTGAGGAATGCTTTTGCAAGTAAGATTTTTTGTAAAGACGTGATGGACAGATTCGGCGGTTCGGTCCGGAATGTAATCGCAGGATGGTTTGGGCCTGCGTCCGGGCTCCTCTATGGAAGAGGACCGACGCGGGCACAAGCCATCCCGCGACTACATTGCGCTTCCATTATTTGTGCCTTTCGCGCTACGATGGAAGCGCGTGGGTGGGATTTCACTTCTTGCTATTAGTCGGCGGTGCATATTAACGGCATGCATGCTTGTGTGCCTCGCCGGCTGCTCGCACTACTCCGCATCGGGTGACAAGGTCACCGATATCTCCTTTTGGAACGGCTTCAGCGGCCCGGATGGCGCGGCGATGGAGAAGATCGTGCAGCGGTTCAACAAGGAGAACCCGGATGTTCACGTGCAGATGCAGATCATTCCGTGGGCGACTTATTACGATAAGCTGACGCTCGGCCTCGCATTTGGGGACCCGCCGGATGTCTTCGTTCTGCACGCCAATCGCGTTCCGGAATATGCAGAACATAGTGCCCTCGCCCAACTCGACTCCTATGTAACGGAGAGCGGGCTGAAAGAGAGCGACTTCGTTCCGAAAGCCTGGGTAGCGGGGCTTTGGGACCAGAAGCGGTTTGGGCTCGCGCTGGATTGCCACCCGCTCGGGATGTACTACAACGTCAAGCTGTTCGAGGAAGCGGGAATCGAGAAGCCGCCGGTCACGCAAGCGGAGTTTCTCGACGCCGCCAAGAAACTCACGAAGGACCTCGATGGGGATGGCCAGCCCGACCAGTGGGGGTTCGCGATCACCGATACGCACCTCGTTGGCACCAGCATCCTCTACCAGTTTGGGGGCGGGCTCTTGACGCCGGATATGAAGCACTCCGCCCTGGACACTGCAGAGACCAAAGCGGGGATCGACTTCATGTGGGACCTGATCAACAAGTACAAGGTCTGCCCGCCGCCGGGCTCCAGCGACGCGTGGATGGGTTTCCAGACCGGGAAGATCGCGATGGCTCCGCAAGGGATCTGGATGATCGACTCGCTCGACAAGCAAAAGAACCTGCGATATGCTGCCGCTCCGTTTCCGCTAATGGGTCCCGTGAAGGCGGTTTGGGCCGGCAGCCACAACCTCTGCATGCCCGCGAAAATCGCGCCCGCTCGAAAGGACGCCGCATGGAGACTGATCAAGTTCCTGTCGGACAACAGTCTGGATTGGGCCAAAGGCGGACAGGTGCCGGTCCGCACGAGTGTGCTCTCCTCCAAGGAATTTCAGGGCCTGAGGGTGCAGAGCCAGTTTGCCAAGCAGCTCGGCTATGTGCAGTACGAGCCATTTTCGCTGTTGATCAATCAGATGGGCCCGTTTGGGGATGCGGCTCTGGAAGGCGCACTTAACGGTTCGGAAACAGCAGATCACGCGCTGAGCGTTGCTTCCCGGAGGGTAGACCAGGTGTTGGCGCGGGAATGAAGCGCAACCAGCCATGGACGGCTTCGGGATTCCTGGCACCGTTCGCCCTTCTGTTTCTCACATTCACGGTCGTGCCGGTTTTCTTCGGCGTGTGGATCAGCCTCAACAAGTGGCACGTGCTGGATAAGACGCCTACCTTCATCGGAGGCGAGAACTATTCGAATGCGATTCACGACGATCTGTTCTGGTTTGCGTTAGTTCGCACCGGTCTGTTCGTGCTGCTCGCAGTTCCGATCGGCAATGCACTGTCACTCCTCTTCGCGGTGGCCCTGAACCAGAAGTTTCGCGGCACCACGTTTTATAAGCTGGCCTTCTACATGCCGGTGCTGCTGTCCGTGACGGCTGTGGCAGTGCTCTGGAAGTGGCTCTATAGCGCCGACTGGGGGCTGCTCAACTATTACATCAACGTGATTAGGGCCTGGATTGGGCAGCCAAAAACCACCATCGCGTGGATCGGCGACCCGAAGTACGCCATGTCCAGCATCGCACTCATGAGCGTCTGGTGGGGCGCGGGCGGCAACATGCTGATCTATCTCGCAGCTCTCAAGGCCGTTCCAAAAGAAATGCTCGAGGCAGCCGAACTAGACGGCGCGTCCCCTTGGCAGCGGTTTTGGAAAACGAGCATTCCTACCATCAAGCCGGCCCTGCTGTTCGGCCTCGTCATGTCCGTCATCGCCGCCTCTCAAGTCTTCGGCCAATCCTACGTAATGACGGGCGGCGGCCCAGCCTATTCGACTCTGACGGTGGTGCTGTACATGTACCAGCAGGGATTCGGGCAGTATCAGCTCGGCTATGCGAGCGCGGTGGCTTATCTGCTGTTCCTGGTCATATTTGGCTTGACGCTGGTGCAGTTCAAACTGCTAGGGATCAAGAGGAGCTAAACCGTCTCATCCAGCTCGCGGCCGAGCTGCTCGTAGTGTCCTCGCCTGGCTTTTCGGTCCCGCTCGTTCTCCTCGTGCGCGAACTTCGCAACCGCCGGGGCAACGTCTCGCGGGACGCATACCACGCCGTCACCATCCGCGACGATGACATCCCCCGGCTTGATCGTGATGCCACCCACGGCGACCGGAACGTCCATCGCATCGAACTGAAGGCGTCCCTGCACCATCGCCTTTGAGACCATCGCGGACCAGAACGGCACCTGTTGCAGAATGACTTCGTCGGTATCGCGAACGCCCCCGCTCGTGACGAATCCACGGACGCCGCGACGGAGACATGCCAGCGTATTCTCCGAGCCCATCAGCCCGGCATCCACTCCGCTAGCGTCGATGACGGCAAAGTCTCCCTCCTCGATCTTCTCGCACCAGGGGTAGGGGCAGACGTTGCCGTAATAGTGGCCGGACCACTTCAGGTACTCCTCGGCCGTCATGGTGGGAATCACGCCTTGGTAGGGCAGATATCGCACGGTGCGAGCGATCCCAAACGCGCTGGTCCGAAAGAGCGGGCGGATGTTGGGTGACATCGAGCAGCCGTAATGCCATCCCAAAGCGTCGAGGCCATCGCGCACATCGGCGAGGCGAAGGCCCTCAAAGAGGGAGAGCAGCTCGGCGTTATTCATCGCCAAAAGCTTATCTCGCCAGAACTGCTTCGAGCTTGATCGCGCCTCCGCACCCGCTGTGCACGTACACGCGCCTTCGGGGCAGCCGCCGGCTTCGCTCGATCAGTTTTTGGCACTTCTTACAGCGATAAACCACCTTCTGCCGGGGCGTATTGCGCTGGACTTCAAAGCGGTGCCGGACCTTGGGCTCGAGTCCGAGATCGAGCATGGCTTTCTTCCAAGGGGCACCATGCCCGGCACCCTTTTGTCCGTGCCGGAAGACGGCGAGCAGGTGCGCGTATTCATGGGTGAGGGTTTCGCGCATGTTCGCTTCGTCGGTCAGCACGATTGACGAAAGGGCGATGCGGCCTTCTTTGTAATAGGCGAGTCCTGCGGAAACGCGTAGCGCCTTCCAAAGTAACACAGGGCGGTAGCCCAGCGGAAAGCGGGCACAGAGGTCGTCCAGATGCTGTTCAGCGAGTTCGCGAAGCATCTAAGGGAATTTGCCCAACATCCCGCCGCCCATAACATCGGAGGCTACGTTAAACCACTTGTTCGTGTTGTACTTCTTGCAAATTTGCCCGAGCTTCTCGTCCGTTCGCGCGAAGTATCGGTCGATGTCGGAATAGCTGCTGTTCTGCAGCTTCTTGGCAAGCTTCATGGCCGCGGCGGGATCGGCATCGGCGCTGTTCAAGATGTCTCCGACGTCACCCATCATGCCGGGAATTTCGGACAATGCCCGGTCGAAGTCACCCGCCATGGTGCGGCACTCCTCGGGCGGCGTCTTGGACCGGAAGTAGCCAATCAGCTCGGTCCACTTCGGTCGTAGGTCCAGCACTTTGCCTTTGGTGTATTGCCCCGGCGCCTGGTCGGGACCTTCTTCGCTGGCCTGGTCGTAAGGGTTGAACATTCCCATTCCTGCCCCAAGCGCACCAAACTTGGTCATGAAGACGCTAAGCTCGGCCGCCTGATCGCCGGCGATTTCGACTTTCATCTTCTCGCAACGCTCTAGATGCTTGAGCCAATCAAAAACGTCTTGCGGCATCTTTTCTGGGGCTTTTTCTTCTTTATTCAGGACGGCCGGCCCTTGATTGCCGACTGCGGCGAGAATATTGCCATCCGGCGTCTGACCCTGGGCATTCAAAACAGGTGCGTTCTGTCCCGCCCCGGCTCCCAGGGAACGCCCGCCTCTGGTGAGGGCCACGGTAGCTGCTGCAAGGATCGCGATGATCGCTACGATCCCGACGATCATCGCCGTTCGGCGCTTCTGGTCGGCATATGCCTGGGAGAGGCTCGCTGCGGAAGCAGGCATGGCAATGGACTGCCCCGGAGCCGTGTTGCGCAAAGCAAATCCACAATGCGGGCATACGGCCGCGACGGCGTTTACAGACTGAGCGCACCGCGGACACTTCATAACTACCTATCTAGACGGGCTCTACCATAGCTGGTGTTACTGCCTTACGCGATTATAGGCCAATTGGGGGAAGGGGTCGAGGAGTCGAGGAGTCGAGGAGTCGAGGAGTCTAGGAGTCTGATAAAGCAGGCTTATTGAAGGTCGCCGCCAAAATCGATTTAGGCAAGACTCCTCGGACTCCTTCGCTACCACTGGACCTAAAGAAAGGGGGCAGTTGAAATATTGAACCTTTTCGGTCGTCCAAACCGAATACAGGATAAGGATTTGCGCAACGGAGGTACATGACAATGAGGCGCGACGTGAACGGTGAACATCCCATTCGCCGCTTCTTCGCGGAGGCGCTCCACGACTCGATGAGAGTGCAACTGGGGCTCCGACACGAAGATGTGGAGGAGTATCTGTGCGATCTGCTGATGCATTTTCTGCACGACGACGACATCTACGGCATCCGCGATGCCTCTGGCCGACGAATCGACAGTGTGGTCGATATGGTGGTGGAAGGCGACGTGAGGCTCAACGCCGACTCCTTTGGCAGAGAGCGCGAGGTGCACAAGCACATCGGAGACTTCTTACTCTTCTGGTCAGGAGTCTTTCCCGAGTTTCTCAAACAAATCCGCTCCCCGGCAGGCAAAGATGCGCTGCTCGATCCCATCGGGCAGGGGCGACTGAGCTACTACGTGGCCAGCACCTTCGACTACGGCGACTACGCCCATGAGGCGCCGGTGCTGAGGAAGCTGAGCGGTGAGTTTGAGGCGTATATGGTGGGCCTGAGCCTAATGAGGGCGCAGTTCCAGGGCCTGCAGGTGCGAGGCTGGGTCGACGGGTTTGATGCGTAGCGGATGATGGAAGTGATGGAGTGAGAACGGATGATTGAGCAACGGAAATGGACTGCCCTCATTTCCCTCATTTCCATCATCCCCTCACTTCTATCATAATCAGCCGGGAGTGAATGGGTGCTGGTGTGCTCCGCGGTCTTCAAAACCGTAGTGGCTTCGACAAGGGGCCGGGTGGGTTCGATTCCCACACATTCCCGTAGCTATTCGATCCGAACGTTCTTGTACGGCAAGTCGCCTGACGCGGATCGTTGGAGTCCCTTCACGTGCGGCGAAACCAGCCGCAGCACAGAGCTGTACCAGAGCGGAACTAGTGGCACTTCTTCGAGCACGATGTCTTCAGCCTCATTGTAGAGCCGCATCCGGTCGGCTGCCGGCCCGGTGAACGTTCCGGCTTGCTGCACCATAGCGTTGAACTGCTTGTCTCTGAACCCGAACGGCTCCAGCCCCTTATCACTCAGCAGCGTGCCAAAGAAGCTTTGAGGATCGATATCACCCACCCAACCGATGGAAAACATCGCCAGCTCCTTCTTGCCTATCTGGTCGATAAACGTCTGGAACGGCAACTGCTTCGTCGTAGCCTTAATGCCCAGATTCACCCTCAGGTCGGTAACTATAGCATCGGAAATAGTCGCGCTATCGGAGCTGGTTCCATCGAAGTTGAGCGTGACCTGCGGAAATCCGGCTCCACCTGGAAATCCTGCCGCGGCAAGAAGCTTCCGCGCTCTTGCCGGATCGAAGACGTAGCCCATGCTGCCGGAGCGGTGGCTCCCAGTTTCCGGAGGAACGATCGAATAGGCAGGCTTGTTGTTTCCAGCCAACATTTCGGTGCATAGCCGCTCGCGATCGATGGCGCAGGAAAAGGCTTGACGAACCCGTTTATCGGTAAACGGGGGCAGCTTCAAATTGAAGCCCAAGAAGCTTAGGCCCGTGCGGCCATACACCACGATCTGATCTCGATACAGAGGGTCCTTTCTCAGTGCCTCGGCATCTCCCTTCTCGATCTGAATCAAGTCCAGCTCGTCCTTCTTGAACTTGTTCACCCGAGTGATCGATTCCTTGATCTGCACAACCCGAATCCCGTCAAGCTTGGGTGCCCCGTTCCAATACTCGGGGTTCGGAACCAGCTCTAACAATTGATCAGCCTCAAATCGAGAAGCCTTGAACGCTCCGGTCCCGACCATTCCTGCGACGGACCAGATCTCCTTGTCATAGGGAGCAACCTCCTTTGCCACGACTCCACCTGTCAGGTTGGTCAAGAAATAGGGGCGCGGCTCATCGATAGTGATGGAGATCGTGTAGTCGTCGATCACCTTCAGCCCGGAAATCTCACTTGCCTTGCGACTCATCTTAGCCGCTGCACCCACCACGTATTGGTAAGTCAAAGGCGCGGTCTGCGATGGGAGCGCGGGGTTCGTCTCGCGTTCGATGCTGTACTTCACGTCGTGCGCGGTCATTTCGCGCCCGTTGTGGAATTTGACACCCTTCCGAATCTTGAACGTGTAAGTCCGGCCATCCTTCGACAACGTCCAACTTTCCGCGAGGTTCGGCTGAATCTGATTGTTCTCGTCGATGATCACGAGACCCTCGAATACGTTCTGCATCAACTCCATCATCGGGATGTCGGAGATGGTCGCGGGATCGATCTTCGTGATCTGGGGAGTTGCCAACCGCAAGACGTTTTTCTTCTTAGTGGCAGCAGTCTGCGAAGAAAACCCTCCCTTGCATCCAGCGAGGAAACAGATACAGAGAATCAGCCCAAGTCCGAACCGGTTCATGCCAATACCCATGGGCAACTTCACAAGCCAGCACTTTACCGGCTGGACGTCGTGCGAAGAAACAGGGGCTTACTTGGCGATTTGCTGAGCCAAGGCTTCTTGGCGGATCTTGCTAGCCTGCACTCGAATGTCCCAGACCGCCTTCACCTCGTGCGGTAGGGGCCGGGATATGGGCTTGTTCATATCCAGGGGTCCCATGATCGCCCCGGTGCTGTCCGTGTCTTCCAGACCCAGAACGTGCCCGATCTCGTGCATCAGCTCGTGCCGCATGGATTCCATCGGCATGGATTTGAAGTTCAGAGTCATCGTTCGAATCTGAAGGTCAGACGTAAACTTGGAAACGATCTTTCCTTCCCCGTCCTTGTCGATCACGCGCTTCCAATTCGCAAAACCCGCCACTGGCTCGCGTCCCATACGAACGTCTGGCTTGAACCGGATCACGACGTCAGCGGCTTCCTCGTCAGTCGAGCGAGTGAACTTCACGGAGCCCTTCAGAGCCTCTTCCCAATTCTTGAATGCCTGATCCATCGCCTTCAGGGCGTTGGGCTGCACGTTGGCAGGAACGTTTTGAAACTTTACAAAAACACTTAAGTCTTGATCGACCAACACCATGTCCGCATGAGCGGCGGCGAGCTCGAAGGTGCCCTTGTCGAAGCACTTCTGGGCCTCGCTGAGGTGGTTCGTCACTTCATCCAGAAGTGGCGCGGACGAACCGGACACGTTCGCGGGGGCGGTTGGCAGAGCGATCGCCAGAGTGGCGAGCAGAACGGGCAGGCGGCTTGCGAGCATTCTTTTCCCTTCGGTCGAGCCGTCTCCGCATCTGCAGCGAGATTTCGTCAAACTACTTCCAGGTCGCAAAACCTGAATGCCGTCGCGGCTTGATTAAACATAAGCTTGGGAGGCAAGGAAACTACCACTGCTCGTTGTGGTGTTTTCGGCACTATTCGGGAAGATTGGGAATTATTGCGGTTGCGAGCGCTAGAAAGGCATAGCTGATGGGGCAAAGTACACGAAATGTGGTGGTCTTCGATCTCGGCGGAGTGCTCGCCCGGATCTGCCACACGTGGGAGGAAGCCGCCGATGTCGCCGGTGTCCCGCACGACCTTTCGCCGGCTGGCCCAACGGCGCTGGGAGGCTTCTCCGGCTTCGATCTCTACCAGGCCGGCAAAATCTCCTTCCCCGTGTACCTAAAAGAGCTCGCCCTCTTCATCGGATGCTCCGACGAAGACTCCCCGAAAGTGCACAACAGCATCATCGTGGAGGAGTATCCAGGAATCCGCGAGCTCGTAAGGGATCTGAGAGCCGCCGGCTTCTCCCTCGGGTGTCTCTCTAACACGAACGATGCCCACTGGGGGCACCTGGCGCTCAATGGACGCTTTCCCGTTATTGAGAGCCTCGACATGAAGATGGCCTCACATATCGTCGGGCTGAACAAGCCCGATCCCTTCATCTACCGCGCCTACGCCGCCGAGTTCGGCCTCCACCCGGAGCAGATCGTGTTCTTCGACGACCATCCCGCCAACGTCCAGGCCGCCGTATCCGAAGGCTGGCTCGCCGCGCACATCGTGCCTGGAGAGGACACTGCCAGACAAATGCGCCGCTACCTTCGCGAGTGGGGCCTTTTGCCGGGTCGCTGAAAATGATGCACGGCTCGGAAATCGAGCGGGCGCGCGAGCTGATCTTTCGCCACGGCTGGAACACCACCTGCTTCCAACTCCTCGTCCCCGGCATCGAGCTCTGGTTCGCCACAGAAACCGACGCCGTGATCGGCTACATCCGCAAGCACCACGTGAGAGTCGTAGCCGGTGCGCCCGTGTGCTCCGAAGAAGACCTCCGGAGCACTATCCACGAATGGGAAACCGCCGCCGCCGCCGCCGGCGACTGCGTGTGCTACTTCGGAGCCGAGGACCGTATGCGGGAGCTAACCGCAGAAGACGCGGCCTATTCAACCGTCGTGCTTGGCTCCCAGCCCGTCTGGACCCCCAAAAGCCTCGTCAAACGCTTCAACGCGGATCGCTCCCTCCGAGCTCAGCGCGCAAGAGCTAAGAACAAGGGGGTCGTGGTTCGCGAATGGCCAACGCAGGAAGCCCACGACAGCCCAGCCCTCAAGCAAGTGCTGCACGAGTGGCTCCAGACTCGCGGCCTCCCTCCCATGCATTTCCTCGTCGAGCCGGAAACCCTCGGAATGCTCGACGGCCGCCGCATCTTCGTTGCCACCATTGCCGACAAACCAGTAGCATTCCTCGTCTTGTCCCCCGCCCCCGCTCGAGGAGCCTGGCTGACGGAGCAATTCGTGCGTGGCCGCCAGGCGCCTAACGGCACGGTCGAGCTGATGATGGTGGAAGCAGTCTCCAGTGTCGAAGGCGAACTCGTCACCATGGGAATCGTGCCGCTCGCGCAGAAGGCCAGGGATCCGGCGATTCACAATCCGGTCTGGCTCGAAGCGCTCAGCAGATGGGCACGGGCGCACGGCCGGCGGTTCTACAATTTCGGAGGCCTTGAATGGTTCAAAGACAAGTTCCACCCCGACCGCTGGGATCCGATCTACGTCATCTCAAAAGAGCCGAAGTTTTCGCTGAGAACTCTCCACGCGGTCGCGGCCGCCTTCACCGGAGAGCCACCTCTAAAGGCCATCGCGCGAGGGTTGCTGAAGTCCATCCGGCAGGAGCTAGGTCTCTAAATGTGGGGCCGAGGGATCACCGTCATGTCGTCCCAATTCGGCCCCACTTTCGCATCCACCTCGACCGGCACGTTCAGGGGCAGTGCCTCCTCCATCGCCAGGCGCAACTCCTCCACGATCGACTCTTCCCCAACCGCCATCTCGAACAGCAGCTCGTCGTGAACCGTGAGAAGCATCCGAGTCCGCTTGCCTTCCAGCGCCGCTTTCGCCTTGATCATCGCCAGCTTCATCATGTCCGCCGCCGTGCCCTGAATCGGCGCATTGATCGCCTGCCGCTCCGCCGCCTTTCGATCCATGATCTTCGGGGCGTGGATGTCCGGGAAATACCGCCGCCGACCATAAAGCGTCGTCGTAAACCCCTTCGACCGAGCCTCAACGATAATCGAATCCGTAAAGCTCTTCACCGTCGGAAAGCGCTCATTGTAAACCCGGATCAGCTCCTTGGCCTCCGCAAATCCGAACCCGGTGCCCAACTGCTGAGCCAATCCGTACTCGGAAACGCCATATAAAACCGCATAGTTGAGCATCTTCGCCAACCGCCGCTGCTCCTTCGTCGGCTCCTCCTCACCCAGCGTAAACATGAGCCGCGCCGTTACGGTGTGAACGTCCTCCCGGGTCTGAAACGCCGTTACCAACGCCGGCTCCCCACACATGTGAGCCAGCACCCGAAGCTCGATCTGCGAGTAGTCGAGGGACAGCAACAGATAGCCGTCATCGGCATGAAACGACTTGCGAATCCCCCGCCCAAGCTCGGTCCGGATCGGGATGTTCTGGAGATTCGGATCGTTCGAAGAAAGCCGCCCCGTTGCCGCCCCGGTCTGGCTGTAAGTCGTATGCAGCCGCCCGTCCGCCTTGATCAGCCCCTGCAAGGCATCCGCATAAGTCGACTTCAGCTTCGAAAGCTCCCGCCACTGCAGCACCTTCGCGCAGACGTCGTGGCTGGCCGCCAGCTCCCCCAGAACCTCGACCCCAGTCGCCCATCCGGTCTTCGTCCGCTGCCCGCCCTGAATCTGCATCTTCTCGAACAAAATGAACCCGAGCTGCTTAGGCGAACCAATATTGAACTCCTCGCCACACAGTTCATGCACCGTCAAAGTCGTTTCCTCGATCGCCTTCTGAAGCTCCCGCGAGAACTGCGCCAACCCCTCCCGGCTCGCCTTGATCCCAAGGTTCTCCATCTCCGAAAGGATCGGAATGAGCGGCATCTCGATCTCTTCGAGGACCCGCGTCTGCGTCTCCTTATCCAGCCGCTCCCTCAGCGGAGCCTCCAGGAGATGCAGCGCCGCCGCCATCTGCTCCGGCGTCTCAGGCGGCGCGAAATCCAGGTACCCCTGCACCAGGTCGCGCAAAGGATAATTCGATCGCTCCGAGCGAAGCACGAAAGCCGCCAGCAGCGAGTCGAACCTCGGCTGGCCCCGCATGCCGCCTACCTTCTTGTAGGCCGGCTTCGCATCATGCAGGATCGCCAGTTCCGGATGCGCTTGAACCAGCCGCAACCCATCCGCCTCCGCCGCTTCCCGAACCTCCTTTCCAACCGCCACAAACGCCTTCCGCACCGGCTCATCGAACAAATCGCTCTGCTCGCCAGTGGTCGAAAAGAACACCGAGAAAGGCCTGCCCCCAACGAAAGACATGAGCTGATCAAAACCCTCAACCTTTTGGTTGTTAACCGTCAGCGCTTCGTCACTCGGCTCCGCAAAGACCTCCGTCTGCGCCGGTGAGCGCCCTTCGAGATACATGCCAAGAACGGCCGGAGCCCGCCGCACATGCAGCTTGAATTCGTAGCTCTCCATCATCGCCGTCGCCGCCTGCATCTGGTTCTCATTCAGCACAAACGGCTTGAAGTCGTAAACCAGCTCAACATCGCGAACGATGGTTGCCAGGAACTTGCTCTGCAGCATCTGAACCTCGTTCCCCTCCAGCTTCTTCCGATACTTCGGCTCCACCTCCTCCATGTGCTCGATGAGGTTCTCGATCGTTCCAAACCGCGCGATCAGCTCCCCGCCGCTCTTGTCGCCGATGCCCGCAACACCGGGAATGTTGTCGCTGGTGTCCCCCTTCAAAGCTTTGAAGTCCGGGATGAACTCCGGCGCAAACCCATATCGCTCCTGCACCTCCTTGGGCCCATAAGTGACCGTATCGCTCACCCCGATCTTCATCGTCATGACCGAAACGCACTCGTCCACAAGCTGCAGCGAGTCCAGGTCGCCAGTGAGAATGGTCGTGTGGTAGCCGTTCTCCTCCGCCAGCTTGCTGATCGTGCCGACCACGTCATCCGCCTCAAACCCAATCACCTCGACCGTCGGAATCCCCAGTGTATTAATCAGCTCCCGAGCCTCCGTAAGCTGCACCTTCAGCTCATCCTGAGTCTCCCGCCGGGTCGCCTTATAAGACTCGAATTCCGCATGCCGAAACGTCTTCCCAGGCGCATCCAGCGCCACGACGATCGCATGAGGCTTCTGCTTCTCGAGAATGTTAAAAAGCATCGAAACGAACCCAAACAGCGCATTAGTCGGCCGCCCGTCGCTGGTGCTGAGGTACCGAGTGGCAAAGAAGGCGCGATAAAGCAGCGAATACCCGTCGATAACGACTAGGCGCTTGGGGTCCATATCAAATTGTAGCGGACACCAGGAACGCGTAGCCACGCTGCGCATCCGGGTCAGCCCAGCCACGCTGGGCTAAAACTCAGTTCACGAGCGTGTCGGTCAGCTTCAGCCAATCGCCAGATCGAGTCATGTGCTCGGAGCACACGGTTCCATCTGGCCGCAGTCGAGCCCTGACGCGATCATCGTGCAGGATTTGCGACAGCATCCCAGGGAGGGGGCCACCCTTGTAGCGGCCCTCACTTAGCATGCGCCCCAAAGCTTGCCGGTACACCAGAGCCCGAATCGAAGCAGCCACATGTACCTTGCTGTCGGCCTTGAAGGGCACAGATCCGGCCCAACCATTCATAAACTTGTTAATCTGCCCGAACGCCAAACCTTGGACCAATTCGGATAAGTAGTTTTGATCCGCAGCCTGCATGGCCTGCTCCTCGGTACCGTCACCCCGAGTGGGGAGCGCGCACATTGCCACCGTCCTCTTCCGATAGGCAGAAGGATCGATATCGAAGCGAAAACCAGATCCTTCCTTTGATAGCCGGGCACCGATGGCGCCAGCAACTGATTGTAAAGCCATTTGAACCGTACACGACTTGGCGACCAGAGCGAACCTTGCCTCCTGAAAAAACGGATTCCACGTAATCGCTGCCTGAGGGATTTGTTCCTTGAGATCGAGCAATCCGATTGCCCCCGCACCTGAATCGGCGGTCTCGATTAGGTTCTCTTTCAAAGCAACTACTTTAAAGTTCTTAGACTGGCTTATCTTGGCCAGGTACTCCTGGGCGGAGGTCGCTTTGCGGTAGAAACCCTTCGGCCATGCATGAGGGCCGTAGCCGTTTCCAGGGCCCAGAGCGAGCCCAAACTTTTTCGCAGCTTGCCACCTTAGACTCCTGGAGCTGGTATAGGTGATTTCTGCCGGCTTAAAGGTGGCTCCACCCGAGGACATAACTGTTACCGGCTTTTGGATCGCTGACGACAGGGCTGAGGCTAGAGCGTGCTCGTCCCCACCCTTGAAAGTGAAAACGTGTACCGCCAAAGAAGCGACTGCCAGAGCGATCATCTGAAAGAGAGTATAGAGGCAATTCGCGAACTCCCCCTAGTAATCTGAAGAATCTGGATTCTCGATGATGCGGATTCACCAACGCCGAGAGCCATGAACACCCGCAGACCCACCGACGACCTCCGCATCGGCCAAACCCGCCCCCTGGTACCCCCCGCCATCCTGCACGAGGAGCTGCCGATCACGGAGGCGATCTCCGACCTCGTCTACAACACTCGAAGAGACATCGCCGACATCCTCCACGGCCGCAGCAACCGCCTCGTCGCCATCGTCGGCCCCTGCTCCATCCACGACCCCGAAGCCGCCCTCGCCTACGCCGAGCAACTCAAGCCGATCGCGGATGAAGTGAAGGACAGAGTCCTAGTCGTCATGCGCGCCTACTTCGAAAAGCCGCGCACCAGCGTTGGCTGGAAAGGCTTCATCAACGACCCAGACCTCGACGAAAGCTTCCAAATCAACAAGGGCCTAAGGCTCGCAAGAAAGCTCCTGCTCGACATCAACAACCTCGGCCTCCCAACCGGCTCCGAGTTCCTCGACCTGCAAATCCCGCAGCAAATCGCCGACGTCACCTCCTGGGTCGCCATCGGCGCAAGGACCACCGAAAGCCAAGTCCACCGCGAGCTCGCCTCCGGCCTCTCGATGCCCGTCGGCTTCAAAAACACCACCGAAGGCAACCTCACCCCCGCCGCCGACGCCGTCCAGGCAGCCAGAAACCAACACTGGTTCCCCTCAGTGACCAAGCAAGGCGTAGGCGCCATCTTCCAAACCCTGGGCAACGAAGACTGCCACATCATTCTCCGCGGCGGCTCCCGAACCGGCCCAAACTTCGACGAGGAGCACGTCCGAAAAGCCGCCGCCCTCATGGAGAATCGCGGCCTTCCGAGCAGAGTGATGGTCGACTGCAGCCACGGCAATAGCCAGAAGGATTACCGCCGCCAAGCCGAAGTGCTCCACTCCGTAGCCGATCAGCTCAAGCGCGGCAGCCAGAGCATCATGGGCATCATGATCGAAAGCAACCTAGTCGACGGCCGCCAGGAGATCGCAAGCGAAATGACGTTCGGACAATCCGTAACCGACGCTTGCATCTCGATTCAGCAAACACAAGAGTTGCTCCGTAGCTTGGCAAGTGCCGTCAAGCTACACTAAAGCATGCCTGACGAACAGCAGGTGCTCATCGAGATACGCGAGCGATTGCAACGGACGTTTAGAATCCGTGACATTGTGCTGTTCGGATCGCGAGCCAAGGGCACTGCCCGGACGGATAGTGATTTCGACGTTCTAGTGATTGCAGATAGCGATTTGCCGTTTATCCGCCGCCAAGGTCTTGCCTTGCTTGCTTTAGGAAAGCGGGACTACCCTCTCGACCTCCTGGTTTACACACCGGATGAGGCCGATACAGCCTCGGCTATCCCGGGTTCCGCCGTCTACTGGGCGCTTAAGGAAGGGAGACGTCTGGGTGCTGCCTGAAGTCGAGGAATGGCTAGCGAAAGCTGATGAAGACGAACAGGTCGTTCGGTTAGTTCTGAATGCAAGTGGCCCTTGGAGCATCGCCGCTTATCACGTGCAACAGGCGATCGAGAAGTACATCAAGGCTGCACTTTTAGCGGATGGCACGGCCCCACCGAAGACACACGATCTGGTCCAGCTGCTCTCCCTTGCCTCGGGCCTAGTGCCGCAAGCCGTAACCGAAGCTGCAGCAATGACGAGCGCTTACGCATGGCTGACCCGCTACCCCGGTGGACCCATGATTGATGAAGATGACGTCGTCGAGGCGAGTCAACATCTAATGAAGATTAAACAATGGGCCATGGAGCGGATCCATGCGCAACCGTAGGCCCCGGTTGGTTCGTCCCGGGGGCTGCTCGCCAAAATTTTTCTTCGAAGTCGGTTGACAAAACCTCGATTCCAAAGCTAATTATTGTAAGCGCCGACAGAACCCATCGCCAGATCCGTCCCACAGCCAATCCTAATCTCCCCCAGAGACGGATATAGCAGGGATATAGGGACGAATCCGATTTGAGATTACGTGAGCCTCGCTGGCGCATTAGCCCTACGAACCAGCGTTAGAATAAGAGCAATGCTTTCGCTGCTCGCAATCGTCGCCTTCGCACCGCAAACCGCCTGGACCTTCACCATCGACACCAGCGATCGAAAGCCGATCTCCCCGTACATCTACGGCATCAATCATCCCGAGTGGTCCGGCCTCGGCCCCGGCGTAACCCTCGCCCGCCAGGGCGGCAACCGCTCCTCCGCCTACAACTGGGAAACCAACGCGAGCAACGCGGGCAACGACTGGCATCACCAGAACGACGGCTACATGGGCGAGAGCGACGAGCCTGGCAAGACCATGAAGGACTTCCTTCAGAACGCCCAAAGCCACGACGCCGCAGTCATCCTAACCGTCCCAACCACCGGCTACGTAGCAGCCGACAAGAAGGGTGATGGCGACGTCAACAAAACGCCCGACTACATCAACACCCGCTTCCACAAGTCCCTCCCGGTGAAGTTGGGAAAACTGACTTACCCACCCGACACCACGGATAAAGTCGTCTACCAGAATGAGTTCGTCGCCTGGATCCAAAAGGTCAAGTCCCAAGACACCCCCGTCTGGTTCAGCCTCGACAACGAGCCCGACCTGTGGGGCAGCACCCACCAGCGGATTTGGCCCAAGAGCCCAACCTACGCTCAGATCATCGCCAACAACACCGAGTACGCACAAGCCATCAAAGGCGTAACCCCGAAAACCCTCGTCTTCGGCCCCGCCAACTACGGCTGGCAAGGCTTCCGAACCTTCCAAAACGCACCCGATGCGAACGGCCGAGACTTCCTCGACACCTACCTCGCCGCCATGAAAGCCGCCGAGTCCAAAGCCGGCAAGCGCCTCCTAGACGTCCTCGACATCCACTGGTATCCCGAGGCCCAGGGCGACGGAGTACGCATCGCATTCGGCCAAGACAAACCCGGCACCCCCGCCGCCCGAATCCAGGCCCCAAGGTCGCTCTGGGACGACACCTACGTCGAGCAAAGTTGGATCGCAGACAGCCTCGGCAAGAAGCCCATCACGCTCCTGCCCAGAATCAAAGCCCAAATCGACAAGCACTACCCAGGCACAAAACTCGCTATCACCGAATACAACTACGGCGGTGCCAACCACATCAGCGGCACCCTCGCCCAGGCCGACGTCCTAGGCATCTTCGGCCGCTACGGACTGTTCGCCGCCTGTAACTGGGGCTTGAACCCTAAGAACGTTGCCGAACTCGCCGGCTTCAAGGCCTTCCGAGACTTCGACCGCAAGGGCGGAACCTTCGGAGATACGGCTTTGGGAGTTAAAGGCGAAACCGCCAGCTTGAACTCCGTCTACGCCGCGCTCGACAGCAAAGACCCCAACCGTCTCACTCTCGTGGCAATCAACAAGTCGTCTGGCCGAGCCACCATGCGCTTCCGCCTCAATGGCTTCGAAGCAAGGAAAGCGCGCACCTACACGGTAGACGCGAACTCGGTTGCCACTCCGACGGCCGGCTCGCCAAGAGTTGCAGGTAGCACGCTCACCATGTCGGTTCCGGGCGAGAGCGTCGTCACGATCGAGTTGTTACGGTAACGTCGAAGCATGCTCCTGCTCGACGGCCAACGTCTCACCCTCGACCAAATTGAGGCCGTGGCCCACGGAGAGCAGGTCGCTCTCTCCGAAGAAGCTAGGGACTGGATGTTGGCCTCCCGAGCGGTCGTTGACCAAATCGTGCGGGAGGGGCGGGTGGTTTACGGCATCAACACGGGCTTTGGCAAGCTCAGTGACATCCATATTCCACCCAAGGATCTGGAGAAGCTCCAGCTAAACCTAGTCCGCTCCCACTGCTGCGGCGTCGGCAATCCGCTGAGCGAGAAAGAGACGCGCGCGATGCTCCTCCTGAGAGCCAACGTGTTGGCAAAAGGACTCAGCGGCGCTAGACCCGTCGTGGCCGAAACCCTCATTGAGATGCTCAATAAACGCATCCACCCACTGATCCCAGAAAAGGGCAGTGTTGGTGCCAGCGGGGATCTCGCGCCCTTAGCTCACCTCGCCCTTGGAGCCATTGGTGAGGGCCACTGCTGGCCCAATCGGCCCACAAGAGAAGCACTCGACCAGGCAAGTATCGAGCCCCTGACCTTGCAAGCAAAGGAAGGGCTAGCGTTACTAAACGGCACTCAAGCGATGTGCTCCGTAGGCGGCTTGGCTTTAAGGAGAGCACAGAAGCTTGCAGAAGCAGCAGACAAAGCCGGCGCAATGTCCCTCGAAGCGCTCCTCGGTACTCCGGTCGCTTTCGACGAGCGAATTCACGACGCCCGTGGCCAGCAGGGCCAGATAGAGGTTGCCAAAAACCTGCGGCATCTTTTACGAGAGAGTGAGATTCGCGAGTCCCATGTCGAAGGGGACCCGAGGGTGCAAGACGCCTACAGCCTCCGCTGTATGCCGCAGGTGCACGGAGCCGTGAGAATGGCGCTGGACCACGCTCGCGAGATCATCGAGATCGAAACGGGCGCGGCAACCGACAATCCGCTGGTCTTAGGAGAGGACGTCCTCTCCGGAGGCAACTTCCACGGCGCGCCGATCGCCTACGTCCTCGATTACGCTGCCATCGCGATTACCGATCTTATGAGCATTTCCGAAAGGCGAATCGACCGGCTCGTGAATCCCGACCTGAATGAGGGCCTTCCTGCATTCTTGAGCCCTGATCCGGGCACGGGTTCCGGCTTCATGATCGCCCACGTGACGGCCGTCGCCCTTCTGAACGAAGCCAAAATCCTCGCCCACCCGGCGAGCGTCGACAATTTGCCAACTAGCGGTGGCAAGGAAGACCACGTGTCGATGGGAATGACTTCGGCACTCAAGCTACGAGCAATCGTAGATCTCGCAGAGGGGGTTCTCGCGATTGAGATGCTGGCAGCGGCGGAGGGGCTCGAATACCGCAAGCCGTTAAAGCCTGGACTTGGGGCCCTGGAGGCCTACCGTCACGTTCGCTCTCTCGTCCCACGGCTTACCGACGATCGTGTGCTGAGTGGCGATATTGAGAGACTTGCATCGAACCTCTGGTAGCAAGTCAGCATAAAAACCAGTTGTCACGGAGCGGCCGATCCGATAAGCTGACACTCGTGTTCAAGAGGTCTCTCCTTTGTCTCGCAATCGCAGTTGCTCTCGTCGGATGTGCCGGCGAGGACGCAACCGCTCCTATCGACGTTCAGTACGGCGCCCTCCTCGACCTTAGCGGTCCGGGCAAGACGCTCGGCACGACCAGCCGCGCCGCCCTTGGAATCGCCCTCGGCGACGATCCCATCGCCGTAGAAGATACGGGTCTGGTGCCGGCGAACGCCCTCGCAGCCCTGCAGAGGCTGCACGCAAAAGGTGTGAAGGTCGTCTTCGGTCCGCAGTCCAGCAGCGAACTGGCGGCCATCAAGGATTACGCCGACGCAAACGGCATCCTGCTCATCAGCATGG
The DNA here is from genome assembly GCA_041288075.1 of Fimbriimonas sp. Taxonomy (GTDB): domain Bacteria; phylum Armatimonadota; class Fimbriimonadia; order Fimbriimonadales; family Fimbriimonadaceae; genus Fimbriimonas. The sequence goes on from JBGGMI010000126.1 coordinate 49,205, forward strand.
GAAGTACCGCTTCCTCGCTATCGCTCGCGAACGACAACGTTCTGCGCTTCTGCCCACCCGACACGAAGGAGATCGAGGCCGTCGTTGCCTATCTCGAAGATGAGGGCAAAACCGGAATCGTGCCGGTGTGGCGCAACGATGTCGGCAATCAGGGGCTAGTGAACCAGCTCAAGACTCAGTTCCCCGCGGCGGGTGGGACGGCCTCGGCAGGCTTCATGTATGAGCCGGCCACGAGCGACTTCGGACCCGCAGTTGCGGCGGCAACAACGCAGGCAACGGAGCTACGAGGAACGCTCGGCAACACGGTGGCTCTGTACTTTGGCAGCTTTGACGAAGCGGCGCAGCTCGCCGCGGCATTTCCGACGGATGATGTGCCCGGCCAAATCGCTATCGGCGGCGACGGTATGGCGAAGGCTCAGTCATTCCTCGAGCCCGGAGCCACCGCTGCTCGCGCGTTTGCAGCCAGAAACAACCTCGTCGCGCCAACGTTTGGGCTCGACCCCGCTCAGCAGAGCATCTGGGGGCCTTTGACGAATCAGATCAAGAACCTTGCGGGCGACGATCCTGATGCGTTCGCACTTGCCGCCTATGACTCAGCGGTTATCGCTCGCCGGGTTATCGGTGCCGCCGCTCATGGAGTCGGTGCCTTCAAGGAAGCCGTGGTTGCCGAGGCAAACACGTACGTGGGCGCAACCGGTTCGTGCCGGCTGGACGTGAACGGCGATCGAGCCGTTGCTCCGTTCGACTTTTACGGACTGAACGACACGCCTGCTTGGGTGGTTCGCGCCAGTTATCGAAACGGAACCATTATTCGCCCGTAAAACGCGGCACTAGGCTTGTCGGAGGGTGAGAATGCTTACCTCCGGCAAGCAGAAAAGACGCCAGTCGGTGCCGGTAGTGCCAACTCCGCGGGTGACGTAAAGCGGCACCTTGGCTTCGGGATAGAAGCCTGCGATGTACTTCTTCGCCCCATACGGCGTGTGCACCGCTACTCCAGTTGGAAGACAAATCTGTCCTCCATGGCTGTGTCCACTAACTTGCAAGCTGATGTGGCCTGGAACGTCCTTGACGAAGTCGGGCTCGTGAAAGAGGGCCAGCAGCGATTTGGAGTGGCGCCCCTTCGAGAGGAAATCCATATCGTGTTTGTTCGCGATGGCGTCGTCGATGCCAGCGATGGTGACTCCATCGAGCTCATAGATTTCGTTCCGAAGGAGCCTGCTCCGCTCTGCCACTAGCTTGATGATCCGTTGCGGCCTGGCTGCCCAATAGTCGTGGTTGCCCATCGTGCTGATTACCGGACACTTCGCATCCGCCAAAGGCGACAGTGCCTCATCCAGCAGCTCCAGCGACTCATTGTCGCTATAGTTGACGAAGTCGCCCGGCATCACGAGCACATCCGGCTTCTCAGCAAGCGCCATCTCAATCGCCTCTGCCGCTCGCTCTGCCATTGCCGGCTTATTCGCGTGTATGTCGGAGACGACCGCTACCTTGAATCCGTCCGCATCCCAGCGCGGCAGTCGAAGCTCGCGATGTTCGAGCACAAGATGGTTGGAGGATAGGTCTGCGATACCCGCCGGCACGATGGCGGCAGCGGCACCAAAGCCCATGGCTTTGAGCATGTCGCGCCGCGTGTAGGATTTCTTCTGCCGCATGGAGGTTAGTGAGTGCTCTGCGCGTATTCAACGGCCGCGTCCAAAGCTACGTGAGCATATGCCTCTCGAGATTCCTTGTCCCTCATTCTGAGCGAATCTTCCTCGTTTTGAGGAAGCGCCATCTCCCAAAGCACGGTGTTCGGGTTCTGCGTCTTGCGAAACAGGAACAGGTCCCGGGTGCGGTCGATAAGTGGCTTCTCCTCGCCGTTTTGGGTCCGAGCATATCCACCCTTCTCGATCTGCTCAGCGAGAGCCTTGGCAATTTTCGGCGGCTTGTTCTTGTTCTTCACCAAAACGTGCGAGCCCTTCCAGCCTTGTGTATCCATCGCATCGACGTGAACCGAGAGATAAACCACTTTGTGGGTTTTCTTGTATCGCTGATAAACGTCGTTGCCCATGTGGATGCGCTGCCACCAACCGAGCTTCGGGATGACGCTGCCCTGGTTCCACAGGAAGGTCGCGTCTCGTGGCACCGGCAGTGGCTCGTTGATTCCGCCATCGATTGCTTCGTCTGCGAGCTTTGAGTATGCGGTCAGATACACGATTGCGCCCTCTTTGCGAAGCATGTCGCTCAGTGTGTCCGTCATCGCATAGCTATACGCGCTCTCCCAGAAGGCGACTTGTCTCCCGTCTTCTAGCGTTTCAACCCAATAGCTGCCTGTATCCTTGCCACCGTGGCCGGGATCTAGGACGAATACGGTTCCTGAGAGTCGTCCCCTGCCCGTGGGTTTGAGCGGCATCTTCGGTGTCGTGCAGGTTTCCGCTGCGTAGTCCGAGTTGCTCGGATCTTGTGCGAAGATGGTCTCTCCGAACCAAGGAAGCTCCGTGTGCCTTACCATCGCAGTCGAAGCACCACCCATGGAGGGTGAGCTCCACACGTCTGAGCGATGCGCCGTAGAGACTCCGGTGCAGCCTGAGGCGATCAATGCCAAGGCAAACAGGGGCAGTTTTCGCTTCATCTATCGAGTTTCCTACGCTTCATCCCATCTGGGGGTCGCTTGCTTGTGAGAATCTCCACAGTAAGTCGCAACGGGGTGGTAAAACCGGCGCAATGTTCAATGGTCTCGGTCTCAACCTCGGCAATCTTTCCCGGCTGTCAAACGCTCAAACACGATCTATCAGCCCTGAGAACTTCACTGGTGAAAAGGGCAAGGGCGGCATGGCGACGACCGGCACCGGCGAGCGATGCGCCCGCGAGTTGGGCCAGGGCTGGAAGGTTTCTCCGAGCATCAAAATCGAGCCTGGCGAGGTGCGAGAGATTGCCAGCATCGAAGGATCGGGCGCAATTCAGCAGATTTGGATGACGCCCACTGGGAACTGGCGTTTCTCGATCTTGCGCATCTACTGGGACAACCAAGAGCAGCCCTCGGTCGAGTGTCCAGTCGGGGATTTCTTCGGCTGCGGCTGGGGCAAGTATGCGCAGCTCACTTCGCTTCCCGTGTGCGTGAACCCCGGTAGTGCATTCAACTGCTATTGGGAAATGCCTTTTCGGGAGCATTGCCGCATCACGATCACCAACACTGCCGAGGAGGCAATGGTTTTGTACTACCAGATCAATTACACGCTCACGGAAGTGCCCGAAGACTGCGCCTACTTTCACGCGCAATTCCGCCGCACGAATCCTTTGCCCTATGGCGAGGACTACACCCTCCTCAATGGAATTCAAGGCAAGGGCCACTACGTGGGCACTTATATGGCCTGGGGCTTGAACAACAATGGCTGGTGGGGTGAAGGGGAGATCAAGTTCTTTATGGACGGCGATGAGTGGCCCACCATCGTTGGAACGGGCACTGAGGACTACTTCTGTGGATCGTACGACTTCGATTCGAAGGTCGTGCACTCAAAGGGAGTCGAGACGATCGAGTACACGGAGTTCTGCACACCATACGCCGGCGTTCCCCAGGTGATCCGGCCAGACGGGCATTACGTGGCGAACACTCGCTTCGGGATGTACCGGTGGCACATCATGGACCCGATCCGATTTGAGACGGACCTGCGCGTCACGATTCAGGCGCTAGGCTGGCGCTCCGGCGGCCGATACCTTCCGCTGCAGGACGACATCGCGAGCGTGGTGTATTGGTATCAAACCCTGCCCACGGCACCATTCCCAGAACTGCCTTCAAGGGATTATTTGGAGATCATCTAGCCGATTGAGGAATTTTCTGATCTAGGCAGGGTTCAGAGTCAGCACGTTAATTTCAGCCGGACAATAAGTTCGGCCGGGACCAAGTGTCGCGGTGCCACGGCTCACAAAAAGAGGCACGGTCGGGCGGTCGTAGAAACCGGCGGTGTAGCGTCGGGAGCCAGTTGGGGTGTAGAGCGGAATACCGCCGGGAAGGCAGATCTCGCCCCCGTGGCTGTGACCGGCAAGCATCAGGCTAACGTGGCCGGGAAGCTGTTGCACGTAATCCGGCTCGTGTAACAGCACCAAAGAAGACTTCGTGTAGGGAGCGAGTTCGTAGTCCGGTTTCTGATAGGCGTCCTCTAAGCCGGAGACGACTACTCCGCCTAGATCGATGCGTCGATTGCGAAGGAGGTTCAGTTTCGTCTTGGCTGCCTGAGCGACAACCTGGTCCACGGAGCCGCACTGATAGTCGTGATTGCCAAGAATGGCAAGGCAGGGGCAGCGGGCTCCCTCCAGCCCCTCGAAAGCAAGGGGAATGTTCGAGAGGGCTTGCTCAGAATCGTAGTTGACAAAATCGCCCGTGAAGACGATTAGGTCGGCCCTTTCCTGAACGGCTAGGTCCACCGCTCTGCGGGCGGTCGCAAGTTGAGCAGCATCATTGACATGCACGTCGCTGATCTGTACGATGCGAAAGCCAGGGGCTCCCCAGCGTTTCAACCGAAGCTCCTGCCGATTCACGCGAAGGTCGCGCGAGGTGAGTAAGCCATAGGTGCCAACGCTCGCCAGCACCGCCGCCAAGCCACCGATCGCTTGTCTTCTCGTGATCTTCTGAGCCACCGCTGGTCAGGCAAACGATGGTGCTCGACAGTTCGTTCCCTCGTGTTAGCTAACGCCGATCCACTTCTTTAAACGATAGATCGTGGTATCGCGGTTGATCTCCGCGATCGCTCTCGTGAGTGGGACTGATTTGGGGCAGACCTTTACGCAGTTTTGCGCATTGCCGCATCCCGTGATACCTTCTTCGCTGCTCATCACGTCCAGCCGGTCATTGGCCAGCGTTTTGCCGATCGGGTGCTTGTTGAAGAGCAGGGTTTGACCGATTGCTGCCGGGCCGATGAAGGTGGACTGGTCGTTGACTTGCGGGCAAGCTTCCAGGCAGCAGCCGCAGGTCATGCATCGGGAAAGCGCGTATCGGAGTTGCCGGACATGGTCATCTTGCGGCGGAGCCATGCCTAGATCGAAACTACCGTCGATCGGGATCCAGCCTTGAATCTTTTTGAGATTGTCGAACATGCGGCTGCGGTCCACGATCAGGTCGCGCACGGTGGGAAACTTCTTCATCGGTTCGAGGGTGACGTGGTAGGTGTCGCCATCGAGCTCGCCCACATCCTCGATCAAAGCGGTGCAGGCCTGCCGGATGTGCCCGTTGATGTTCATCGTGCACGATCCGCACACTTCCTCCAGACAAGCGGCTTCCCAGGTTGGGGGCTGCACGTCCTTACCTTCTACCGTTTTGGGATTCCGCTGGATCTCCTGAAGCGATGAAATGACGTTCAGCTTCTCGCGGAACGGGATCTCGTATTCCTCCCAATAGGCTTCGGAAGCGGAGTTGAACCGCCGCAGAATCTTCAGGCGGATCTTCGTGGCCGTCGCAGTCGCCGTCGCGCTCATTGTTTCTATTCTACGGAGTCTGGTCAAACGCGTGCTGGCGCGAGTTCGACTAAACTGGGCGCGGGGGAAGGGTGTGGACAAAGACAACCACCTACAACTGTTTGGGCAAGCTGCGGCGCTCGTCGCACTTGCCACGCTCGTTCGCGTCCCTTTTGAGCCTCTGCTCGACTACCAAGCGCCGTTCGGGTTGTACTTCCCCGTCATCGCCTATATATCATGGCGCGGCGGGTTCTGGCCGGGGTTCTTCGCGTTGGCTTTAGGCATTCTGGTTTCCTCGTATTTGTATCTCGAACCCAGGATGAGCCTGGTGGTAGCCGGTGCGGGCAATCGGGGCTCAGTCATCCTGTTCATGATGTCGGGTCTCAGCATCTGCGCGATCGGCGAGGCGAATTGGCGGACCCGGAAGCAAAAGAAGGAGGTGCAGGAGCGGCTGCGGGAGTCGAACGCCAACCTGGAGGCTCGCATCAATGAGCGCACGCTTGAGCTCGTGAAGAAGAACGAAGAGCTCGAGGGATTCTCTTATGCGATCTCCCACGACCTCCGGGCACCCATTCGCGCTATCGTGGGCCGGGCTCGCATTGTCGAGGAAGAGGAGGCTCAGAAGCTCTCCGAAGATGGGCGAGGGCACCTTTCCAGGTTGGTGAAAGCGGGGCTGCACCTGAGCGCGGTGGTGGATGACCTGCTCTCGTATGCACGCACCGGCCAGCGCATTGCGGAGGTTTCCCGGGTCGACCTGTCGCAGCTCTTTCGCACCGTCTATGACGAGGTTTGCGCCGATCACCGCTGCTCGGCGAAGATCACGGTTCAGGAGGGGCTTTCCGCAATTTGCGATCCTCTGCTGATGCACCTGGTGTTCCGCAACCTCGTTGAGAACAGCTTCAAGTACGCGCGGCCGGACGTTCCGCTAGAGATCGAGCTCGGCGCGGAGGATGACCGGGAAGGAATGGTTTACTTCATTCGCGACAACGGAATCGGCATCGACATGGCCTATGCGGACAAGCTGTTTCGACCCTTCCAACGTCTCCACAACATCGCTGAGATTCCGGGCACGGGAATTGGACTGGCGAATGTGAAGCGAGCAATCGCCGCTCAAGGTGGACGAGTTTGGGCAGACTCGGCACCCGGCCGGGGTGCGACGATCCGGTTCACGCTCGCCGGCGGAGAGAGTCCGGCGCAACGCGCCGCAGAGATGGAACGTGCTAGAACCTCATGATGCTACTCGCTTTACTCTTCATCTCCCAAACCACGCTCAAGCCGGTCGCGAAGGTCTCGGCGGAGGCGATCGAGGAGATGAGCGGGATCGTGAAGAGCCGTCGGTTCGCGGATACCTACTGGGTTCACAACGACAGCGGCGATGTGGCGAGGGTATTCGCGATCCGCAAGGATGGCTCGCTGATCTCTCCGGCGGAAGGCATTCGTATTCAGCTAGCGAAGAACATCGACTGGGAGGACATCGCCACCGACGGCAAGAACCTGTACGTCTCCGACCTGGGCAACAACGGAAACTCGCGTAAGGACCTTGGCATCTACGTCTTTGCCGAGCCCGATCCGGCGAAGGGAGAGCCTGTTTCTAAAGCTTCGTTCCTACCTGTGCGCTACCCCGACCAGAAGGCATTCCCGCCCGAGCAGCGGTATTTCGACTGCGAAGCGATCTTCTGCCTTAGGGGCAAGCTTTACGCGATCACGAAGCATCGGATGAATGCCTTCATGCCGGCAACGAGCGCAAACCTGTACCGGCTCGACACGCGATGGACGGACGAGCCGAACACGCTTGTGAAGATCGACGGCGAGGCGGATCTTGGGGGCTGGGTCACTGCGGCAGATGTATCGCCGGATGGCAAGACGCTGGCGGTG
>JBGGMI010000127.1:0-6408 GCA_041288075.1 Fimbriimonas sp.
GGTGTCTCTTCGATTGAGGATGCTGCCAAGGCTGATGACGGCGACGCTTCCGTCCTGTTGGATGAAGTCGCCTTGCGCCTTGCCGATGTTGTTCGTCTTGACCGTCTCAAAGCGCCCGGAGAGGCCGAGGCTCAGATAGTCGTCGACGGGTCTGGAGAAGCCGAGGGAGCCACCGGTGCGGCGCTCGTTAAAGTCGTCTGTGCTGGCAATCTGCTGGCCGCCGCCGAAGGCGTTGGTAAAGCGGTAGACGAGGCGGCTGAACAGCGATACGCGCATCGTCGTGTCCTTCTCGTCGAAGAACGGGTTCGTGTAGTCGAGATCGACGCTCGGGCCGCCGCCTCTCGTTGCCTGGATGAAGTTCAGGCCGACGCTCTGGCCGCTTCCTCGCAGGTTCGCTTCGCTGAGCCTAATGACGCCGGCGAAGGAGCTGCGGGGATCTAGCTGGATACCGACGTTGAACATGCCGGTCTTCATCTCTTTCACCTGCGCGGTGAGGTCGATCTTTCCAAGCTCGCGGGCCGTGTCTTCCACGCTGTCGACGGACTCGAACCACTGCGTATTCCAAAGCCGCTTCAGGTCGTTGCCCCACTTTGTCAGGCTGAACGTCTCGCCGGCGCGAGTCTTGATGAGCCGCTTCATGACCCAGTCCTTGGTTCGGGTGTTGCCCTGGACGGACACGGTTCCAACCATCGTCTCGACGATCTCGAGGTTGATGGTTCCTGGGGACTCCGCAAGCGGGCCGAATTCGTTGATACCGGCGAGGAGCAGACCCTTCTTCGAGTACAGGTCGCGGATCGCGTCGGAGGTCTCTTTTCGAGCCTTCAGGTTGAAAACCTGGCCGGGCTTGATGGTCATGACCGCCTGAATTTCTTCGGTCTTGACCGCCTTGTTGCCGACGATTCGGATCTCTTTGATCTCGGCGTACTCCTGCACGTCGACCGTGATGCGGTAGTTGCCGCCTTCGAGCGGGGTTGGCCTTACGTCGACTGCCGGAAAGAAGCCCAGGTCGTAGATCGCCTGCTCATCTTTATCCAGGTTCTCCTGAACGTACGGTTGGCCGACCTTGGTTCGCATTTGCGCCAAGATGACTTCCTTCAGCACCCGCTGATTTCCGCGAACGATGATCTCGCTGATCACGCTCGTCGATTGCTGCTGCGCCACGGCCCATACCGAGAGCGCCCACAAAAGAACAATGGTCCAAATCCGTATGCTCAAAACCCCTCCATCCGTGCTCGGGCGAGTGAACGACCGCCTTCGGATAACAACCTCGAACTTTACCCGTGAGCGATACCGTCCCCGCGCCTGCTTGGTTCCCATATCGGAAGATTGAGGCGCTATTGCGTTACTATCGCTTTGGCAGGGGAAGGAGTCGAGGGATGATGGAAGTGATGAAATGATGGAAGTGATGGAAGTGAAGAGGCGCACATCCCTCTTCTCACTTCCATCACTTCCATCATCCCTTCACTTCCATCATCACGAAACCGTGTCAAGCTATTTCCGCCGATGCTCGAAGTCAAAGGGCTTGTAAAGGAATTCCCCAGCGTTCGCGCGCTCGATGGCGTCGACTTGGACCTGCGTGCAGGCGAAGTCCATGGCGTCGTTGGAGAGAATGGGGCGGGGAAGAGCACGCTGATGAAGATCCTTGCGGGGATTTATCAGGCCGACGCGGGCGAGGTTCTTCTCGAAGGGAAAGCCGTTCGATTTCGCAATACCGGCGAGGCCATCGCGTCCGGCGTGGCCATGATCCATCAGGAGCTGAACCTTGTGGACGAGCTCAGCGTGGCCGAGAATATCTTCCTTGGGCGAGAGCCGCGCAAGGGGCCCGCACTCGATCGGCAGAAGATGTCGGTGGATGCTCAGGCGTTTCTCAACGAGGTCCATTCGCCCTTCGGACCCGACGTAAAAGTCGGCTCCCTCTCCGTCGCCGGCAAGCAGCTCGTCGAGATCGCCAAGGCGCTTTCCTACGAGGCGCGAATCCTCATCATGGACGAGCCGACTGCGGTTCTTTCCGATCGCGAGACCTCCGCGCTCTTCGATCTCATCGCCCGTTTGAAGAAGAGAAACGTTTCGATCTTGTATATATCCCACCTCCTCCGCGAAATGATGATCGTGTGTGACCGGGTGACGGTCCTGCGCGACGGCCGGCTCATCACCACTCTGGCCGTGGAAGATACGTCTCCCGCCCTGCTGGCAAACTTGATGGTCGGACGCGAATTGGAAGACTACTATCCCGCTAAACCACCTTTCCCATCCGGCAGCCCCGCGCTATCGGTGAAGGGCATTGCGGTCCCGCGCCACGTGCATGAGCTTTCGTTCGATCTGCTGCCGGGAGAGATCGTTGGACTGGCAGGATTGGTCGGCTCTGGACGCACTGAAGCTGCGGAGGCGATTGTCGGATTGCGAGCCAAATCCGCGGGAACGGTAGAACGGGACGGAATGCCAATCAAGATTCGCACCGCACGCGACGCCATGCGCCACGGAATCGCCTACGTCTCCGAAGATCGCAAGGCGTATGGATTGATCATGCAGATGAGCACGGCACAGAACGTGACCCTGGCCAACCTGAAGGCTTATGCCAATCCGGTGGTGAACGGCGCAAAGGAAAGAGCCGCAATCAAAGGCTGGATCGACGACTTGGGCGTGAAGGCCGGCAATCCGAACGCACAAATCCTTTTTCTCAGCGGCGGCAACCAGCAGAAAGTGTCGGTCGCGAAATGGCTGGACACTAAGCCCAAAGTGTTGATCCTCGACGAGCCGACGCGCGGAGTGGATGTCGGAGCGAAGCGCGAGATTTACAATTTGATCGCCAAACTGGCCGCCGAGGGGCTTGCCTGCCTGGTGATCTCTTCGGAAATGCAGGAGCTCATCGGGCTGTGTCACCGAGTGCTGGTGGTTCGGGAAGGACGGTTGATGGGTGAATTGGCAGGAGACGATATGACGGAGCAAAACATCATGGCCCTTGCGGCGGCGGTTCAGCAGGAGGCGGCTTGAGCGTTACCGTTCAACGCAGGCGACTTCCGGGCGCAGCCTTCTATCAATCGCTGGGCGTGCTGATCGCGTTTATCGTGCTGATGATCGGGTACGCCATCTGGCGGCCGGACATCGTGCTGAACCCCGAGTTTCTGCCGCGGCTGGTCAACCAGAACGCGGCGGTTGGCATCGTCGCGATCTTCATGACGCTGGTGATCATCGGCGGCGGCATCGACCTCTCGGTGGGCAGCATGATGGGCCTCACCGCTTCTCTGGGCCTGCTAGCGCTCAACAAGCTCATTGGCGATGGAACCAGTCAAAGCGTCGCGACCCTCGCGGCAGTAGTTGTCTCCGTGGCGGTTGGAGCCTTTCTAGGAGCCGTCAACGGGATTGCGATCACCTGGGGCAAGATCGCGCCGTTTATCGTGACGCTTGCCGGCATGGCGGCTTATCGCTCCATTGCCACTGTGCTTGCCGCTGGCGGCGAAATTCGCTCATCCAGCAGCGAGGTGTTTGCCGAGCTGGGGCGTGGGGGTCTCACCGTTCCGTTTCTCGTCCTTGAGCGAGATCGGGCGTTGATCATCACCTGGCCCGTGATCGTATTCTTCCTCTCGGCCCTAGTCGCCGGATTTCTCCTGAACTGGACGCGCTACGGCCGCCACCTGATCGCGGTCGGCGCTAACGAGAAGGCCGCGATTTACTCCGCGATCAACACGAGCAAGGTGAAGGTTTACAGCTACGTGTTGATGGGCCTCTTTGCAGGCGCGGCGGCGATCGGGCTGGCGGGACGCATGAACTCCGTCAGCACCAGCCAACTCGGGCTCTACTACGAGTTGGATGCGATTGCGGCAGTCGTTATCGGCGGCACGAGCATGAGCGGCGGGCGGGGGCGAATCTGGACGACGGTGATCGGGGTGCTGCTTCTTGGCCTTATCACCAATATGCTGGTAACGTCTGGATTGTCGGTTTACTGGCAGGGCGCGGTGAAGGGTGTGATCATCCTGCTCGCGGTTCTCATCCAGAGAGGACATTCCGACTAAACAACGAGGTGGATACATGAGAAGGTTTGCGCACTATACGGCCCTGCTCGCTCTGGGTGGGGCGCTTTTGATCGGTTGTGGACAGAAGGGAGATCCCGTCTCTCTCGGACAGGGTCAGCCTGTCAACGCTCAGGGCAAGAAGCCCAAGATCGCGATTTCTATTCCTGCCGCCGACCACGGCTGGACGGCCGGTATCGGCTGGTGGGCCGAGCAGGCGACGAAGCTGCACCCCGAGTGCGACTGGGTTATCGAAACGGCTCAAAACTCCGGCGAGCAGATCAACGACCTTGAGACGCTTGCTTCTCAGGGAATCGATGGCATCGTTATCCTCGCCACGGAAAGCGCTCCCGTGACTCCTGCGGCGAAGGAGCTGAAGGAGAAGGGCATCTTCATCGTGAATGTCGACCGAGGCTTCACGGAAGACATCGCCGACATTTTCCTGGAGGGCGACAACTCGGCATTTGGGCGAAAGTCGGCCGAATACATCGTTCAGAAGACGGGCGGCAAGGGCAAGGTCCTGATTCTTCGCGGCATTCCTTCCACCGTCGACACGGACCGGTACGAGGCTGCGATGGCGGTGTTCAAGGGGACTCCCGGAATTCAGGTTCTGGATGCTCCTGCAGGCGAGTGGAATCGTGAGAAGGCTCTCAACGTCACCCAGGCGATGCTCGCCAAGCACAAGCAGATCGACGTGATCTGGGCGGCGGATGACGACATGGCTCTTGGCGCCGAGACCGCGATCAAGGAAGCAGGCCGCGAGAACCAGATTTGGATGATCGGCGGCGGCGGCATGAAGGACGTGGTGAAGCGCGTGATGGATGGAGACAAGATGTTCCCCGCTGACATTACGTATCCGCCTTCGATGATCGCGACCGGCATTCACCTGGCTGCGTCGTCGCTTCGCGATGGCAAACTGGCCGAGATCAAGAAGTTCATGCCCAAGCGGATCAAGATGGACGTCGAGCTGATCACGCCCGCGAATGCCAAGGATTACTACTTCCCCGACTCCATTTATTGAGCTGGGCAAGCCATCGCACAAGTCACCTAACCGAGTGATTTGTGCGATGTTTCTCTAATTGTCAACACCTTTCGTACGATTTGCGCTATTCTGTATTTGCCGGAATCAACCAAGGCAGTTTAGCGTCCATTTGATTCCAAAGAGAGAAAAAGATATGCCCAGAGGTAGCGGCTTTATGCGAGTAGCAATTTGTAGCAAAGAAGGTTTGTTCGGCGAGGCTTTGGCGAGTCTCCTGGATCACCAGGGTCACTATCAGGTCGTTTCGGCCGACACCAATCCCCGGAACCTGATCGCTGCAGCGAAGGACCACCGGGCTCAGGTTCTGGTCGTCGATTCGTTTGAGCTCGACAAGAGCGACCTGCAGTTTCTCCTCGGCGCACGCGCCTTCGGCGACTTCGGCGTAGTGCTGATCGTGGCCGAACACGAGAAGGAGATGTTCATCGACGTTCCTGTGGACCGCATCGTGGGCCGACAGGGCAGCGCGGGCGATCTCTTTACGGCGCTGGAAGATTTGGGCGGCAAGATTTACATCGGCCGCACGTTCATCCGCGAATCCCGCCGGGCCTATGGTGCGGGCAACGATCTCACTCGCCGCGAGTTTGAAGTCGCTCAGCTCGTAGCCAAGGGCATGTCGAACCGCAAGATTTCACAGATTACTGGCCTGCGCGAACAGAGCATCAAGAACCTCGTTAGCGTGATCATGCGGAAGCTTCACTGCGAGAACCGCGTACAGGTCGCACTCAAGCTGTCCCGAGTGGGCGGTAGCGATATTCCAGTCGCAGAGTGAAAGCACGAGTCCTCACTGCGGTCGCTTTAATGCCGATCGTGCTGGGGGCTCTTTTTTGTGCCAACCCCTGGCCGCTCACGATCTTGGCCGTGATCGTCGCCTACATCGGCGGTCGTGAGGTTTCGGGGCTGCTCGGTCAGGACTCGTCTGCAGCAGGAACTGCTGCGGCGTTTATCGTCCTCCTGTTCACCTGGAGAGTCGACCCTAGCTTCATTCCTATCTCGGCAGGAATGTTCTTGTTCGGGCTTCTAGGGGCGTGGGTCGGAGCGAAGCAGAAAGAGTCGAAGATGATGTCGCTTGCTCTGTTCTGGGTCGCGGCACCGCTAATCGCCCTCGTGCAGCTCAGGAACGCCGGCACTTTGCATTCAACGGAGTTTTTCGTCTGGAAAGTACCCGCGCTCCTGGCGATCGTTCCTCTATGGGGAGGCGATACGGCTGCCATTTTCGCGGGCAAAGCCTTCGGCAAACACCTCCTCGCACCCAGCATTTCCCCTAAGAAAACCTGGGAGGGCGCCATTGCCAATCTCCTCGCCTGCGTGCTGGTCGCCTGGGGCCTCGGTGCCCTGATCGATGTCGCAACCGTCCCCTCTCTT
>JBGGMI010000128.1:0-10901 GCA_041288075.1 Fimbriimonas sp.
GGCCTCCAGAACAGCATGGGCATCCTGCTCATCACGTTCGCGGCATTCCTGCTCATCACGATGATCGTCGCCGGCGGACTATTCATTCGCGCAAAAGAGGCCTCCGACAAGCTCAAGAGGGCTGAAATGCGAAAAGAGCTTGAAGCCGCTAGCGAGTAGCGAACACGCGCTGGAAGGCGTCGACTACCGCGGGCTTGGCGTCACTGATCGAAATCCTGTACCCGAGTTCTTGGCTTAGAGAGGTCACCCCGTAGGCTCCAATGCCACAGGGCACGATCAGGTCGAAGGCCCCAAGATCGGTATCGCAGTTGAGAGCGATGCCGTGCATGCTGACCCATCGGCGCATTTTGATCCCAATTGCGGCAATCTTTCGATCCCCGATCCAAACGCCTGTATGTGGGGCAAACCGCCTTCCAGCCAAGCCAAATGTTTCCGTGGCAACGAGCATCGTCTCCTCTAGATCGCGCAGCCACCGGTGGAGATCCTTCCCGAGCTCTGCCACATTGAAGATGGGATAGATCACCAATTGGCCCGGCCCATGGAATGTGACGTCTCCGCCCCGATCGCTCCGCACCACCTGAATGCCTCGCGCCTCATATTCGGCAAGCGACAGCAAAAGATGCTCCTCGTGAAAATTTGCGCCAAGGGTGAGCACCGGATCGTGATCGACGAGAAGCAACGTGTTTTGCGCACGGCCAGCGAGCACATCTTCCAAGAGGCTGAGTTGCACCTGGAGTGCTGGACCATAGGCCATATGGCCAAGATCGCGGACTTCAAAGGGCATGCCTGATTATGAAGCCAGCCGCCGCACGACTTCGAGCGACTCCGGCACCTGATCCATTGGCAGCAAGGGCAATCGCACGCTGTTCCGTTCCAAAACGCCAAACTCACGCAGTAGAAGCTTGTTCGCCGCCGGCTGAGAAACCGACCGCAAGGCTTCAATCGCAGGGAGGACCAGCTCAAACTTTGTCTGTGCCGCATCGGGATCAGTGTGCCATGAGGAAACGATCTCGCTAAGCCACAAGGGCAGCACATTCGCGGCCCCGCTAATCGTCCCCGTCCACCCGGCGTTCAAGGTGGCACTCAACAAGGTCTCGTCGCCAACGTAGAGCAGCTTCCCCAGGCCCCTCAAGGCTTCTGCATAAGAAGCGACGTTTTCGCGGGAACCGCTACTGTCCTTCAGGCCCAGCATCCGCTCATGTCTTGCCAGCCGCTGCATCAGCTCCGCAGTCAGGGTAATGCCCGTTCGCTTCGGAAAATTGTAAACCAGCACACCGATGGGCGATCGGTTCAACACCTGCATGAACCACGCTTCGATTGCCGCCTCCGGTGCCTCGCGGAAGTACCCGGGCGGCATCAGCAGAACCGCCGGACACCCCGCCTCATACGCTTGCCGGCAAAGCCAAACGGTCTCTTCCAGGCTGTTGCTTGCGATCCCGAGTACGATTTGAAGCCCAAACCCATCTGCCAATGGCACCGCTACCCGAACGAGGTCGCGCTTCTCGGGCGCGCTAAGAGACGGCCCTTCGCCATTGGTCCCCGCCAGAACCGCACCGTTGCATCCTTTAGAAGCAAACCATGCAAGCAGCCTCGCAACCCCCGGCACATCGATCGCACCCCTTTCGTCAAAGGGAGTCACCGCGGCGGGATAGACGCCAGCCCCGAGGCGCGTCATCGCATCGGGTACCGGCAAACGGGATTGGGACAAATCGCCAGCGCGTTCACCTGCTCCTCTTCAGAGAGCTTGCCAAGGTAGCAGTTGCACCCGGGGCAGTAGAAGCCCGCCCGAATCCCCTGATCTGCCTCGTCATACTCCTTCCGAATGTAATTGCGGGTTCCTTCAGCAGGCCTGCTGAGTGCAATCCATTCCGATTCCAACCCGGGCACCGATCGCAAGAACTCGCTCATCAACCCATACACGCGAGAGCCATCGTCCAGAGGCTTACCGAGGTGAGTGAGCCCGAGAACCTGTACCGTCTGAGCAAACCGGTTGAAGCGCTCAGCCGTCTCGCGAAGGCCCAGAGAGGTGATTCTCTCGTTGACCTTCGCGTGCAGCCAGCCAGCCACTCCGTAATCCTTCTCCACCTGACAAGCCGCCTCTTCGATGTCGCGATTGAGCGAGATCGTCTTCGTGACCCCACCCGGCCCGCTCGGCGGTACCTCGACTAGGATCGGACCGTGCCCCGCAGCCTGTATCAAGTCCAGCGCCAGCCCCGCCAGAACTCGCCCGATGTTGAGCATCAGATTGGGAATAAGCGGCTGGCCATCCAAGTTGCGCCACCGAATGTCCCGCCTCGATTGGCGCTCCTTCTCCCCGCCTGTTTGCTCCCAGAACGCCTTCATCTCGTTGATCCCGATGATGCTGCCCGCAGCAAAAGTCGAACGCGCCTTAACGAGCACGATCTTGTGCGGCTGAGCGATGTTGACGAAGTTCAAAAAGCTGTTGCTCAGTTGCTGATGAATCAACGCTTCCGGCGTCTGACCCTGAGCATTCGTCGCACCGGCATAGAAGGCGAAGGTGGGCGTCCTCAAATCGGAGACGGAAGCAGGAGTTCCGTCCGATGCATAAGAGTCATCCACTTTGATGAACGGATCGGCATCGGTGGCGGCATTGCTAAGGAGCGCCTGCCAGTTCGTCTGGCTGACCAACATTGCCGCCGCGCTCTTTCCATACAACTGGTTGAAGTGGTGCCGAACGAGCTTGCGAATCGCATCCGCCTCCTCCGCCCGTGGCACGCGAACCTTAGACCCGTCGACCAGCACCGTCGCAGGATCGAACGTGCTGTATTCGGTCACGAGCTGCTCTTGAATCCACGTCCACTGCCGAAGCAGCTTCGCCATCGCAAACTCTTCCTTCTGAAAACCGGGAGCCACACTGGGATCGCCATCGTGCGAAACCGCCTGCATCGACGCCACGAAGTCGCTGTCGAGAGTCTGATTGGGTCCCGCCACATACAGGGCAAGCCCATTGACAACGGGTGCATAGTCGCGCTTCGCCTCGTATTCTGCACGCAACTCGCCATGCATTTTCTCGGCCCATTGCCGTATTCCGCGATCCGGGTCGGTCAGCCGAAACTTTAGCTTTTGACAAAACGCGATGATCGAGCCGTAGAGGTCCTCAACGCTCTTGAACGTCAACTGCCGGAGCCGCAGATCGTAATAGACTTCGGCCGCGTGCCGGTATTTGTCCAGCGTGACATCCAGCGCCATGCTCTTCCAGCCCAGCGTTCCCAAGAAGCTGCGCGAAATCTCCGCTACCTCAGCACGCATGCTCGACATGGCGTCTGCATACTCCTGAAGCGCCGCCGGATCGACGGTTGCGCTTAGCGCTTCGACCTCCTCGCGACAACGCTTCTCCACATGCGTCAACAGCCCTTCGGCCCAGTTCGGTCCGCGCTCATAGTTCGAGATGTAATCTCGCAGCAGGATCGTAAACGCGGCCAGCCGCTCGTCCTTTACCGTCTGCGCCTTGCTCTTGACCCGAGCCGCAATTTCACCCGCTGGTATCCGTGGCCCCGCCGCCGCGCTGATGTTGAACCCGGCCTCGATCTGCGATTCAGCTTGCGACAGCGCCGAGTCGCCACTCCTCTGCGCGTCATGAACACCGCTCTGAAGCGTGTCCGCGATTAGCGACTGAAATGCCGGCGCATTGATCGGGGGCGCGAGAATCGCGTCCACGATACTCCCGTTTGAGAGCCCAACCTTGTTGAGGAATTCCCCTTCCGCCCATCCGGTATCAAAGCCGCCTCTATCCAGCCAGTGTCGCAGGGTCGATGAAGTCAGCCGCGCCGTTCCCCCTCGAACGATGTGCTCGACCGGATACTCGATAACCGATACGCCAATGCTGGCAAAATTTTGCGGTCGCCCCAGCCGATCGGGCGTGTTCGCATAGACGGTGCCCGGATTGATCAGCTCCGCCGCGATCTGCGGAAGCGTCTCACTGGTTGCCGCCAGGTAGACGAACTCCGACAAACCTGAATTCATGACTGCCACTTCGCTCTTCGTCTTTCCGGCCCTGGGTTGCGTCAGAAAGATGCCATCGAACGGCTTCGCACCAGGCCCCGGATTCACATCGGCAGGGAAGATGGCAGGCAACGCGAACTTCGCTTGATACTTCGCGCCCGGATAGTAGAAGTAGCCAAGCTCCGTGATGGCAGCATAGGCGTTTCCCTTCTGAAAATTGACCGACAGCCCAAGGTCCGGCACACCCAAGATGCCAACTACCTTCACCTTCGCGCCGTGTGCAGGATGATTCCGCAAGAGGTAGCCGAGATCGATCAGAGTGCCACTGCCTGTTCCTCCAACGAGCGCGCCACAAACGAACACCACCGTCTGCGCGCCGATATCGACCGGCTCCTGACCAGGTCTGCGAATCGTCGTATCGAGCCCGTGCAATTCCTTCAGCGCGGAGTCGATAGTGCTATGAACCTTCGCGATGACGTCCGGATGCATGAACGACGCGCGGCCAATCATGCGCGTGTTTCCAGCCCCGTGGTCCGAACCGCCACCGTCTGCCTTCGAAATCACGCTCGAATCGCTCCAGGTCGTGAAGCCATTGACCGCGTCGAATTTCCCAGGATTGGTGACGTACTCCCGATAGCGTGCCGCTTCGATTCCGATGTGGTGGGCCATGCCCCGGCGGCCTAGCTCCGTGTCGTCCGTCTCTTTGGTGTCAAAGGCGACCAGCTTCACCCAGGGAACGTTCGCCAGTCCGCCATCCTGCCCATCAATCCGCTCGAGCACCCCTTCGCAAATTTCTCGTCCGGTGGTGCCAAGCCCGACAACCAACGTTCGGTTGGCCATTAAGCCCGCACCTTCTTCCTGCTCAGGAGGAGGAGTACCAGCAGCACCAGTGCTGCCACGGCAAGAACCCACCCCAACCACTGGGGCGGCGCCTCATACAAAACGATTCCGAACACAACCACGTTTATCACTAGAAATCCCAAAGCGCCCCAGAAGCATCCGTATTTCCCGGCCAGCGTCGCCTTTCGGCTGCCAAGCAAGACTCGGAATGCCACCGTCCCGATCCCATAAGCCACCACGACCGTAGCAAGCAGCCACCCGATCTTGAATACATCCCACGTGGTGTAGCTCTCCAGAAAACGGTTGACAAAGTCGGCCCTCGGCACAGCGGCAGTTGGTTCGGTCACCGGCGCGCTCCCCCCGGCGGTTTCGCCAACGAGGTCCTGCGCGGCTGCACAGCACGAGAGAAAGAACGCCGTTAAGGGCCAGGCGATCCGCCGATGGAAGGTAGCTGTCAAAGTGCTCATTGGATGTAAGTGATTAGTCAGCTCAAGCTCACGTGCAGCATTTGCGTCTTCACGTTCTCTCGAACGAGTTGAAATCCCGTTTTCTTGCCCGGTGAAATGGTCAGCGAACCCCCGCCTACACGACCCGGAGTCGCGACATCGAACACCTGTGGTTCGAGAATAAGAGAGCTCCCCTCCAGCCTCATCGTCGCGAGCTTTTGGGCAGGCACTCCCGGGGCCGCATCTGCCGGCAGCACAAGAGCACCGACGCCGACGCTCTGCGATCCCGGCCCCCAAATCTCCACCCGCTCCCCCCGCTTCAAATCGCGCCCATAAATCGAAGCCGCCCCTCGATGGATCGTTACACGGTGAGTCTTCATGAGCATGCCCCGCAGCAGATATGCCGCCGCCGCAATCGCAACCAGAACCACCAGCCATATCACGAGCTTGCTGTAGTCCGTTGCCGGTGCCGCAACCACGGCCGGTGGTGCGCTCGCCGTCTTGGCCGCCAATGGCTTGATTCCGCTGAAGCTGCCCGGCCCATACGTCCAAAGATAAACGTTGAAAGGCTCGAGTCCGCTCCGTGGAGGATCGGTTTTCAAAGGTAGTCCCTTCACGTCATAGGCTTGAAAGCCGGTGCCCTCGAGCAGGGAAGTCCTCGCGGGAAGCGATCGAATCCGGCGATCCCGCTCCTGATCGCCGGGACTCTCATTCACATCGATGGTCGTGAATTGAATCAACAGCACCGGCCGAGTCCAATCCCCTGGCTGAACCCCCGCATTTTGGGCGATCAAGGCATCGAGAACCGCTCGCCGGGCTCCGCTATGGTCGTGACCACCCTTGATTGGCGCGGGCTGTCCGTTCGTAAGGTTCGGAATCGTGGACCCAGGAACCTTCGCCGTCGCCTCCCGAACCGCATTCTCGGTCAAAGGAAGTGCCTCCACCCTGAAAGGATCGCCGTTGTACAACTCCGTCTGATACGGATACACAGACACCAAGCTTGTGGAACCCCTGCCACGTTGCGCAAACTCAACCGCACGCAGAAAGTGGCTCAACGTCTGCTTCACGAATTCTGGATAGGCACTCTTCGCACTCGCCTGAGATGAATCCACCAAAAACACGAAGTGGAAAGGATAATCCGCCAGAGGACTTTTCCCTGCATCGGGAATCCTCGCCGACAGCTCTGCATTCAATTGGTCTCGAAGCCAAATGGCCGCATTCTCACTGCGCGTCCGGCTCGGCTGCGTTTGCGCAACCGCGCACGCGGCAAGCGCCCACATCAACACGATCAACCATCTAGAGCTTGTACGCACTTATTCTGCTTTCCTCCTGCTGGGACTGCGCCACGAAGAGCATCCCATCAGCCGCGATTATATTCACCGAAGCTTTGCTTCCCGCTGACAGTATTCGCCCCGGCACGTATCCCGTTTGGGTGTTTACGAGACTCACGCACTTTTGGTTGTGGTCCGCGCCGACCAAGACCGCAAATGGTCCTTGGCTGGTCTCCAGCATCAGCGCCGACTCCACATTCATGAATCCATGCGACGGCTCCGCTTCAACTCGTAAAGTCAGAGGTTCGATCGTAAACACCCGATCCGGCTGCCGCCCCACCAGCACCAACTTCCCGCCCGCTACCATCGGCGGACAAGCCACATCGATCAACCCTGAAATCGGATGGCTCACCCCGAGAATCCCGCCGACGGTCATCGACGCCACATGGATCGAGCCACTCTTCCGCCCGACCGCCAAGACCTGCCCCTCTAGCATGGTCGCATACATCACTTGATCGAGGCCCAGCGAGCCCAGGTAGCCATGCCCCATCTCCCACACCCGTCCCCGATCCGAAACTAACAGCGCTGTCTCGCCATTCGAAACGGGCTGCAGCACCCCCTCCTCCACCTCGCCAATTTCGTGCAACGCAACCAAGTCGCCCTCGCCGCTCACGAGTTCGGCAAAGAGCGTGTCCTCCTCCCGACGGATTCCGAGCCATAGCGTGTCCAGTGCACCCTGCGCCACGTACATGCCGACTCGCTTGCCCCGTTTGCCGCTGCCCATAGGAAGGGAATAGGCCGCCTCCCTCCCGACACAGAAAACCGATCCGCCTGCGATGGTTATCCGCCACGGCTCATGAGGAATCTCGTCGTCCAGGTGCCCCGGATTCCGCATCCCATCACCCGGCCTCCACATCTGCAGCGACTTGCCCGCCACGAATCCAACCTCTCCCGCTGCCGCGACGATGGGTCCAATCGAAATCCGCAAATCCTGGGTGACAAATTGCGAATCCCAAACACGAGTCCCGAGGCGTGCGTCCGGAACCGAAGCGGACCCACTCCGACGAGAATCCCCGCAATACAGAGGCCAGCCCGGTATCGGCTCAAACAATTCCTCTGCATGATCGTTCTCGCAAACGCGCGCCGAGTACCTGTACAGCCTCCCGCAATGGCGATCCGAGCACACCTTGAAAGGATTGTCGCAACTCGGGCAGCGAACTGTGGCCGAACCCTGCGTAAGCAAAGGAATCAGCGACGAACAACCCTCATAGGGACACTCCTGCACGAGGGGCCATCCGCAAAAAACGCAATACTGCGCGTCAGCCCGGGGAGCCTCGCGCAGACAATACACGCAAGTCGTCACCAGCCGACGTCACCTTCTGCCGTCGGAGCATCGAGCACCACCCGAAAAACCTTCGCCTCAAAGGCAACCTTCCCACGATACTTCACGCCTGGTCGAAGCACACCCGTAATCAGGTTGTCCTCCGCAGAGTCCTCGGTCCGCCCCGGGCTTCCGCCCGCATCCACATGCTCCGTGGCATCAAAGAAGGACTCTCCGGGCAAAGGATAAATCGCCTCCACGCCCGCATTGCGAAACCGGGAGACGAGCTCCGCACGCACGTAATTTAGCTCGTGCCCCATCTCTTCCAAGTGAGGGCTCGCGTCTTCCAACCGCCACGCCGGGATCATGACGGGAGGTGCATATAGCGCGCCAACCAAGCTCTCCAAGGCAGCAAGCTCCAATTCCGGCTCCCCTAACAGCGGAATAACCCTCGAAAGCCCCTCCGCCTGCTCCAGTAGCTCGGCCGAGTGAGCCTTCACCGCACCGCCGCTAGAAACCCCGAACTCTCGCGCCCGCCTTACCAAACCAGAAACCCGCTCATCGAGAGGTAAATCCACACGAGGCGGCTCGATGATCGCCGCCGCAGGGTCTGGGTCCTGAGGGCGAGAAGGAGCGGGAGTAGGAGCCTGAGCATTGGAAGCAACCGTCACTTGCAATTCCTCGATCCCCGTCTTGATCTTGAGAAGAATCGAAAGCAACGCCGCCGACAGCGCCAGGCCAAATAAAAGCAGCACGATTCCGATGACTTCCATGACAACCTTAAACCGAATACTTCAGGAACGTTCGCGCCGTCCCGCCTAAGTCGTGGGACATCACCAGGTCGCCGCCCTCGAGCGCGAATTGTACATGCACATACTGAGGCTGCCCCGAATCGTTGCGAATGCTCGGGCGGAACAACTCGGCCTCCCGTTCCTCAAGCTCCGCCGCCACCTCGAACCCGACCAAGGATCCCGGAGGCATCATCGCAACATATGACCCCGGGGTCGGATCGGGCCGAGAGCCGGCCTTGTAATGCGACAGAACCCCTCCTGTGCCATCCCGAACAATGATTCCGTACTCCATCGTGTTCAACACTAGCTCTTTCACCCAAACCGTCCCCAATGCAACCGCCAGGTTTCGATCTCGATCCCCGATCTCCTCGATCGGTCGCTGTGCCACCAGCGCTAGAGCCTTCCGCACCTGAGGTATCAGACTGTTGCCGCCCACCGCAAACACTTTCTGCGGATTCTCGGTCCTCAAGAACTGCTTCACCGACAACGCGATCGACTCCATCCCTTCTGTCGCCGTAAGCTGCGTCATCATCGTGTCCAGCGATATACCCGCACCACCTGGTCCCGGAACCTGCGGGTACACCACGACCTCCTTCTCCGGTGCGTTCGCCTGAATCACCTTCGCCTGATCGGCGAGCAAGAAGAAGTCCGGTAGCTTCGCCGGCCAGGGCCAAACCTCCTCCGGCCCAAAGAGATCTGCTGGTTCATGCTCTAGAAAGTGCCGGAAAGCAGGTGCCTGGTCATCCTGCTCGCCGACTGACAACATCACTCGGGCCTTCAAGTTGTTTCCATGCTTCCGAAACAGCTTCTTGCCCATCCGGCTGGTAATTCGCCCACCTCCAAACTGCAGCCCTTGGCTCAGGGTCGCTGCTCCTGTCGTGATATGCCGCAGCGTAAGCCCATTTCCTTCGCGGCTCACCGTTCCCATGCAGATGTCGGTCGTCCCCCCGCCCGAGTCGAACACCATCAGCCGCTCGTCCGGCTCCAACGCGCTTCCTTCGCGTCCCAACAACAAATAACAGGCGGCGCAAACCGGTTCATAAGCCCAATCCACGGAGCCAAACGCCTCAAAACCCGCCACCTGAGCTGCCTCCAGGGAAGCGTTCCGCTGCAACTCTGCGTTCGCTTGTCCATCGTAGACGGGAAAGCTGAAAATGAACGACAGCCGCTTCAAAGCCCCTCGTCGTGAAGGATCGGAGAAGAAGGGAAGTATCAAGTCGAGCAGCAGTTGCCGGAAATACCAGCTTAGAACTGACAATGGCGTCACCCCTGGCCACTCGTCGAAAAGGTCCTCCTCCGCTCGCTGCATGTGGCTCTTCAGTTCCAGAATAAGCTTGCCGCGCTTCGACTGCTTAAACTCATTGATCGCCTCCGGCCCGTACTTCCATGTCGCCTCATCCGGCGTCGGACAATAAACGGCCGTCGGAAACCGCTCGCGACCGTCTGGCCCCAAAAATGCAGATTCCCTCTGACCCGCCTTCCGAACAACGATCGACGTATGGCTCGTTCCAAAGTCGATCCCTACCGTCCACGGCGGCACTGCGATGGCTTCAGAAGCTGCTTTCGCCGTGATTGGCGCAGCCAGCATCCCATCGTCGAATTGAACTGCGACCTGCCCCTCTGTGGGCGAATCCTGGCTTGTTCGCTGGATCAGTCCATGAATTCGCTCCCCTGGTTTGAGCACTCGCGGCATCCGCTCTTCAGTCACGAACCGATAGCCGAAGGTGGCCTGCACTCCCTTCACCTCCAGTGCCATTCGCCCTAGATTTGCAATGGACATCCTGCGCACCTTCCGAGTGGGCGTAAACAGCAGCTCCGCCGGCTCGATGCTGATCTCCTTCAGAGCGAGCTGCCTTGAAAGGTTGATTGTCTGCGACCGCCACGACCGCCTCACCCATCGGCTCGGCCTAGGGCCATCGTCGGAATGCACCGTCAGTGAAGCATGCGCATTCTCCCCCTCCGCTGGCCAAATGACGTCCGCGGTGGTTACACCAGAAGCTGTGATCTGGTCGGATACCAGTCGCGCCGGAGAATTCGAGTGAGTCTCCAAGACTAACCAAATCTCCACCACCCCCTCCCCCTCGCTCACCAGCCGCACGTGCTGGCAATGCTCCACCCCCGGCGGAGCAAAATCCGTGTCATCGCTGAGCGTGCCTAATGAACAAAGCACGCTCCCACACCCCCAACAATAACCCCATCCCACCTGATTCTCACGATGGCAAGACGGACATGAAATCACTCCCCCATTTTCGCAGTAATTAGGAAACTC
>JBGGMI010000129.1:0-10334 GCA_041288075.1 Fimbriimonas sp.
GGTCCCCGCGGCGCACGCGTTCAGGCCATCGTGGACGAGCTCTACGGCGAAAAGATCGACGTGGTGCCCTATCACGAAGACCCGAAGACGTTTATCACGGACGCTCTTTCCCCGGCCAAGGTCAACAGCCTCAAGCTGAACGAGGCCGAGCACAGCGCTTATGCAGTCGTGCCGGACAACCAGCTTTCGCTTGCCATAGGAAAAGGCGGCCAAAACGTCCGTCTCGCAGCCAGGCTGACAGAGTGGAAGATCGACATCCGAAGCGAAAGCCAAGCGGCTGCCGAGGGAAAGAAGTAACAAACTGCCTCCCCACGGGGAGGCGCCTTCTCAGAAAATCACTTCGAGGGCTCGGGGTCCATGCGGAGAGCCCTCGCATGCGAGTCTGCATACGCGATAGTATTGAATCCACTGTGCCTCCCCGGAACAGGAAACTGTGGCAAGAATTCACAAACGCTCCGTTCCAGGTTTCGGGTGTCGTAAAACACGTGTTTGGTCGCATCATCCACTGATCCGATCTTGGCGCCGCCCATAAATTGATTAAAGGCGTAGCCGTACTCCGTGCCCTTCTTAACTTCAGAACATGTATAGACGTGCTCAATCTTAAGATAGGGAGCCGCCACGTCCATCCAGCCAGGTCCAAGGAGCGTTCGGTCATCGTGATCACTCGCGTAAATCAGTTGTCCGATGCCAACCTGTTTCAGGTTCGAAAGACAAGCAGTCTTCGGCGAGCCATGGCCGCCCGAAAACGTTGGAAACAGAAAGGCAAGGATCAACACGATGATCAGAAGGACCAATATCCCTTCGACAACCGTGATCCCTTGCAAGCGCTTCATATCAACTTCTCGCTCTTCATTATAAGCGCGCCCCTGGAAGGGTCCCCTCACCCCAACCAGGGAAACCAGCTCCGAACTCGGTCGACCCACGAGCGAGGGACATCGCTTGGAACGCTCGGCCGGTCGTAAAGCAGGTGAGTCTGAGGCTCAGCCGGGGTGCCAAAGTTCCAACCGACGACCCAAACGTGCTCTTCGCCTTTGGTGTATTCGATCGTGTCGAGCATCTTGTCGCGCACGATCTTCCAGCCGGCGAGTTCCCGATTGGCGCGCTGCACGATTGATTCGTGGCTCCCCTGCAAGAAGTAGCTTGTTCCACAAACGCTCCGTCCGCCGACATCGTGCACGGACACATAACGCAGTTCGGCAGCCTTCAGGAACCCAAAGCGTGGAGCAGGTCTGGGTGTCAAGATCAGGAACGCAACAGTAAACAGAAGGAGCCCTCCGCAAGTCGCCACTAACCACTTTCTCCGCACCGTTCCCATTGTAAGGTAAGCACAGGTAGTCGCGGGATGGCTTGTGCCCGCGTACTGCCTCTCTCCGCCTTGGGAGCATCGCGCGGGCACAATCCAGCTGGCGACTACAGCCGGATGAAGATATGCGCTCCTTTAAGAAGGTGTAGGTGTCGGGAGCCGGTTAGAATCTTCTACACACATGCCCACGCTTCATCAACTCCTCATCGGCCGTCTCGATACCGCGCGAGCAGACTTGGAAGAAGTTATTGGCCGCCTGAAGGACGAGATGCTTCCTTGGGCACCGACAGAAGGGATGCGGACCATAAAGGGGCAGCTTGAGGAAATCGGGGCGACGGAGCTCCAGATCATGGTTTCGGTCCGAGAGCAGCGGGCGCTGAGCTACAAGGAGGCATCAACCTTCGCCGGTTCCGCGAGCACCGTTGAGGAGCTGCATCGCTCACTCGATGAGATTCGCGCGGAGACGCTTGCCTATCTAAACAGTCTCTCGGTAGCCGACTTGGAAGCCCCCACAAGCTTCCCAATCGATTGGTTCGAGTCGCTCGGCCTCCCCGAAACGCCCCTGCACGAGGCATTCAGGAGCCTGGCGCAGCACGAGTGGTATCACACCGGCCAACTCGTCAGCTATCTCTGGGCACGCGGCGACGATCCTTACAAGTGGGGCAGCCATGGATGACGGGCACTTAGAAAGGATTCTTCGCCAGGTCCAATCCCCTGAGCTCGTGCAGCGTCTCGCCGACCTGAGCGCTCCCGACCTGCAAACCCTGATGCTGGAGGTTCACCGCCGACGCGCATTAAGCGTCACTCCGAAGAAGCTTCTCGACCAGTACGGGAAAGATGGATACGTCAGGAAATCGGGAGTGAACCCGCTCACGCAGGTGGCGTTCGACACTCTCGCGATGTCTCTCGTGGAGGGTTTCGAGCCTGTAGAACTCTCTCCTCTTGCGCCGTTCGGAGTCGTCTCTGGCCTGACCAAGCTGGGGCAAGATAACGCCGTTTCGACCAGCCGGAACAACGAGGTAGTTTCCGATTGCACGAATGTGCTAGCGCTGGAATCTGGTCTGAGGCGGAAAGCAGACCCCGCCGGAACGGTGAGGCTTTGCGCAAGCCACCGTCTGACAAGGACCAGGAGCGTGAAGGAGCCAGCCTCATTCGCCCACTTCCGGCTATTTGCCTTGACGATCGCGGGTAGGGCCGAACCGGATTACGCGTTCGAGGTCAGGGCGATCCTCGAACAAGCCGCCTTTTACCTCCGGCTCCTTGGCAGCCTCGGGATCGAATCGTCGCGCATCCTGTTCACCGAACTCGAAGGTGCGCCTCCCGGCCGTCTCTTTGGACCCATCCGCGAGGCGCTTTCAGCCCAGTTCCCTAAGACTCTACTAGAGCACGATCCGGAGAACGAATCGGGGAAGAGCTATTACCAGTGCATCCGCTTTCGCGTCTTTGCGTCCACACCCGATGGCACGGAGCACTTTCTCGCTGACGGTGGCCTCACCGACTGGACTCAACAGTTGCTGAACAATAGAAAGGAGCGTTTCGCAATCGGCGCAATCGGCTCCGAGCGGATTGCGACCCTGTTTCCATCAGATAAATGGGCAAAGTCGCATCCCAGCTAAGGGCTGCGGAGTGATTGTGCAAAGGTGCTACATTCAGATTCGTGTCACAGTTGGACTTGCGAGCAAAGGTAGGGTTGACAGGATTCACCATCATGGTGCTTGGAATTGCCCTCATGCTGTTGGGCCAACCATGGGGTGTGTTTCTTAACGTCATTGCGCTTCCCATCCTCGTCGCGGGGTTCTTCGCGGGGAGGGGCTGATACCTTTGAAAGGGAAACCATAACTCGGCTTCGGCCCGGCACCGTTGACGCACCATCCCGGCGAACCTGTCGTAACATACAGGCATGAATACCGCGGTGTTGCTGCAAAGGCTTGCCCGGATCTTCTTTGCCTTCTCGCTCTTCACACCATGGCTGCCATCCGTCTTCTCAGTCAAGCTAGGCGGGTGCGGCAATGCTCCGTACAAAGGACTCGACCAGGCGCTCATGTGCAGCACCGCCTTGCTAGTTCTCTGCGTCGGCTGCCTTGTGATGGCGCATCCCGATTCGATGGCAGGGAAGCGGTCGAAGCGGAGATGGCTCCTGCTGTTTCCCCTCACCTGGCTCCTCTTCATGGGGCTCATGCCGGTGTAAAGGAACCGGGCAATTAGGGGTCGTTTTAGTCCAAAATAGCCAGTGACTCCCAAAACGGCTCCTCAACGCACCTGCGTGGGCTGCCGGCGTAGTAAAGATCAGGATTCCCTCCTGCGTGTAGCAAAAGCGCCCGACGGGCGCGTGACGACTTGGAAAGGCTCGGGACGCAGCGCCTACATCTGCCCGGACCCAAACTGCATCGAAGCGGCGCTAGCGAAAGTCAAACTAGACCGCGCCCTCCGAACACGAGTCTCACAAGAGGATATCCAGGCGCTACGAACAGAACTAATATGCAAACTGAGGTAAAGAAGACAGGTATGACGGTGAACATCGCGGAGCTGGCGCAGGAGTTTAAGCTCGCCCCAGGAACAATCTATGGCGTGCTTAACGAGCTGGGCGTCGAGCACGACGGTGCCGCCTTCGAAGCCGACGACGACACGCTGGAGCTAATCAGGGAGGGCAGCAAAGACAAAGCCGGCTCCAAAGAGATCGTCCTCCGGCCAAACCCCACCCCGCGAGATATGACCGCTGCGATGGGAGTCCCCCAGGCTGACGTCCAAAAGACGCTCATGACCAAGCTCAAGACGATGGCGGCTTTGACCACCGCGCTTAAGCCCGACGTCGCCGAGAAGCTGGCCGAGCACTTCGGATTCACCCTTCGCATTGCAGAAGCCCCGGCCCCCAGAGTTCAGCAGCCAAAAACCAACGGTGCCAAGAAAGGCGGAGCCCAGCCAAGGCCGCCCGTAGTCACCATCATGGGCCACGTCGACCACGGCAAGACCTCGCTGCTCGACTACATCCGAAAGGCCAATGTTGCAGCCAAAGAGCACGGTGGCATCACCCAGCACATCGGTGCCTACCAGGTCGAGCTCCCCGAAGGCAAGATCACCTTCCTGGACACCCCAGGCCACGCCGCCTTCACCAACATGCGAGCCCGTGGCGCGCAGGTCACTGACATCGCGATCCTCGTGGTCGCCGCCGATGACGGTGTCATGCCGCAGACCAAGGAAGCGATCCAGCACATCAAGAACGCTAACGTGCCAATGCTCGTCGCGGTCAACAAGATCGACCGGCCCGAGGCTAACCCGGATCGCATCCTCCAGCAACTCCCAGAATTCAACGTCATCCCCGAGGCTTACGGCGGCCAAGTCATCACCGCTCCCGTATCCGCCATCACCGGCGAAGGCGTCCCCCACCTCCTCGAGATGATCCTCCTCCAAGCCGAGGTCATGGACCTCAAGGCAGACCCGAAGGGCCAGTTCCAAGGCGTGGTTGTCGAGGCCAAGATGGAGAAGGGCAAGGGAGCAGTCGCCACCGTCCTCGTTAAAGAAGGCACCCTCCACATCGGAGACGCCGTCGTCGTAGGAACCAGCTTCGGCCGACTGAAGGCGATGGACAACTACCTGGGAGAAAGAATCCAGGAAGCCGGCCCCAGCACCCCCGTTGAAATCCTAGGTCTGGACGAAGTTCCTGCCGCTGGAGACAAGGTGGAAGTGGTCAAGGACGAGCGGGAAGCTCGTCAGATCGCAGAAGAGCGACGATCCAAGCATCGCCAAGACAACATCGTTCAGAAGAATCGAGGCATCAGCCTTAAAGACCTTCGCGCGATGATGCAGGAAGAGGGCCTCAAAGAGCTCAACCTCATCGTCAAGGCGGACGTCCATGGTTCCGTCGAAGCCGTCAAGGGCATGCTCGAGAAAGTCCGAAACGAGGAAGTCGAAGCCAAGATTATCCTTGTCGGCGTCGGAAGCATCACCGAAAGCGACATCCTCCTCGCCAGTGCCTCAAACGCCATCGTGGTCGGCTTCAATGTGAAGCCCGAGCCCGGCGCTAAGCGGGAAGCCGAAAAGCGCAAGGTTGAAATCCGCACCTACACGATCATCTACGAATTGATCGAAGACATCGAGAAAGCCATCAAGGGCATGCTCGAGCCCAAGTTCGAGGAATCACACCTCGGAACCGTCGAAGTCCGACTCCGCCTCGTCTTCTCCAAGAAGGGCGTCATCGCCGGCTCCTACGTTACCGAAGGCAAGATCACCCGAAACGCCAAAGTCCGTGTCCGCCGCAACCGCGAGCTCGTCCACGAAGGCGAAGTCGCCACGCTCAAGCACCTCCGAGACGACGTCCGCGAAGTCACGATGGGTATGGAGTGCGGCATCACCTTCGAGAACTGGGAAGACTTCCAGGAAGGCGACATCATCGAAGCCTACGAGATGGTCCAGGTCAACGCCTAGGAACGCCCAGCCACGCTGCGACTAATCGGCCACAACGAGAACTCAAGCAAACCCGCCCCTGCCGAGGGGGAGGGACAGACTAGCGACGCTTCCATCAAGGCACGTATTTATCTGCCCTCGACGTAGCTCCTATTGGACATGTCTACTCGAAGCAGAGCATCTCTTGCGCTGGCCGGCCTTTGCATCCTCACTGCCGCCGCCTCCGCACAGTCCTGGGTGAAACAGGCCCCGCTTCCAACAGAAACGGACCTGAACGGTGTCGCCTTCGTCTCCCCAACGCACGGCTTCATCACCGGAGCCGCCCATAAGCTCCTGGAAACCACCGACGGGGGCCTCAACTGGCGCCCCGTCGACCTCGGCACCTCCACCGAGCCTTTCTACGAGATCTACTTCCGAGACGCCAACAATGGCTTCCTCATCGGAAACACGAGCGGCGCTTCGGAGCACTTCCGAACCACCAATGGTGGAGCAACCTGGACCCGCATGACCGTACCCGGCGGCTCCTGGTACCACATCGATTCCGTCTCCGCCACGACAGGTTTCGCCGGTGCCAACGGAGCAATCGCCCGCACAACCGATGGCGGCGTGAACTGGACCGTCCGCTCCGGCTACCCCGGCTGCCCGGTCGTTTTCGGCATGGACTTCAAAGACGCAAACGTGGGCCTCGTGGGCGGCCAGATTGCCCAAACCTCCACGCCAGGCATCTTCAAAACCACCGACGGAGGCGTGAGCTGGACCCGCGCCTTCACCCAGTCCGCAAACGACGTACTCTGGATCAACGGAACCACCGCCATCGCCATCGTAGGAACCCGCATCTACCGCTCCATCAACACTGGTTCGCGTTGGAGCCTGTACAGCACCACCGACATCTCTACAGGGCTGATGGACATGACCGTCGTCGACACGAACACCATCGTTGGCGTCTCGGGAGCCGGCGATGTCTGGCGCAGCGTCGACAACGGCCTCACCTGGACTCAGCAGCTTAAAGGCCTCGGTGCGCTTCCTGCCGAGTGGTGCGTCTCCTTCTCGGACACCCAGAACGGCTGGATCGCCGGGCAGGGGGGCTTGGTCTTCAAGACCACCGACGGAGGAGTCACGTGGACGCAGGCCAGTAACGGTATCGGCGCCCAGTTCTACAAGATCGTCATGGTGGACGACAATCAGGGTTATGCGGCCGGAGAGAACGGCTACGTCGCCCACACCCTCGACGGTGGCCGGCGCTGGGACATCACCAAGGTTGGCGTCACCGGTCAAGTCTTCGGCAGGGAAGAGAGCCTGCGCAGCGTATGCACCGTTGGCAGCACCTTCGCCGCCGTCGCAGGCCCCGGAGGCACCGTGTTCAAGACCGAGAACGCAGGTGTGACATGGCAAAACATCGGCTACCCCAATCTGCCCGAAGCGTTCTTCATCGAGGACGTAAAGTTCGTCAGCCGCACAGAAGGTTGGCTCGTCGGGCTCGACGAAGACCTCGGCCACCACAGAACAGCGTACCACACCATCGACGGTGGCAACACCTGGACCCTTATGCCGGACGGCGGTGGGAGGATGGTGAGCGTCGACTTCAGCGACCCCAGCCAGGGCATTATCCTCTTCGCCGGCGGCCGGATGTATCGGACGCAGGACGGCGGCGCAACGTGGGCCGATGTTTGGCTGGATCCAAGATTCACCAGCCCCCTAGTCGATGAGATCAAGTTCTACAACAAGAACATCGCCTGGATTGTCGGCTGGGACGGCATCGTCGCCAAGAGCATCGACGGAGGCAAGACATGGAAGTATCAGCCGGTCGGCAACGACGGCGCCCACTTCTTCAGCATCGCGATCGAAAACAAAGACACGGTAACGGTATGCGGCCGCCTGCAAGACATGAGCCCCATCGCCTATCGCACCACCGACGGCGGCGCACACTGGAGCCAAGTTCCAACCATGGGCGAAGACTTCCAGTGGTTCGTAGGCATGGACGCCCGCCCCGGCGGAACCCTCTTCGGAGTCGGCCAAAACGTCATCGCCCGATTCGACCGAACGCCGCAAACCCAGCCCTCGACGCTCACCGTCTACAAAGGCACGACAATCGGCGGCACAAAGACGGAGCTCGCTAGCACGGACGACCGATACCTAATCCTCCAGAACAAGCTAACGGAACCCACAAACGCATCCCCGCTCCAGATCATCGCCGAAGCAACTGTCCCCACCGCAACCCCGTCGGGCCTTTCGCTGACGATGGAAGCCTCCACGCCCTTGGGAAGCGTGAGCCAAAAGGTGGAGATGTTCAACTTCCAGACTGGCCTCTTCGAAAGCCTCGGTTCCAGCCAGACCCAGATCACGGACTGGGCGCACACCTACCGCGCCTACGGCTCCCTAGCCAGGTTCGTCGAGCCCGGCACCGGCAAGATCCGAGCGAGAGTAACGTGGAGAGCCCCATCCGGCAGCCAACCCGCCCAATGGACCACCAAACTCGACCAACTCTTCTGGCAGGTAGCACCCTAGCTTAGACCTGCAAAAACGCCTTCGCCTCCGCCAATGTCGGCATCGAGCTCTGCGCCCCGAAACGGGTAGTGGAGAGAGCCGCAACTGCGGAGGCGAAGGTAATTGCCTCCTTAAGCTCCTTGCCGCTGCTCAACGCGTGAGCCAAGCCACCGCTAAATGCGTCTCCGGCTGCAGTGGTATCCATCGCATCCACTCCAAAGGCTTTGAAGCTCCCTTCGCCCGCTTTCCCCTTGAGATAGCAACCTGCGCTCCCGAGGGTGATGATCACATTTTTCACGCCTCGCTCCAGCAAGGCTTCCGCAGCAAGTCGGCAAGATGTCTCGTCCTGCGGTGCAATACCCGTTAGCTGCTCCGTCTCATGTTCGTTCGGAGTGATAACGTCCACCATCGCCAGCAGCTCCTTCGGCAGGATTCTGGCTGGAGCTGGATTGAGGATAAAGATGCCATGATGCGCCCGTCCTGCCTGGATCACCGACTTCAAAGGAATTTCCAGTTGGGCAAGAAGAACGCTGGACGGATTGTCGGTGACCAACATGTCCACCTCTTCAGGAGACAACGCCATGTTAGCCCCGGACGCAACCACGATCGTGTTCTCACCTGCCCCATCGACGGTGATGACTGCGATCCCGGTCGGATGGTCTTCGCTCACGATGAGCTCGGTGATATCGACGCCTGAGCGTCCGAGGCTAAGGCTCAGCTCATGCCCAAAAGGATCCGCGCCGACTTTACCGATAAAGAGCGGATGTCCCCCCAGCTTTGCAATGGCCACTGCCTGGTTTGCACCCTTTCCACCGGGAAAAGTGGAGAACTCGCCACCAAGAATGGTCTCTCCGGGAAGAGGGAAGCGCGTCGTTCGCACAACCAAATCCATATTCGCGCTTCCGACCACGTTCACTCGGTGCTTCCGCATCGTCCTCACCTTATACCGTTATGACTCTCGTCTCCCTCCTCGCCACTCTAACCTGCGTTCCGGGCATCGAATTCTTCGAGCCCATGGATATTTGGATTGCGGAGGGGGTCGCCGCTTATGAGACGACCGTGGGCAACGGTCAGGTTATCGAATCCGGCCGAGGAGCCAAACTGGAATTCGAGTTGTTCGATGGGCTCGGGCGTCTTCTGCAGAGCTCGGGCCAGAGAGGGCAGCAGTTCACCTATGTTCCAGGTGCTGGCGATCCATTGCTGGATGCCGCCCTTTCAGGCATGCAGGAGGGCGGCGAGAGAGTGGTCATCTTCAGCCCAGACAGATTCCCGAGCGGGTTGGGAAGCCTCGTCCCGCCACAAACAGAATTAACGCTTCGCCTCCGCGCGACTCGTTAGATTGCGATGGGCCTGCCCAGGCGCTTCTCAGTCATATTCCAGCCAATGACAATGAGCAGGGCAATGAATGGAAGTCCGAAAGCCAGGTAGTGGCTGACCAAAACCCGCCTTTGCCAGATCGTGGCTCGATAGAAAGCAGCCAGATCAGGATCGAACAGGTTCCACATCGCCTTAAAACCAACGAACGCTCCGAGCGCGAGAACCGCGATCGCAAACCAGCTCCACGTCGTGCTCGGCTTGCCCATTTTCTCCCGGTTCCAGCCTAAGAAGCGAATGAGAAGCCCAAAGAAAACGGCGAGTCCGGGCACGATGAGAAGGTCGTACCACTTGTCGGGTGCACCAAAAGATCCGTCCATAGCCGGGTCTTTGACGATGCTTTGCTCATTTTGGGTCGGTTCTTGGGCTAGCGGTTTTTAAACTAGCCCAAGAGTGACGACACCGCTAACGCCGTTTCTCGAAGGTGACCGAGAAGATTCGAAACCGCTCGACCTTCATCGGCTGAGTGTAGTGCTTCCGTATCGGATCGACGCTCCGCTTGTGAACGGACATACTGGAGGTTCTCGGGTCAGAAATGGCTACGCTGGCCAGGTCCCCGATCTTGTCGTTCTCCAAGAAGTAAGTATCCCGACGGTTGTGGTCGTTCTTCAAAAGCGGCACGATTCTCCCAGCAAAATGTGACCGTGCGATCTTATGGCCCTGTGGTGTCAGCTTGTGGAACCAGAGCAGCAGCATGTCGCCTGGCTTCGGCACGATCGGTTCGTCGCTGAGCCCGTAAATTCGATACTGAATCATGCTGTAGGGCTTCTTA
>JBGGMI010000130.1:0-6101 GCA_041288075.1 Fimbriimonas sp.
TTTGGTTGAGGGAGCAGGGTTCGGCTTGCTCTGGAACATCCTGATCGGCATCGCAGGCGCCTTTGTAGCAGCGTGGCTATTTCCCAGATTGGGTCTTGGTTTAACCCTGGGCGGAGGCATTGTCGGCGCTATTGTCGCCGCGACCTTGGGGGCGGTGGTCCTGCTTCTGGTGGTCAATCTGATACAACGGCTCGTCAGCTAAGCGTCGGAGCATTAGGGCCGGGCTAAGGCTTCGGCCGGCGCCCTCTTTGTTTGGCTGTCTGGGATTTCTCACAGGCATCACGGCCCCCCGTTAAGCTCATGAAGCTGGCTCGATGGAGCTGGCGGTCTTCCCCCCCGATTGGCATCGGTGCTTTCCCCATACAGCGCCGGGGCTTTTTGCTATCTGCGGCAGCTGCGCGTTATTGCGGCGTTATGTCCGCAGGAAGCCAGGCAACAAACCGCTCACAGCCGAGGTTCGAAAGATGAAGCCCCAACCAATCGGGCGAAGCCCAAAAGGAGAGCACTATGTTTAAGAAATTTCAGGACCGGGCGTTCCCAGGGAACGCGTCCCGCGGGTGAGAGTTCTTCAGTAACGCGCCCCACCTCCACGGCCACACCCCCTGAGACAGTTGTGGGGCGCGCGAGAAGCCCTGGACCCTGCGCCGGGGCTTCTTACATGCTCCGCACTGACGACGATGCGACCAGACCTACACATCGAACTTCTGCACAACGCGATCACCGTCACGATGCCGGGAACGAACTATACGGTCACCTACCACAAACCTAAAGATTCTCCGCTCCTTCTCGCGAAGAACCAGTCGAGCTCGGATGATCGGCGGACTAGTGTGACGCTATCCGAGTTCCTTGGCAGTGCTTGGTGGGCTGCAAGTGAGAGGGCACGCGAGCTCGGTTGGATTGTGTGAGGATGCGACGGCGTAGCTGCTCTAGTCCGCGGAGCGAGCTTCGGTCCGATGGCGCACGTTGTCCTTCGGTTCCTTCTGATCGATCTTAGTCATTGCATTGTCCGCTCGAGCATGAGCATGCAGCAATTCGTCCATCTTCGCCTGCAGGGCTTGCCGATCTCGAAGAACGTGCCAACATTATTCAGGGTCAGGTCAATGCTGCTCATGCCCATTTCGAGAAGGTAATGCAGCATTTGCAGGCTGAGCGGGATACGAAAATAGCGGAACTCACAGAGACCCTGGCCATGATCAACAAGCTCATGCAATTCGAATCTGGCATCGGGGACAAAGTTGTGACGCTGCCGCATCCTCCTGTCGCAAAGCCTCCGGCCGCGAATCCTTCGCTGATAGACAGGCTACGGTCAGCTAGCGCTTAGGCCTTTCTGGCATCAAGGTTGAGCGAAGCGTCTCACGGTAGCGTGGCGAAGAAACTTGCCGGTGGCGAGGTGCTTCACGCGCACCGTGAGCTTCGGATGGCAACACGGTTACGCTCGTCAGCGGTGACGATTTGAACGCGGCCCAACACGTGGTGAGCCGTTCGGCTAACGGCATCGCGGTATGCCGCCGATCTCTGTTTCGCTGGAACGAAGTTTGCGCAAGCCAAGTTATTCTTAGCGGCGGAGGCCGCTGCCGACTGAGGCTCGGCATGAAACCGGTACTGCTCTTGCTTTGCCTTACTGCCGCTGTCGTTGCCACGCCCACCACGCTAGATCGCTCGCGTGTGTTAAGCGTTGAGGGCGACGTTTCGATCGAAACGCTGCCCTTAACTCTAATAGTGATCCCGCTACCTCAGCATCAGGTCCATGGCGTGGTAGTAGACATGCCCCGACACGTATCGTTGGAGCACGCCTCTCCGGAGACGTGGGGTAGTTTGCCGTCGTTCGATCCGCCGTATGAACAATCTCCGGCAACAACAGTGTTGCAAGTAGCGATGAACTAGTATGCGTTCGGCGTGCGCAACCAATTGCACGACAGTGGCCGCTGTGATTTTTCTGGCCTCCTGGTTAGGACCTGAAACGGCCCTTGCCGCTTCACGAGATGGTACGCTCGATACAATCGAGAAGACCATCCCGCAGGGCGACGACCCACCCGGAACCGATGAGGAGCAGCGCACCGCGCCCACATCCGAGCATAAGGGCGTGATCCTTCCCCCTTCGGTCGGAGATGAGGGCATTTACACGACAGTCCCAAACCCAGAAGCGGGTCATGAGAAGGAGGTCATCCCTCCACCTGTACGTCCAGGCGAAGACCCGAACGTCGAGCAGCACTAAAGCGCCCACCCCTCCCGAAGCCATGCAACCTCGCTGAAGCGCTAGGTTTTCCCGTCGAAGTCGGAGGGTGGTAATATCGACCCTCCGTAAGCGAGGATGTTTGCGGAGCGGATGAGCAATGGGCAGCTCGGCATTTTGGGTCGCCCACGCACTCGACTCGGCGAGGAACGAGTTCGACAGCATGAGCTCGACGGAGGAAGCAAATGCTTGCATGGCTCCGACCGAGCATTGTTTCGATCGCTCGGCAGGTCTATTTTTTCTTCGCCGCCTCACTAACTTTGAACGCATGTTCCAACAACCGTGTACCTAACCAGCCCTTCCGAAACTACAGGCTCAGTTAGAGACTCCAGTTGTTGTTCTGCGATAAGGCAAAGATGCTGCGTGGCGAACTCTAACGACGTCACGGTGCTGGATGCTACGCCAGTTGTTGCAATAGTGAAAATCACCAGTGCCCACATGCTGTGTCCTTTCGTGATAGTTAGCCTCCATAGGCTTTGGATACGATGAGACAAAGTCGTTGCTAGGCCGACTGTCGGCCGCACCTTTTTCGGGGTTGAACTTCGGCCATTGAGCCGCCCGGCTTTTGTGACCGAGTCGGTCGCCCCCAGATTGAAGTGTGAGATCGGATATACGCTCCCGGCAAGGTAGGGATTGTTGGCCGGCATTCGGAGTGGGGGCGTGCGCGTGTTCTGCTTTTGGCACGAATCAGACACTAGTGTCGGGCATAACTGTTCCGCTCAACGGAGCATTCCGGTCGCTTCGATTCAATGTCTGCTCAAGGAGCGGATTTTGCCAAGTTTATTGTTTCGGGATCGAATTCTACTGGGAGGACTCGTCATGTCAGATGAGGCGTCGACCACCCGCTTCGTGCGCCGCTTTTACCTGCTGGCACTGCTTGGCTTGGTAGTCGGATCCGGCCTTCCAGGTCATGCCGCCGCGCAGTCGAGGTTCTTCACCTTCGAGCTCAATATCGATCGGCCCGGGCGCGACTACAACAATACTCCATCACGAGGAGCGTCGGATTGTAGCTTCGCCTGCCAAGCAGATAACCGATGCCGCGCCTGGACTTATGTTAGGCCCGGTGTACAGGGTCCTTCAGGTCGCTGTTGGCTGAAGAATGTTGTTCCAGGAGCCGTTCGCAATAACTGCTGCACGTCCGGTGTCAGAAAAGGAGCCCCCAGGCCTATTGACTAACAGCCGGTTCGACTGGTGCGACAAGAGGCGTAGGAGTCCGCTCATGACCCAAAGCAGGCATCCACAAATGTGTCCAATCGCCTATTCGCGAGGGGTCTCGGTCATCTGCTCGATCGCAAACGCTCCTCCGATGTGCAAGTCGCCGTCATCGAGGTTAGAACTTTGGTCCGATGTAGTCTCGGCATGTTCGCGCGCCATCGTGCGAAGCTCGGCTAGACCAGCTGCGCCGAGCATAAATTCCAGCTCGGGCGCACAAATATCGAGGATGGTCAAAGGTCCATTCTTCAAGGGACCGCAGTACTTGTGCTCATCGGGACACTGCTCGTCGTCAACGCACAATGTGCTGTTAAGGATGCAGACCGGAAAGGCACGGCAGAAGAATGGCTTTAGATATCCGAACCCTTTAGGCACGTGCGACTCGGAGATGTGCACCACGCAATAGCCGTCCTTATTCAAGAAGACGCAGCCGTTCTCGCTCAAAGCTGTCGTGGTGCATTTCCCGGACGGGAAGTCCGCATCCCGATGCGTCTTCTCCTGGAACCACTTCTGAGGGTTACGGTCCTGGGTTTCATCCATGTGCGGCTGGATGAGATGGGCGTGTTCGAGGATG
Source organism: Fimbriimonas sp. (assembly GCA_041288075.1). Classification (GTDB taxonomy): domain Bacteria; phylum Armatimonadota; class Fimbriimonadia; order Fimbriimonadales; family Fimbriimonadaceae; genus Fimbriimonas. The sequence continues at coordinate 4,020 of JBGGMI010000130.1, forward strand.
CGGTCTCGCTCAACGATGTCCAGGTCAACGCCGTCCGCACAGCAGCGGCCCCGGCAGTTGTACATCGAGCAGCCCTTTTTGTACCGGGTGTTGAACACGTCATCGCCGACCATCAACTCTGCGAATTGCTTAAGGGGATGATTGCGGAGGACGCGAGCGCTGCTCATGGTTCATCACCGTTAGCCGCCGCTCGGCGGCCTCCCTGTGCTTGGCGTCCCAGGTTTCCGCAGCCTACGCAATCCTTAAGAGCGAAGCATGTCTAGCGCTGTCTTGCGAGAATCCAAGCGAGCTCTCGACGATGCTGGCGATCAAGTCTGAGTAGGAGAATCCAGCCCGCGCGGCAGCAGCAGCGTCTTCAGCATCCCGGGAAAGATACGGGTTTGCATTTACGTCGATGATGTAGGGGGCGCCGGTCGGATCGACCCGAAAATCGACGCGCGCATAGCCGCTGAATCCGAACAGCGCCCAGCAGGCCCGCGCGAACTGCTTGAGCATGGTGGCCAGTTCTGGCTCGTCCTGTTCCAGACCGAAGCGGCGCACTGTGCCGATATAGGCTGCGCTGTCGGGCGTCCATTTACCATCGTACCCATAGATCTTGGGTTCGCAGGTTTTTACGCCCTCAAACAGGATCTCGATGATTGGCAGAACCTCTACTCCACACATTCGTTCAAGCACGGCGACGTGGAATTCACGTCCTTCGACGTAAACCTCAGCAAAATGCTCCGTCTTAAGGCGCAAAGTGTGTGCGGTGACCACCCGCGGCGCATCTGCACATCGCATCACAGACGTTTCGTCCAAACCAAGCGAGCCGTGCTCCCACACTGCCTTGACGATCACGCGAGCGTTAGGATCAAGCCCCCTCCCATCTGCAGACCAGTCTGGGGTAGGTAAGCCGGCATGGACGAGCTTCCGTTTGGTCCCGACCTTGGAGAGGGTTGCTGACAGGGCGCTCGTGCTACAACCCGTATAGGCAGTTCCAAGGGCATCGAGCCTCGCCGGCACACGGGGTGCGAACCGGCCGTCGCCGTCAAGCGCATCGACAAGATTGAAGATAACTAGGGGGCGTCGCGAAAGTAGTCTCTCGATTGGGGCGAGACTGAGCTCAACCTCCACGACCTCTGTGGTGAAGCCGAGGGTCTCAAGTGCCTCCGCTACGGCCAATTCGGCATCAAGCGTGCTTTCCGAGTCGCTCCCGATCGCCCCGCAAACGACCGGGACGAAGCCCCCCTTCGGCGGGAGTCGTGGAAATCTGCAGATTGATTCGCCCCCCGTTGTCGGCAGATTACAACACGCGACCTCAGAATGAACCTGTGACGCCCCCCTTATCCCCGGCTGTCTGATATTGGAACTTAGTGGACCAACTCGATGCCATCCCCGGCCCTGGTGAGGCGATCCCGAAGAGAATAGATAAGTTCAATGCCTCACACCCCGGCGAACTTCGCAGCTGTCATTGTCCTGATCGGTATGGGGTTCCAGCTATTAAGCTGCTCCGAAAAGAAGGATGGCGATACTAACTTCAGGGAAGCTTCGAAGGGGTTTCAGAAGGAGCTCACGCCTGATCAGCGAAAAGCGGCGATCAAGCAACTCCAAACTGAGACAACCACTAAGGCCCAGTGATCGCCGCTCCGAGCACAGTCGAGCACGAACGATGGGCAGGCTACGGTGAAACTTTCTGAATTTCTTGGTGGCGCGTGGTGGGCCGCTAGCAACAAAGCCCGCGAGATGGGGTGGATTGTGTAGGTTTCGGCCTCTCACGGATCCCCAACCCCCAACCGTCCCTTTGTAGGGTTTGATGCGGACTTGCCTCGTTTTATTGTTCGACACTGATCACTCCGAGACGGAGCACTCCGCTTGCTAGGCACCGCTACCCTCGAATGCGAAGAGGGTTCCTGTGTACGAACGCAGTAGTCTGGTTGGCAATTCAGCCTTTGCAAGTTCGTAAAACACATCGCCCGTACAATGCAGCGGGATAACGTAATCGATGTCCATCTCCTTGAGCGCTGCGATCGTCTGACGCACGTAATCTTCGGTGAAAGGGGCAAGATGAAACCCACCGATGACCGCGTGCACCTTCGTAATCCC
>JBGGMI010000131.1:0-13676 GCA_041288075.1 Fimbriimonas sp.
GACATCAAGAACGGCATCTCCGCCGACCAGGTAGCCGCTGCCCGAATCGGCCACCTCACCCCCTTCCCCAGCCTCGAGCTCGGCTGTGAGAGAAGCGCGCAGGCCGGTGACTGCGATTCCGGCTACAGTTGCGCCTATTCCTCCTGCGTCTCCTGGCGAGGCGAGGCGACTCCGGTGGCGAAGGAAGTCAACCCGCGCCTGGTCTTCGAAAGACTCTTCGGCAACGGCGACGCCGCCGAGCTCAAGGAAAGCAGCGTCCACCGCACGAAATACAACCGCTCCATCCTCGACTTCGTGCTCGAAGACGCGGGCGCGCTCAAAGCAAGGCTTGGTGACCGCGACCGTCGCAAGCTCGACGAATACATGACCTCCGTGCGAGAGATCGAGCAGCGAGTCGCCAAGTTCGACATGGCCTCCAAGAAAGCCGTCGAGGGCGGCGTCCGAATCCCCACCGGAGTTCCCCAAGACTACGCCGAGCACATTCGCCTGATGGGCGACATGATGATCCTCGCCTTCCAAACCGACCTCACCCGAGTCGCAACCTTCATGTTTGCCAACGAGGGCAGCAACCGTAGTTACCGCATGGTCGGCGTCGCAGACGGCCACCACGACATGTCCCACCACGGAAAGGACCCGAAGAAAGTCGAATCCAAGCGAAAAATTGACCGCTTCCACTCCGAGCAGCTCGCCTACATCATCGGCAAGATGAAGTCGATCAAAGAGCCCGAAGGCACCCTCCTCGACAACTCGATGGTCGTCTACGGCGGCGGCATCTCCGACGGCGACCGTCATAACCACGACGACCTGCCCATCATGTTCGCCGGCAAAGGCGGCGGCACGATCAAAACGGGCCGCCACGTGAAGTACGCGAACGGCACCCCTCTGAACAACCTATTCCTCTCCATGCTAGACCGCCTCGGCATCCCCGCCGAAACCCTCGGTGATAGCACCGGAAAGCTTCAACAGTTGTTCTAGGCAAAACGCGCAGAAAACACGTACATCCACCTGGAACCCTCCTTCGCGCCCAATCGGTACTCCAGTCGAGCCTCATAACTGCCGCAAGAAAGCAGATGAGGCGATTTCGGCAAAGTGTCGATGATTAAGTGGGGAGCAATTGATGGCGCTAAGTGGTTGGAGATCGGTCAAGAATCCGCAGCTCGGTATCCAATCGGCTGCCCTAGCCGCACTCCTCCTCCTTCTCACGGCCCTCGCTCTCGGCTTTTCAACCGAAGTCGGAACCCGGCCCATCGAAGTCTATTACGCTGGGGTGGCCGCAAGTCTGCTCGCCCTGTTATGGCCGCTGTGGGTTCTTTTTAAGCCTTCCGATGCGCTGCCAAAGCGGTGGAAAGCGGCGCTGATCCTCATCACCATCGGCAATGCCTGCATGCTCGGATCGATGATCGGCATGCTTGCCCTTGGCCTGCAGCGGACAACGCCGCTGATCGACAACATCATTCAGAGCGGAGGAATCGTCACCTACATAGCTTGGGCGGCCGCGCTCTTCGCGCTTCCAGCCAAGCGGATGCTCGACAAAACCAGGCTGCCGTGGATCCTGGATGTCGCACTAATCGTCACCGCCATCAGTGCTGCCGGCTGGTTCTTCCTGATCGCTCCTCAGGTGAGTTTCGCAGGTACAAGATTCGCGATTTGGCTCACCCTAGCCTTCCCTCTTGCGAATCTGATAAGCATTGCAAGCGTCGTCGCGGCTATGTCCTTGGGCGGACCTTTCCGGTCAGCTCGCGGGCTCTTGATGCTGGGCATTACGATCAATGTTGCCGGCGACGTAATTCAGTCGATCTATCTCATGAATCGAATCGTCGTTCCGAGCGGGCCTATTCACTGCCTTTGGGTTGCTTGCACGTTGGTCGTTGGGCTGGGAGCGCTGCAACTCCACCGAGATGCCCAGAATCCGATTGTTCCAGTGGTGCGCACCAGTAGGGCCAGCTTCGGCAGCGCGGTGATCCCAATCCTTTTCCTGGCCGGACTCGTCTTGCTCGCACTTTGGGGCAACAGCGCACGGCCTAACTCGAACGATGTCATCGGACTCAATTTCGGGTGCATGGTCGCGATCATTTGCTGCCTCGGCCGGATCCTTTGCCTCATCAAAGACAACGCCGACCTCGCCGACAGCCTCACCGCCGCCAACGAGAATCTGGATGCGCAGGTCACCGAGCGAACCCAGCAGCTTTCGGAAGCCATGGACGATCTGGAGCGACAGAAGCTGTTCCTCCGCTCGGTGATCGATGCTCTGCCGAGCTTCGTCGTCTCGCAATCGGGCGATGGCACGGTCCTCCTGGCTAATCAATCCGCCGCTCGCCTATATGGCCGAAAACTCAGCGAGCTCGAGGGTGCTGGTTACGCCGAAATCGCTGGTGCGGCAAATCCGAGCGCTCCCGCGATCATCGCGCAGGAAACACAATCCCTGCTCATCGGCGGCCTCACGCTTTCGGCAGAACGAGAGATCGTAGGCGCTGATGGACAGCCGCGCATGTTCGAAGTCGTGAAGACGCCGGTACGCGGAGGCAACGATGTGCCCGATCAAGTGCTGATTGTCGGCAACGACATCACAGTGCGAAAGGAAGCCGAGAAGGCGCTCATCTCGGCCCGAGATGCCGCCGAACAGGCGACGCAGGTCAAGTCCGAGTTCCTCGCGAACATGAGTCACGAGCTTCGGACACCTTTGAACGGGGTCATCGGGCTAACCGAGCTCCTCCTTGCCGAGAGCCTGCCCTACGCTCAGCGCGAGCTCGCGTTGAACATTCGAAATAGCGGCGAGGACCTTCTGGGCATCGTCAACAACGTGCTCGACATGGCGAAGCTTGATTCCGGTCAGGCGGTCATCGAGACGGCTCCCGTCTCACTCGCGGGCCTTTGCTCGGATGTGATCGATCGCTATCGAAGCATCGCGGCATCTAAGAAACTCAGCCTTCGATGCGACGTCCATCTTGATCCCGGCGCGAAGTTTCTCACCGATGGCCAGCGGGTTAAGCAAATCCTTGGGCATCTGCTGTCAAACGCGATCAAGTTCACCCCTACGGGCACGGTGAGCGTCGATGTCGATTTGGTACGCCAGAGTCGCGACATCGCCAAGGTTCGATTTGCGGTGAGGGATACGGGCATCGGCATTCCCGCCGATCAGTTGCAGAGCATTTTCGAGCCGTTCTCTCAGGTGGATGCCTCGATGAGCCGCGGGTATGGCGGCGCGGGTCTAGGCTTGTCTCTTTGCACGCAGTTCGTGAAGATGCTTGGTGGCACGATTCAGGTCGAGAGTTCTCCTGAAGGAAGCCTCTTCACGGTAGACCTTCCGCTGAAGCTTGCGGTCGGGGAAGAGCAAGCCCTCCCCGCCCTCGGCCGCTCGTTAGCAGGCCTGAAGGTGCTGGTAGTCGAAGACAACCACGTGAATCAGATCATCCTCAAGAAGCTGCTGGAGCGGCAGGGGTGCTCGGTTGACCTGGCGGGCAATGGCCAGGAAGCGATCGCATGGCTCGCCAAAGAGCGATGCGACCTGGTGTTAATGGATTGCCAAATGCCCATCATGGACGGCCTCGAGGCCACACGCCAGATCAGGAGTTCCGAAGCTGCCGCCAAGCAAGTTCCCATCATCGCCGTGACCGCGAACGCAATGCCGGGAGATCGGGAGAAGTGCTTAGCAGCCGGTATGGACGATTACGTCCCCAAGCCCATCCGAATCGAAGCCCTCACAAACGCGCTTGCCAGGCTAACCAAACTAAGCTCCGCCGCATAAAGAAACCGAGCCAAAACCGTCCCCTCCGGCCCTCCCATCCTCCGCCCCTCCGATCTTCCGCTCCTCCGGCCCTCCCAGCCTCCGGCCCTCTGGTCCGTCCCCCTCACCCATGCACATACCGCTTCAAAGCCGTATCCCGCACCCAATACCACCCCGCCACCCCCATCGAGCCCACACCACCGATCACCGCTGAAATCCGCACGGTCGTCAAATCCGCAACCGCGCCCGCCTCGAAGTCCCCGAGCTGCGGCCCGGTCATGTGGAATAGCATGCTGATCGCCGACATTCGCCCCCGCATCTCGTCTGGCGTTGCAAGCTGACGAATGGTCTGTCGCAAGACCGTCGAGATCATGTCTGCCGCCCCCGTGACAGCAAGGCAGATCACTGCCGCCCAAAGCGTTTGACTCAACCCGAAGAAGACAGTCGCGAGCCCGTACGTGGCAATCATCGCGATCACGCAGGCGCCCTGCCGCCGAATCGTTCCCATCCATGCAAGGGCCACCGATGCCAGCAAAGCACCGAACCCCGATGCAGATGTGAGATACCCATACTCCCGCTCGCCTACGTTTAGGACATGCAGCGCGAACGCCGGGAGCAGCGCCGAGGAGCCGGCCATGAGCGTTGCCCAGAAGTCGATGAACATTGCGTTGCGCAGCACATGCGTGCGCCGCACAAACGCAAATCCCTCGGCGATGGTGCGGAGCACTTCTTTGGGTGAGTTCGCGTCGCTGGCTCGAACGACGATCCGCTTGGGGATGAGCCAGACCGCAATCATGACGGCGAAGAAGGAAACCGCATTCGCCAGATAACACAGGGAGAGCCCATCCAAGCCAAACATCCCACCCGAGGCGATCGCCAGTCCCGCCAATGTCGGCCCCAAAACCTCCGCCAGCCGGAATTGAATGCCGTTCACACTGGCCGCATTCGGAAAAACCTCGACCGGCACCAGCCCCGGCACGATCGCCTGCCGAGCCGGCCCCGCAAACGCTCCCGTAGCCGCGTTGATGGCTACAATCGCGTAAAGCGAAGTCAACGTTGCCTGCCCCGAGAACGCGATGTACACGAGAATGCCCGCAACGACCGCCTGGATAAAGTTCGTCACGAGCACAATCCCGCGCCGGTCGAACTGGTCTGCCAGATACCCACCGAATAGCCCGAGAATCAGCAGCGGCACCACCCGAACCAGCCCCATCCCACCCACCGCCAGAGACTTATGCGTGAGCTGATAAACGTGAAAAGCAATCGCAGCCGTCTGCATGTACCCGCCAACGTTCGACACAAAGCTGCCGATCATGAAGTTGCGGAAGTCGCGATGTGCCAGTGACGGCAGGCGAGACGGTAGGGCCAAGCAGTTAACGTCTTACCCGTTTGCCTCCCCGTAGTGCCTTCATCCCTGAAGGCATCTCCTCCGGCACCTGCCCCCGAGGCTCTACCATGCCGCCAAGAAAAACCAAAGGATTTTTCTAGAACATGGTTGACAAACCTGCATTTTCAAACCTACATATGTGTGCACGCACATAAATGCTTTCACTCCGTTTCACCCCCGTCACCCCTTTCACTCCGCTTCACCCCATTCACCCCATTCACCCCATTCACCCCAGTCACGCCAGTCACCCCTTTCATCCCGCTACTACCATCCCAACCCATAGGGGGGCCCGGGAGTAGTAGCCCAATCAGGTTCAAAGCGTATGTCCCGCCCGTCCCGACCCGTAGAGGGGCTCGGGACCAGGACATCGGGACATTCACGCCTCACGCCTTCACCCAAGTAAACTCCGCCCATGCCACGTCGGGATGTCGAAGAGTGGTTCTGGCAACTGGGGGACGAGTTGCAGAAGATGAACGAGGAGATGGTCAAGTCTCGTCCCAAAGTCGCGAGCGCACGCACCTGGGAGCCTCGCGTCGACGTCTTCGAAGAGCAACACCGCTTCATCGTCCGCGCCGAGCTCGCCGGAGTGAAAGGTGACGAGATCAACCTCACCTACATCCCCGACCGCCACTCGCTCCTCCTGAGAGGCGTCCGCGACGAAGAAGAAATCTGCGAAGGAACCCGCACCGGCATCCTTCAGCTCGAGATCCTCTTCGGCCCCTTCGCCCGAGAAATCCGCCTCCCGAACGTCCCAATCGACGCCTCCGGCATCCGCGCCCAGCACCGAAACGGCTTCCTAATAGTCATGGTGCCCAAGATGGAGCGCGCCGTCGTCTCAACAACCATCACGATAAGGGAGATTTAATGCCAGAAGTCGAGCTACCCGTCGAAGAAGAAACTCCCGAAACCGAAGAAACGCCGATCGACTTAGACGGCGTCATCCCCGCCGGCTTCGAAGACGTCGAAGAGCCCCGCCCCTTCGTCCCCGACGTCCTCAACATCCTCCCGCTGCGCGACAGCGTCATCTACCCCATGCTGATAGCGCCGCTGAGCGTCGCCCGAGAATCCAGCATCCAGCTCCTCGACGAGAGCATCACCGGCAATAACCGAATCATCGGCGTTGTCGCGCAACGCAACCCGCAAGACGAGACCCCCGATTTCGACCAGGTCTACCAATACGGCTGCGCCGTCATAATCCGAACCCTAGTCAAAATGCCCGACGCCGTCCGCCTGATCGTGCAGGGCGTCCAGCGATTCCGTATTGTCGAGCAGCTCAGCTCCGAGCCCTACCTCCGAGCCCGAGTCGAAGTCCTCGAAGAGCACGAGGTTCCGCCGGAGCAGGCCGAAGAAGTCGAAGCCCTTCGCCGCACCGTCGCCGCCCTCTTCGACCAAGCGATCCGCCTCTCGCCGCAGCTCCCGGACGAGCTCAGAACACTGACGCAAGCAGTTCAAGAAGTGGCCGTAATGGCCGACCTCGTCGCCGCACACATGACCTTCAGCGTCGAGGACAAGCAGATCGTCCTCGAAACCCTCGACATCGAAGACCGCCTCAAAAAGCTCCTCGAAATGCTCTCCCGCGAAGTCCGCGTCCTGGAGCTCACGAGCAAGGTGCACAGCGAAGTCAACGTCGAGCTCAGCAAGACACAGCGCGAATACTATCTGCGCGAACAGCTCAAAGCCATCCAGCGAGAGCTCGGCGAAGCAGACGACCGAGGCGAAGAGCTTGAAGAGCTCCGAGGTCGCATCGACGAAGCGGGCCTCCCCGAAGAGCCTCTGAAGGAGGTCAACCGCGAGTACGACCGCCTGCGCCGAATGAACCCCGGCTCCCCTGAATACACCGTCGCCAGAACTTACATCGACTGGATGGTCGCGATGCCGTGGAACAGGGCCACCGAGGACAACCTCGACCTCAAGCACGTCAAAACTATCCTCGACGCCGACCATTACGGCCTAGAAAAGATCAAAGAGCGGATCATCGAATTCTTGGCGGTGAGAAAGGTCAAGAAGAACGGCAAAGTCCGCCAGCCCATCCTCTGCTTCGTGGGCCCGCCTGGTGTAGGAAAGACCTCACTAGGCCGATCCATCTCCCACGCCATGGAACGCAAATTCGCGCGACTCTCCTTGGGTGGAATGCGTGATGAGGCCGAGATCAGGGGCCACCGAAGAACCTACATCGGAGCCTTGCCGGGCCAAATTATCCAGGCTTTAAGACGAGTAGAAACGAACAACCCGGTCGTGGTCCTCGACGAAATCGACAAGCTCGGCAACGACTTCCGAGGCGACCCCTCCTCCGCCCTTCTCGAAGTCCTCGATCCGGAGCAGAACAGCACCTTCCGAGACCACTACCTCGACGTACCGTTCGACCTGTCCAACGTCTTCTTCATCACCACCGCCAACCGCCTCGACACCATCCCTCCACCCCTGCGCGACCGAATGGAAATCATCGACCTCGGCGGCTACACCGAGGAAGAAAAAGTCCAAATCGCCGAGCGCCACCTGATCGCGAAGCAAGTCGAAGAGCACGGCCTCACCAAGAAGCAGATCGTCTTCCGAACCGACGCCGTTCAAAAGCTCATCCGCGAATACACCCGCGAAGCCGGGGTACGCAACCTCGAACGAGAGATCGCCAGCGTCATCCGAAAGGCGACAAGGATGATCGCCGAGGGCCACGAAGCCAAGATCACCGTCAACCGCAAGTTCATCGAAGAAGCCCTGGGCGCGCCCCGCTTCACCGAAGACGAAGTGGAAGAGAGAGAAATGCCCCCCGGCACCGCCCTCGGCCTCGCATGGACCCCCGTCGGCGGAGACGTTCTCTTCATCGAAACCGCGAAAATGCCGGGGAAGAAGGGAGTGATCATCACCGGCCAACTCGGTGACGTGATGAAAGAATCCATCACGGCGGCACTTAGCTTCCTGCGTTCGAGATCGGATATCAAAATCGATCCAGAGTTCTTCGAGAAGTACGAGATCCACGTCCATGTGCCTGCAGGTGCCGTGCCAAAGGACGGCCCTAGCGCAGGCATCACGATGCTAACGGCTTTGGCTTCGCTAATCACCGACCGGCCGGTCAAAAAGAAGTTAGCCATGACCGGCGAAATCACTCTTGGCGGACAGGTGCTTCCGGTCGGCGGAATCAAGGAAAAGGTGCTAGCAGCCTACCGAGCCGGAGTCCACACGCTGATCTTGCCCGAAAAGAATCAGAAGGACTACAACGAAGATATACCGGATGACGTGAAGTCGAAGCTAAAGGTCCAGTTCGTAAAACACGCGGATCAGGTGTTGAAGATGGCTCTGGAGAAGAAGGGCCAGTCGTAGGCTCGTAGAAAGATCGTTCCGGAGTTCTCGCAAGATCGATAAGGAGACGCAAAGAGCGCGGAGAGGCACATCCCTTCACTCATGTCCTGCCCATCTGAATCGTTAACCGCCTTTGGTAACTCAGGATATGTGCGGCCTTCCCCCTTTGCGCCCTTTGCGACTCCTTAGCGCCCTTTGCGGGAACTCCGGAAAGTCGCAGACCGGAAAGGGAACCAGACACGCATCTATCACAGCCTCACTTCTTACGCATGCAGAATGCCCCACCGTCACCCCAAGACCTCAGCGAGATTATCTCCGTGGATACCTGGGCACCATACGCCGAAGTCATCGACGCCGTCGAAGAACGCGGCCTCCGCTACTGCCTCGGAGGCGGAATCGCCTTCAGCGCCTACTCCTACCGAAAACGCTTTAGCAAAGACATCGATCTCTTCATCCTCCAAACCGAGCTCGAGAAATACCACGCGCTCATGAAGGACCTCGGCTTCACCGACTACTTCGAAGAAAAGCCCTACGACCGCTCCTGGCTCTACCGCGGCTACCGAGACGGCGTCGTCCTAGACCTCATCTGGTCCCTCCCAAACCACCGCATGCGCGTCGAAGACGACTGGTTCGAATACGGCCGCCACATCCTCGTCCACGGAAAAGAGCTCCCCCTCATCCCGCTCGTAGAGCTCATCCGATCCAAAATCTACGTCCTCCAAAGCGACCGAACCGACTGGCCCGACCTCATCAACATCCTCTACCAGGAGGTCGACAACATCAGTTGGGAAACCCTCGTCGACAAGATGCAGCCGGACGAGCTCCTGCTCGCCAGCCTGCTCGCCGTCTTCGTCTGGCTCAGGCCAGAATTCGCCGAAAAAATCCCGAACTTCGTGTGGGACAAAACGGGCCTGAAGAAACCGTCCAGCAACCCCGTCCGGGAAGATAGAGTCAACCTACTGGACACAAGGCACTGGTTCGGACCAGGCTATTCGGAGCGAAGATGATCATTGGCGCCATGAACCACCCCAAGCGGGACATCATCGAAGAGATTCGGTGGATGGCCGACCTCGGCCTCGATTTCGTCGACCTGACCCTCGAACCCCCCGCCGCTGCCTCTTGGAATGCAAATCCCGACAAGATCCGCGCCGAGCTCTCAAAGCACAACCTACAGGTGGTCGGCCACACCGCCTATTACCTACCGATGGCGAGTCCGATGGAGGAAGTTCGCAAGGCAGCCGTTGTCGAGTTCAAACGCTGCCTCGAAGTTTTCTCCCGAGTCGGCGCGAAGTGGATGAACATCCATCCCGCCGCGTACGCCCCGATGCACGAGCTGGACTACATCATCGGGCAGAATCTCAAAACGCTGCTCGAACTTCAGGACTGCTGTAGTTCCTTGGGTGTTGGTCTAATGGTCGAGAACCTACCAGGCGACTTCAACACCGTTGCCCAGCTCGGCCCTCTCCTCGACCAAGTCCCAGGTCTCGGCCTTCACCTGGACATCGGCCACTGCAACCTGCGAACGGAGCACAACACGGCAACTGAGCTGATCGACCGCTACTCGGACCGCATCCAGCACGTCCACATCCACGACAACAAAGGCGGCTACGCAGACCTCCACTTGGCGCTCGGAGCCGGGACGATGGATTGGCGTCGCCACATCCAGCACCTCAAGCGATCTGGGTACGACCACACGATCACTTTGGAAGTGTTCTCCGAAGACCACCACTATTTGGAGTACTCCCGCGATTTGCTTCGCGCGGAGTGGAACAAGTCGAACTAGGTCAAAGGCACGGTAGAGCTCATGCGCTGAGACTGCAGCGCGGCAGTGAACAGTCGATGGCTCAAGAGCGCCTCGTCAGGCGTTGCGCACCTGAATGACCCCTTCATGTCGCCGTCAAGCTCATCGATAAAGGCAGCCCACATCTGCAAGATCGCGTCGGAGAAGCCGAATTCAAAGATGTGCCCGGTGATGCTCTTGTAAACGCTCTCCGATCCCAGGTCCTCCACCTGCCACGCCTGCCGCCCCCCGGTGTACGGCATAGTCCAAAGCTTTTTGGGGTCTTTTGTAGAGAAGGCCGCGCTGTTCTTGGTGCCAAGCACGCGCAGATACCAAGTGTTGGTGTCGCCAGGCGACATCCGCTTAGTCTCGAAGACGATCGGAAAGCCCTGCTCGGACTCGCACGCCAGAATCGCATTGTCCCACGTCTCGCAGGGAGCCATTCCTCCCTGAGCGTCCGGTCGTTCCTTCACGATATTGCTGAGCAGCGCCCGCACATTCTTCGGCTTCCAGCCGAACCTCGCCGGCAAATGCACCACATGAAGTCCGAGGTCGCCCATGCAGCCATACTCCCCATTGGTAGCAATGCGGCGCTTCCAGTTGATCGGCTTTTGAGGGTCTAAGTCCGAGCTGTGGAGGAACCCGGCCTGCACCTCGATGATCTCGCCGAAGTCCACCTGTGCAATCCGCTGAGCCCCTGGATAAAACGGAAACTCGCTCGAACATCGCACCAGCACCTCGGGATGCGCCACGACTTCCTTGTGGATGTTTTGGGCGGCAGGCAGATCGATCCCGAATGGCTTTTCCGCCAAGAGATGCTTGCCGGACCGGATGATGTCGATGTACAGCCGTTCATGCAAGTTATGAGGTACGGCGCAGTAGATCGCCTCGATATCATCACGGGCGAGCAATTCCAGATAGTCCTGAGTGCTGAACTCCACGCTCGGCAAGTTCTCGATGAACCACTCCATCGCAGCCGGATGAGCATCGCACACTGCGACGATAAGTGGCTCAGCCTCCATTTCGAGCAGATGAAGCCAGCGCGCCGCCGCGCTCGCAAACTCCCGCCCCATCAGTCCGCAACCAATAATCCCAAACCGCACCTGCCGCCGCGCCATCGCCGGAATTATGCAGACTCATTCCATGCGAACGCATGTAGCGCTGTTGAGAGGCATCAACGTGGGAGGAAACAACCTCGTTAAGATGGGCGACCTCAGGCAACTTTTCGTCGATCTCGGTCTTGAGGAGCCTGCAACGCTCCTTCAAAGCGGGAACGTAGCCTTTCGCTCCGCGAAGAGCGCGCCGGAACTCGAACAGATTCTCTCCAAAGAAACCTCCGCTAGCCTTAAGGTGAACGTCGAGTACTTCGTGCGAACCGCCGATGAGTGGGGCCAAGCGATTGCGGCGAACCCCTTCCTCGATGCATCCACTTCCGACCCTTCGCACCTCCTTCTCATCTGCCTGCGAGAAGAACCGGATAGAGCCGCAGTCAAGCAGGTGCAGGATGAATGGCAAGGACCGGAGCGAGTGGGGGCATCTGGCAGGCACCTGTACGCGATCTATCCCGAGGGCATCGGCCCATCCAAGCTCACCACTTTTCCTGCGTGGAAGAAGCTTGCTGGAGGCGGGACGGGCCGGAATTGGAACACCGTGCTAAAGCTTCGGGCGCTACTGGATGATCTCGGCAATGGAGCATAGGCGTGCGGAAGCAGGTATCAAGTTGCATGAATCTGTTGGGCAATCCGGGAGCGGAACAGCGATTTGGAAAGAATTGCAGATTCAAAGTGCCATTGCGAGAAGTTGCCGGACTAGGATTCGAACCTAGATAAGCGGCACCAAAAACCGCTGCCTTGCCATTAGACGATCCGGCATCGCTGAGGTGGGAGTTTACCAGGGGCAAGGAGGGGCTAAAGTAGAGGGGATGATCTTTGCGACTTGTGTTGCGCTCGCCTTTGCCGCGCCTGGCCTGACGGTAGATAAGCTTCGAACCGAATACCTCGTCAACCCGATTGGAATCGAGGAGCGCGCGCCCCGGTTCTTCTGGGTCTTGGATTCTCAGCAGAACGGGCAGCTTCAAACAGCGTATCGCGTGTTGGTCGCCAGCAAGCCCGAGCTGCTCGACCGGGATCGGGCCGATCTTTGGGACAGCGGGAAGGTGGTGTCGCAGGACACTATCCAAGTCGAATACAAGGGCCGTCCGCTTAGAAGCCGCGAGCGAGCCTGGTGGAAGGTGCTCGTATGGGACAAGAATGGTGCTGTCGCCAAGCCGGCAAAGCCCGCATTCTTTGAGATGGGGCTTCTGAACCGGAGCGATTGGAAGGCGAAATGGATCGGTATGCCCGATCGAGCCACGCCCCAGGTGGACCCGAAGATGGCAAAGTGGATCTGGTACCCGGAGGGAGAGCCCCAAAGGGACGCCCCTCAAGGGGACCGCTGGTTCAGAAACAGCTTCGAGATCAATGACACGGTTACGGGCGCCGAGCTGGTGCTCGCCGTGGACGACAATGCGTCGGTCACTTTGAACGGGGTGAACCTTGGCGACTACACGAGCTGGACCGATTTCTCAGCCGTGAAGGGGTTCCGCGAAGCCCTACGGCAAGGAAGAAACGATCTGGTGATCAAGGCGCATAACGGCGGCTCCCGCGCGGGCCTGTTCGTGAGCGGGCAGGTTGTCACCGGCCCGACCGATCCCCGTATGAAGCGCCCCTCCCGGCTGATGATGCTCAACTCGAATAGCCATTGGGAAGCCTCGAAGGATGGCCAGAATTGGGTGAATGCCAGAGAGCTCGCCTCCTTCGGCGGCGCCCCATACGGCGTCACTAAGTTCGGCGCGAAGCCGCAGCCTGCCCCTATGATGCGACGGCAGTTCGAGGTTCGCGGTCCGGTGAAGCGCGCACGCGTCTATGCCAGCGCTCGTGGCCTTTATGAGCTTTACCTGGATGGAAAGAAGGTCTCGACTGACGTCTTTCGCCCCGGCTGGACCGACTACAAGAAGCGGATCCAGTATCAAGCCTACGACGTGACCAAGCAGCTCTCGCGAGGCGAACACGCCATCGGAATGATTGTCGGAGATGGCTGGTATGTCGGCCACGTCGCTTGGGCGGGTCGGCAGAATTACGGGCCAAAAGCGATGGGCTTAGCCCAACTCGAGATCGACTACGCGGATGGCTCGCGGGAAACGGTGGTTACCGACAACGCGTGGGCGGGCCTTATCGGCATGTCTCAGGAATCCTACGGTGGGCCTATCCAGAGCAGCGACTTGCTCATGGGCGAAAACTACGATGCGCGGCTGGAGATGCCACTCTGGGCCCAGCGCTGGCCAAACAATGCGCGCATCGGAGGATTTGCGAATGTGGTCGAGGAACCGATCGGGGCTGTCCCGCTCGTTCCACAGGTCAACGAACCCGTCCGAGTGCTCGAAGTGCTTTCAGCCAAGAAGGTGACCGAACCGAAGGCAGGTGCATTCGTGTTCGATTTGGGCCAAAACATGG
>JBGGMI010000132.1:0-7138 GCA_041288075.1 Fimbriimonas sp.
TTCCTGAGCGGATTTCAGAACCGGCACACCCTTGAGCCGGCTGCCGTAGAGCTTCTGCACCTTCTCTGAAGCCATGAACTTCAGCAGCTCGAAGGCTTCCTTCGGATGCTTGGAAGCCGAGTAGATGCCGACCGAATTCACGTTGATCAGCTGGATCGGAAAGCCATTGCGGGGCATTGGCGTCATGCCGAAGCGAACGCCTCCGTCCTTCAGCTGCTTGAGCGCCCAGGGTCCTGTTGTTCCCATAGCGAAGCGAGGCGAAAGGAGCAGCGTGTCCGAGCTGGCCGTGAACGATCCGCTGGCAAGCGGCTCCGCGCCCAGAATCCAGCGGTCGCCATACTCGGCCTGAAAGAGCTCGATCAGGGCCCGTTGCAGCTTGTCGTTGCCCCGCACGGTCACCTTGGTGGGATTCACCTGCCGGTCGGTCAGAAAACCGCCATGCATCGACTGCATCACGTTCGTCCAGTTCTGCCCCGCCGCCATGCCGTATTGCGCATAGGAACCGTCCGGATTTCGCAGAGTCAGGCGCTTCGAAAGGCGGCGGAATTCCTCCCAAGTCATCGGCTGATCCACTTTCGGCCACTCCGATCGTGGGATGCCACTCTGCTCGAGCCGGTCTTTCGAGTAGACGATGGTCCACATAGGAATTTCCATCGGCATCGCGTAAAACTTGCCATCCCAGGTGCAGTTCTCAATGGCTACGGGCTCATAGGCGGCCATATCGAAACCTGATGCCTGAACGAGGTCGTCGAGCGGCAGGAGCGCTCCACGCGCGACCCAAACGCCAAATGCGCCGGAATAGAAAGAGAGAATGTCAGGTGCCAACCCGGAGGCCGTTTGAGTCTGGACCTTTGCCCAATACTGGCCCCAGGGAAAGACCGAAACGTCAAGCGCGATTTCTGGGTGAAGCTCGACAAACGCTTTGCCAATCACCCGAGCGTTCTCAACCTCCCCCGCCCCTCCCCACATGGCGTATGACACGATCGTCTTCTTGCCCGTGAAGGAGGGATTCTCAATAATCTCCCCGGCCCAAGCACACACATGGGCACTTAGGATCAGAGCGAAAATGGTTAGCGCGCGCAGAGACATCGCTGCTGAATGATACGCGGTACCAGATCGATTCGTAGCTCTTACCTGCCCGGAATCGTTAGCCCGCCCAAGCTCAGAAAGAATGAACCGAGCCCCGTTAGGAACCAAGACCCAAGCACGATCTGCCACTTGTGCTCATGCTCGAATTCGAACAGTTCGTAATAGAGCATGTACAGGCCACAACAAAGAAGGCACGCCAAGCCCTTCAGCACTGAGTCCTGAAACGCATCAATCAAAATGATCCATTTACAAACAACCGCTGCGATGCAAAACATCGCCCCTAGCAAGAGAAACACAACAGTCATACGTCACTACCTCTACCGTGCGGACGAACGACGAAGGTTTAAAGCGGCACACATTTAGCCGGGGCCCTCGCCCGTTTGATGTCGTTGATTACGGCGCTGGACCGAACCGGCGTCGCAGAGGACAGTGGCAGAGACCTGATAGAAAGCGGAGGCACGTGCGAACTCCAAGGGATCACTCGAAAGGCTCCAACTTAACTGAAGCACACGCGAGACGGCCCTTTGCGTCCCGCCCCTTCACGCGCACTCGGAACCGATCTCGATCTGCCGGAAAGCCAGGCACTTGGTCGAAGAAAATCTTCATTCTCCCCGGCATCGACTTGTGCCCGTCCTTCGTCCTGCACCACGTCAAGTAAACGAAGCGCCGTCCGTCCGGCTGCCGCTGAACCGCCTCGCCCCAAGGCTGAATGTTGCCCAACCGATCCGCTCGTAATTCGAAGGACACTTCAAAGGTCATCGACTGGTCGTCGTTCCATCGGCCCCGCTCGTGTCCATCCTTGGTCTGAACCAGCAGTTCCAGCCGCTCTAGCCCATCGCACATGATCGTAACGTCCGTGACAGTGATCTCGAGGATCAATTGAGCCCTTCCGGGATGAGATAGACCGCGAGAGTAAGCATGGGTCACTTTACTTGGCGGACGATTAACGGTCGGATGGCGGCCGCTCATCGAGAACTCTTGCTTCCGGGCAACGCGCTAGAACTGCGTCCCGCACCGCCGCATAGTTCGAGAATGTCTTCATCAAGTGAAGCTGCCCCCCTCTGTACTGCAGTTCCATCGCTTCATACGAGCTGCTCTTGAAGGTGTAAATGTAAAGTCGAATCGTGTGGAGGTCGTGAAAGAGCACCCTCTTGTCGCGCGACCAGCCGGATGCACTGACTCCGCTCGAATCGACTACCACCCGGTATCTGCGAGATCGAATAGCCAGCCACAAAAACAGCACGCCGATACCGGCGAGAGCTGGCACCGCCACAAGCGCCTCTCTCGGACTCGTAAAGCCGGCCACTACCGCCAGAAACAGCAAAAAGACGCCAAAGACGATTCCGATTGGCGCTGATTCGAAGGTGCCAATCACCAGTTCGCTGCGCTCCAGGTTCATCAGCGGCCGATACTCGTCGATCATTCGACGTAAGAGCTTGCCATGACTGGTTTCTCTAAAGGGAATCCAGATCCTTTTATCGGTGCTCAGACGCAGCTCATATCCTTCGCTCGCCCGAGATGCTACGTCGAGACCAACCACGTCTTCCCAGCGGAATGATTCGCTCCAAGATAGAAAGCGCCGGCTCACCCCGTTACCGCTAATCTCGGTCGTCGCCAAGAGGCGGACTCCTACAAAGATTCCCAGGATGAACATGCCCAGAAAGAGCGTGCCGGACATAAGCGCCAGTCCCACGTTCTCACGAGCTACGAAACATGCGGCCACCGCTAGAGCGCCAAACGCGAGCTCAAGTGCACCGAAGCTGAGCCACGTCCAAAGGCTTGGCTTGAAGACCCGCGACTCTGGCTGCAGGGCGTCTTGCATCAAAGTGAACGGTTCACCGCCATCTTCCAGCCATCGTACAACGTCTCACGCTCGCTGGTGGACATCTGCGGTTCAAACCTTCGATCCACCTCCCATTGTCCTTCCAGTTGCTGAGACGTCCAGAATCCGCATCCGAGTCCTGCAAGATACGCGGCACCCAGCGCAGTCGTTTCCGTAATCTTCGGGCGCACAACTGTGGTGCCGAGAATATCCGCCTGGAACTGCATCAGAAAATCGTTCGAGGCCGCTCCCCCGTCCACGCGCACCTCCTTCAGCGGAGTTTCGCAATCCCCGGTCATCGCTTCTAATACGTCGCGGCATTGATAGGCGATGCTTTCCAGCGTGGCTCGAACAACATGCGCGCGCCCAGAGCCGCGCGTGAGTCCAACGAGCATTCCCCGGGCATGAGGATTCCAATAGGGCGCTCCCAAACCGGTGAACGCCGGAACGAGATAAACACCCTCCGTGCTAGAGACGGAATTCGCGATCGCTTCGGACTCCTGAGCCGACGTAAGAAGCCCCATCTCGTCTCGCAGCCATTGCACCGCTGCACCGGCTACAAAGACACTGCCTTCTAAAGCATATTCCGGCTTTTCCACTCCGAGCTGCCATGCCACCGTCGATAAGAGCTGGTTGTTCGAACCCTGAGCCTTCTCACCCACGTTCATCAGCAAAAAGCAACCTGTCCCATAGGTGCTCTTCGCCATCCCCTTTGAGATACAGCGTTGTCCGAACAAAGCTGCTTGCTGGTCACCTGCAATCCCACAGATGGGAATAGAGCCTCCAAAGGCCGTGGTCTCACCCACGAATCCGCTGGAAGGGATTACCTCCGGCAGCACTTCGCGAGGAATGTCGAAAAGCCGCAGTAACTCCTCATCCCACTTCCTTGAGTGGATGTTAAACATCATCGTGCGGCTCGCATTTGAGACGTCAGTCACATGCCGTGCACCGGCCGTGAGCTTCCAAACCAAAAACGAATCAACCGTCCCAAATGCCAGTTCGCCTCTCTGAGCCCGTGCCCTTGCCCCAGGTACATGAGCGAGCAGCCACGCGAGCTTCGTAGCCGAGAAGTAGCTGTCGACGACCAGTCCGGTCCTTCGAGCAATCATCTCGTCCACACCATCTAACCGAAGTCGATCGCACAGAGCCGCTGTGCGCCGGTCCTGCCACACGATGGCCGGGTAGATAGCCTCGCCAGTTGTCCGGTCCCACAGCAACGTCGTTTCCCGCTGGTTGGTGATGCCGATCGCCTCAACGTTCTCCGCTCCAACCCGCGCCACGACGTCGGCCGCCACCCCCATCTGGTCGGCCCAAAGGCGCTCCGGATCATGCTCCACCCAGGCTGGATGAGGATAGGATTGAGGCAGCTCTGTTTGCGAGGAAGCAACGATGCGACCATCCTCGTCGAATGCGAAAGCCCGCGAAGAGGTGGTGCCCTGGTCCAATGCAACGATGACTCGGCTCATAAGATTCGATCTTTGCAGATGTTAAGAACTAACTGCCCTCCTGCACCAGTCACTCAGTTGTTGGGCGGGGAGATTTATGCCAGTTCGCACGTTAGCTTTTCTTTTGATTGCTTCTGCAACCGCGATTGCACGCGCCGATGATTGGCTAATGTATCGCAGAGATGCCGGCCGGACAGGCGCATCACAAGAGAATCTGAAGTTGCCGCTTCTGGCGGCCTGGACTCACGTCGGCGAAACGGTTTCAGGCAAAAGCGCGTTGAGCACCGCGGTGGCGAAGGGCAAGGCGCTCTACTTTGTTTCTGGCGTCAAGTCGGAAGCTAAAGGCGGACCGAAGACGCAACGCGAGCTATTGGCTGTCGAGTCGGATACCGGCAAGATTGTTTGGCGCAAGAAGCTGTCCAGCAACCGCCTCCATCCCTTCATGTCTGAAGATGTCGGCCCAGTGATCAGCCAGGAAGGCGCCGTCTACATCGTCGATCTCGGCAAGGATAAGATGTGCCCATCAGGCGCTTGGACCGTCATGGCCCTGAGCGACAAAGATGGCTCACTCGTTGAGAAGTCCTCAATGCCGATGAAGCAGTTGCTTCCGCGATTCTTCGTACGCAAGGGGCATGGAGAGGAAGACTTTCTCCTGAATGTAGACGCCAAGCCAGATTCATGACCCAGTTGTGGAATGGTCGAGGTTCTCGGCCACCCGATTCTCCTGGGAGAACAGTTCCTGGCAACGTCGATGGATGACCTGATCATTCGCTGGACGCCCAAAACGCCCGCCGAATTGATGACCATCGCTCACCCTCCGGCTGGAACTCCCGAGCCGGACCTGACGCCTGTCACCATGTTTGGTGGTTACCCGATCGCGATGAGCGCTTCTGGGTTGATCGTCGCCGATGACCAGATGAGCCCCTTCTTCGGCTCCTTCTCAAACCTGACGAAAACAAACTGGCACCTCGATATCTCGCACCGCTTGGGAATTCCCTGCGCATATGATAGTCAACTCTTCACGAACGTCGGCGGCACTGGCGCACTCTCCTCCTTGGTTGCGCTGAATGCCGCTGACGGCAAGGTTCAGTGGGAGTATTCGCCTCAGGGGCTCGCCGCAGAGCCGATCAGCTTCATCGAGCGTTCAAAGCCAAGAGCTCCAACCATTGAAGAGCGCACATCCATCGAACAGGCAAACCGGGCTCTTCGCGCGCAAGGCATCCATTCCGAGGTGCCGATGCCGCCCCTCTCTAACTCCGTCGCAACTCCAGTCATCCGGGCGAATCATGGCTTTTGGGAGAACCCGGGCCTAGTTGTGGTGAAGGAAAACGTCTATGGCCAGGTGTTAGACGAGATCGTCGCCTTGAATCGCGCCAGCGGAGACGTCATCTGGAAGTATGAATTGGAGGGGCAGCGAGTAGGTTCGATCGCCGCAGACAAGACACACCTGTTCATCAGCCTTCCTACCAAACTCCTTGCACTCGACTTGGACACGGGTAAGCAACTGATGGAACTCAAAGCGCCCGGGCCTGGAACTCTCACTATCGCAAACGGCATGCTCTTCCTGTCCATTGGGACCTCGAAGGGAGGACAGCTCCTGGCCTTTCGAACGGGCGATTAGCGTGACGGCAGTTCGAGGCGTCACGGGTTGGCGATTTGAGCCTTCAATTTGCGGGCCTTAATCACCATCTCCTCTACGCGGGCGGGACAGCGATCTACCGCCCACCGCACCAAATCGAAACTCTTAAGGACCAGAAGCGCCGGCAAGAGGGGCAACACATCTCCGGCCCGAGGACCATAAGCAGCCACAAACGCCTCCCACTCAGCTTCACTTGGCTTCCCCTGAAGCAAGTGCAGCATTCGTATCTGAACTAGATCCGAAGCAGGGACCGCCTCGATGGATGCACAGCCCCAATCGATCAGCGCCGGCTCGCCGTCGTCGGCGAGGATCAGATTCCGCGGCGTCACATCCCCGTGACAGAGCCCAAATTGGAAGCGGACCTCGCGCAACCTCTCAAATGCATTCCGGATAACCGGCAGCTCGGGAGCCGCGTACACTCCTAGCCTGCATAGCGGGTCGTCGGACCCGAGACTGGCCGTATTCAGTTCCCTTTGCCACTCCCAATGCTCGCCGGGCGTACGACTCTCGCCAAAAAGCTCCTGGCGTTCAGCCTCATCCGCCGGTCCATCGATTTCGTGCACAGCCCGCAAAAGCCGTCCAAGAATGGGCCAAGAAATCTCAGGACGCTCGTCACTCGAAACCCCAGCGATGATTTCGCTGACGGTATATGCCCGCCCATCCCTCATGTCCAAATCCAGCACCTTCGGGACCCTGATCACTTGGCCGGCTTGCTCCGAACACCACCGCTCCTTCTGGTACTCGGCAAGAGCCGATTCGGGCGAACGGTCGTGATTCAGCCGAACAACCAGATCGTCCGCCACAAAGACGCGATTGACCGAGCCCTTGCCCACGATCTCTCGTGTATCACCGCCGTCTCGCCCCAGAGAGCGCGCAATCGCCTGAACCAGCTCCCTTTCCACTTGAAGCACTCTATCCCATCGAAGCCAGAGAAACTTGACTTCGCAGTCCAGTATGCTGCCATAATCTAACGGCGAGAGGGCTGAAAAGGTCCGTCGTTTCCCCCCGGCCCTGCTCCACCTGGACGGCCGCTGCGTTCCACGAAAAGAAATGCTTCGAATTACCAATCTTCACGCGCGAGTCGAGGAAAAGGAGATCCTGAAAGGGCTCAACCTCACGGTCAACGCAGGCGAGGTCCATGCG
>JBGGMI010000133.1:0-8088 GCA_041288075.1 Fimbriimonas sp.
ACGATATCGGCCCTGGAAAGTGCTTCCGTGAGCACCGAGCAGATGCGGTCGAAGTTGTCGCCGACGGTAGACCGCCGCTGGCACGTAATCCCCGTCTCCGCAAGGATCTTGCCCATGGTTGCGGCGTGGGTATCGACGATCTGCCCCATCAGCAGCTCCGTTCCAACGGAGACGATCTCAGCGGTCATGCCCTCACTTTACTTAGGGCGGCATGTGCGGCTCATGGAGCTGCACGGGCTTGCCCTTCTTTCGGAGCCGGAGATTCAGCATCTCGACTCCGATGGCGAAGGCCATTGCGAAGTAGGTGTACGCCTTCTCCATATGCTGCCCACTGCCTTCCGCCACCAGATTGACTCCGATCAGGACCAGGAAAGAGAGAGCAAGCACCTTGACAGTCGGATGCTTTTCGACGAAGCGAGCGATAGCTCCCGCCGCGAACATCATGATTACGATGGCGATGATCACCGCGATGATCATGATCGAGACCTCCTTCACCATCCCCACTGCGGTAATTACCGAGTCAAGGCTGAAGACGACGTCAATCACCATAATCTGGCCGATGATCGCTCCGAGCGTGGCCCGGTTGAGCTCCGAATGTCCGCCGTCCTCTTCCCCCTCCAGCTTCTCGTGGATCTCCTTGACTGCTTTGTAAATGAGGAAGAGTCCGCCGCCGATGAGGATGAGGTCGCGCCAGGAGATCTCGGCTGTCTCTTTGGGCACATCCGCGAAGGGCAGCATAAAGACTGGCTCGGTGAGCCGTGCCACCCACCCAATGGTAAGCAGTAAGAGGACGCGCGAGACAAGGGCTGCGCCGAGGCCAAGGCGTCGACCAAGGTCCTGCTGTGCGGCGGGCAGCTTGTTCGAAAGGATCGAGATGAAAATGATGTTGTCGATACCGAGAACGATCTCGAGCACCGTTAACGTGAGCAGCCCAACCCACGCACTCGGATTGCCGATCCAGTCGAACATTGAGAACTAGTATGCGCCCTCGGTTGCCGTCAGCGCACTCTCTCGGCCCTACCTAGCAACCTCGATACTGAGAGAGTGAGCCTCTCTCGGAAGGTGCCGTCTTCCTCCGTATCGACTGGCTCCAAGTGGCCGTTCTCAACCAGCACGAGCAGTTGTTTGCCGACGACGGCAGCGGACACCAACTCGTCCTTGCGGAACACCCTGTCATTGAAAAGCATGCTGTCCCCCCGAACACGGTACAGCTTGTCGGTTTGGTTGTTTCTCTCTTTCATAAGAAAACGCTCCGGGCCCCAAATTCCGAAGCGAATAAAGATTTTCAGACTGCAAGGTTTGGCAACTTGTTCGTCTGATAAATGACGGATATTTTTGGTCATAACAGACCAAAATTAGGTCATAATAGGCAATGAAGCGAATGAGCGTGCATGAGACGAAGGCTCATTTCTCCGCCGTGCTGAAGGAAGTGTCGGAGGGGGAGACGGTGATTGTGACGAAGCATGGAAAGCCGTTCGCGGAGATCAAGCCCGTGTCCGAAGCTCCACGCGGAGTGCCGGTTATTGGTGCCTTCGCGGACACTCTCGGTCACATTCCAGAAGACGCAATGGATTGGAGTGACACGGAGCTTTACGAAATGTTCGGGGAAGAGTACGGGTTTGAGAAGCCAATAGAGTGAGGCTACTTCTCGATACAAGCGTTTTTTCTTTTGGGCTGCGAGGGGATCGACGAAACTTAGTCGGCCGGCTCTCACAGCGATCCTTGATCCTCGAAACAAGCGTTTGGTGAGCATGGCGACGCTTTGGGAGATGCAGATCAAGATCATGTCTGGCAAGTGGGATGTCGGCGGGCCGCTTCATGTTGTCATTGAAGACTGGCTAGCGGCACTCGACGCTCAGATCCTCCCTCTTGAGGTTCGGCACATCAGCACATTAGCTAGCCTTGAGCGGCATCACGGTGACCCGTTTGATCGGATCCTTGTGGCACAGGCGGTTTCTGATGGGCTAACAATTCTCACGTCAGACGCTACCTTTAGGAGCTATCCGACTCGCGTCATCTGGTGATCTTGTAAAGCCAGCTAGACTTGATGCATGGCAAAGAACGTGGGGTGGCAAGGGAGCCTGGGCCTTGTAACTTGAGAGATTTGATGCGCCAGTCTCGGCCCCGGATCTTTATTGCGCTTACGGTGCTATCGGTTGCCAGCCTCATTTGCCTCGCCTTCTCTTGGCCGCGCGGCCTGAAGTATGAATTCCTCGATGGCCAACGACCACTCTTCAGCGTCGATCTGGGAGTCGGCGGGTTCATTAGCGAGGCATACACTTGGAAAGGGAACTACAACGAGGTGGTAAGAAGGGCTGATCTTGAACTGAAAGCGAAAGGCATGTTCCGCCAGAACTATAAGAAAGTCAAAGGTGTCTACTTCTACCGCCCCATGGGTGACCCCCTAGGCTCCGTGACGATCGACCTCCAACCGGAAAGAACTGTCGGCAAGCACTTTGCGATAGATGGGGATTTCCTTGACAGCTCGCGTGAACCTGGCTGGATCAGCGTCCAAGTGCTGAGAGAAGACCCGCTTCCCATTTGGTTGCGATCCTTCCTGAACGGCCTGTAGGCTGAAAGGTATACTCCTCCTCGCAACTAAAACGCACGAGTGCGGTTGCGCGGACAGGTCCCCGGAAGGGGTTATCAGCGCAAAAATCAAACCCGCTCGGAGGCAAACCTGGAGGCAATATGGCAACTCAGCTCAGCATGAAAGAGCTGTTGGAATCGGGTGTTCACTTCGGACACCAGACCCGACGGTGGAACCCGAAAATGAAGCGCTACATCTATGGCGCTCGCAACGGCATCTACCTCATCGATCTACACCAGACGATCAAGCTTTTCGAAGACGCGCTCAACTACGTCAAGAAGCACGTCGAAGACGGAGGCACGGTCCTTTTCGTTGGCACCAAGAAGCAGGCTCAGGCCGCTGTCAAGGAAGCTGCGGAGCGGAGCGGACAGTACTTTATCAACGAGCGATGGCTCGGTGGCACCCTCACCAACTGGAAGACCATTCAGGGCCGCGTTCAGCGACTGAAAGAGCTCGACCGAATGGATATCGACGGCTATTTCGACCGCCTTCCCAAGAAGGAAGCCAAGCAGCGCCGCGACGAGCGGGACGAGCTGAACCGGTTCCTGGGCGGAATCCGAAACATGGCCCAGCCGCCAACGCTCATGTTCATCGTCGACCTGAACAAGGAGTCGATCGCCGTGAAGGAAGCCAAGAAGCTGGGAATCCCGGTGGTGGCGATCGTGGACACGAACTGTGATCCTGATCTTGCCGACGTGGTCATTCCGGGCAACGACGACGCGATCCGCGCGATCCGACTCGTGACGCAGAAGATCAGCGACGTGATCCTGGAAGCCAGGCCGCTCAGCGAGGCGCTCACCGAGGGTCTCACCAGCGAGACCGGAGAGACGATCGAGGACGAGTCGGGCATGGACTACTCGACCCCCATCGACGCCGAGCTGCTCAAGGCTTTCGGAGCCGACGAAGAGTAAATCATTTGGCGCGCCAGTAGTGCCTTCATTCGTGAAGGCATCTCCTCCGAGCGCGCCAACACCCCAACTGGAGAAGAAAGAAATGGCGAATTACACCGCACAAGATGTGAAGAAGCTGCGCGAGGAGACTGACGCGCCGATGATGGAGTGCAAAGCCGCCCTGGACGAGGCGGACGGCAACTTCGACCGTGCCAAGCAGATCCTTCGCGAGAAGGGGAAGGCTGCCGCCGCCAAGCGCGTCGGCCGTTCGACCGCTGCCGGCGTCGTAGCGTTTGCGCCGAGCGCTGATGGCAAGACGGTTGGAGCCGTGGTGCTCGAAAGCGAAACGGACTTCGTAGCCCGGAACGAGGAGTTCATCAAGGTCGCTCAGACGATTGCCGAGCACGTTCGCGACGGAGCGACTGCTGCCAGCGACGAGGTGAAGCACCTGGTCGAGGCCGCCGTGGCGAAGATCCGCGAGAACATCGTGGTGGCTCGTGCCGAGCTGTTGAAGGCTGAGGCGGGCATCGCAACGTACGTTCACCACGACAAAACGAAGGGCGCGGCGATCGTGCTCGCATCGGGCGATCATACGAACGAGGCGGTTAAGAAGCTGGCCGTTCAGGTCGTTTCGGCTCCTCCGGAAGTCGTGAACAAAGAAGAACTCTCGCAGGAAAAGATTGCCGATGAGATCGAATCCGAGACGCGCCGCGCGATCAACGAGGGCAAGCCGGAGAACATCGCCCGCAACATCGCTCAGGGCCGCGTGAACAAGGAGTACATCAAGAAGGTTGTCTTGATGGAGCAGCCGTTCTACATAGATCCGAGCAAGAGCGTCGCGCAGCATTTAGCTGAGGCCGCTCCTGGCTCAAAGGTCGCTCAGGCGATGTACTTTGCGGTCGGACAAGGTGACGTCGAAGGCGCCGAGTAAGTTGGTTCAGTAGGTGTGTCGGCACTCGCCGACACACCTATATCTTCGCCAACGCTTCATCTAAAAGCCTAACGAACAGGTCGATCTCGTCCCCTGTCACGCTCAAGTTGGGTCTTGTTCTGATCGACCTTTTTCCAGCCCCCAAGAGGAGCAGATCGTGCTCCTCTAGTGCCACTCGCATCAGCTCGTACTTCTGCTCCGGCGAATCGAGAGCGAATCCCTGATAGAGGCCGAGGCCGCGGACATTCGATGTCTTCGGAGCATGCTTCGCGACAACCTTACGGAGGCCCTCAGCCAGCCTCTCCCCATTTGCCGCCGCCTTCTCGATCAGACCCTCTTCCATCACGATATCCATCTCGCGGCACACGCGCACCATGTCCGCAAGGCTGCCGCCCCAGGTGGAGTCAAGGACGCCGACGTCCTCTAGCCGCTCCTTCATGAACACGACTCCGTTGCCGAACTTCTTGCCCGAGGCGATGGCCATGGGTGGATGTGGCAGATGGAAGTGGTCGATGCCCCACATCTTGCCGGTGGCTCCGAGACCGGTTTGGACTTCGTCGAACGCCAGGTAAACGTCGTAGTCGTGGGCGAGCTGCGAGAGACCCTGGAAGAACTCGGGGAGAGCGACTCGATGGCCGCCCGCGCCCTGGATCGGCTCTACGATGATGCCGACGATCTCGTCGCACATCAGTGACAGCGCGGACTCGACTTGCTGCAGAGACTTCAGCGCATGTGCCTCGTTCTCCTCACGGGTGGCGGCCGCATCGAATGAGGGGAATGGGAGCATGATGTTGCCGCCGAGGAGGCCATGAAAGTCCTTGGTAGCTACGGGATCAATGGTTTGAGTGACGTTCAGGGCAAAAACGGTTCGGCCGTGGAAGGCTTTGTCGAAGTAGAGAAAGCGCCGCTGCGTAATCGGCTTCCCCGCCGCCATCCGCTTCTGGTTGAATTTCGCAACCAGATACTTCAGCACGTTCTCCACCGCCTCGGCCCCGCTGTTAACCGAATAAACCTCTAACCCCGGCCCCTGCATGGCTTCCGGAGCAATCCTATAGAGCATGCGGTAGTAGTCGAGGCATTCCTGCGTGAGAAAGTCGGGATTCGCAACCTTGTTATTTGCAGCTACGGAGAGCCTGCGAATGTACGTAGGCTCGTACAGTCCAGGGTGGTTGTGGCCAATCAGCTTCGAGCCGTAGTAGCCAGCCCAGTCGAAGAGCCGCTGCCCGTCAACGGTCGCCAGGTACATCCCTTCGCTCTTTTCTAGATCGATGGCGAACGGTTGTGGGGTCGCCACCACGTACTGCTTGAGTTCCTCCAGCATGGCAGCGGATTTGGGGTCGGGATAGGGCATCCCTCCATTATGAGAATGCCTAAAGCATGGCGAGGCTGAAGGGGTTGTATGAGCCCTTCGATTGTTGGCCCCCTGAGCGCACGAGCGTGACTGGAGGGTCCATCGGGATACCTGTGGAGAAGGTGAGCGCTTGGCCATCCGCAGAAAGCTCGAAGATGGTTAGCCTGCCATCGGCGTCGGTCAGCGTGCGGCCATCGCGGTGCAGATAATGGGATTTGGCAACATTGCCTTCGGTCTGATAGGTGCCATCGGCCTTGACTCCGGGTCCGTTGACGGCGACTAAGCCATCGACCGTGAAGGCCACATACCAATGATTGACTGTTTGTGTAGGCGGCGAGGACCAGACTCCGACGAATGGATTCGACTGGACCTTCGCAATCGACTGTGCTCGCCCTCCAGCCGTTTCGGTGCTACGGCTGTCGCGGCACGCGCCGATGACGAACAAGGCGACCAGACCAACAAAAAACGGCAACTGCTTCATGATGCTCTCCACCTGTTTCGACAAAGAGGGGAGCGCGCGGTTCCCGGAGCGGGTCCATTGCTCGGTATGCTCCGCCTTCGATGAAGCGGATCGTCTATACCTTGGCGATGGGCGGCGATAAGTTTCAGCGTTGCGCCCTTGGCCTTGGCCGATCACTTCGTCTTATTGGCGACACGACGCATCGGGTGATCGTGACCGACCGGCCGGACTATCCCTGGAAGCCGGCTTTCGACGAGGTTTTGCCGATTGTGGAGCCTCGGGAGTGGATTTTTATGAGCAAGCTGTCTGCTTTGGAGCGGACGGATGCGGATCAGGTGATCTTTATCGATGCCGACTCGTTGGCGTTCAAGCGGCTCGATCCTATCTTTGAGTATTGCCAAGGCAATGGGCTTACGGTGTCGGGGCATCGGATTTCGAGTGGGACTTGGTATGGGTCCGTCGAAGAACATCGGAAGACCTATGGAGTCGAGTCGATGCCTCAGTTCAACGGCGGCTTTATCTATTACGAGCGCACGCCGGAGTGTCAGGAATTCATTCACCGGTGTTACGAGCTTGCCCGGACTGCGACGGAGTTTATGGAAGCTCGCGACGACGGCCTTATTCCGGACGAGCCGATCATTTCGCTGGCGATGGCTCAAACAGGGAGCGGGCACCTGGCACCGGACGAGATGGATTTCAGCAATACGGCGGTCGGGCTCATCGGACCGCTGCACATGGATGTGCTCACGAATACCTGCGAATTCGTGTGCCGGCGTTATTCAGTTCGCTTTGTGCGGCCGTACATCTTCCACGCCGCGCGCTACATCTATTTCAGCGTTTACTGGCGTCAGCTTGCAGCACTCGAAAGGCTGGAGGAGTTTGAGCAGGGGCATACCTATGGGTACATGCCGCCGGGGGCGAAGTTTCGCAGGTCGATCGAGAAGCGGTATCTCAAGCTGACGGGCAAGCTGTGATGAAGCGGATCGTTTTCACGGTCGCGACCGGGCAGAAGAAGTATGCCGAGCAGGCGTTGGGGCTGGCGCGATCGCTGAAGCTGATCGGTGACACGACCCAGCGGGTGGTCATGTCGGACATCGAGCATCCGGCGTGGGGGCGGTGCTTCGACCAGGTCGTGCCGCCGCCGAAGGCGATCTCCTCTTATATGCTGAAGCTGGCGGCGCTCGAATGCACGGATGCGGACGAGGTGCTGTTTATCGACTCGGACAGCCTGGTTTTCAAGCGGCTCGACCGCATCTTCGGCTACTGTGCGGATACCGATTTCGCGGTGCAGGGCAGGTGGATCAAGGAGGGGCATTGGTATGGGATGATGGAGAAGATCCTGCCTCCGCTCGGAATCTCGCAGATGCCCCGGTTCAACGGTGGGATGATGTTCTATCGACGGTCGGAAGAGACCGAGCGGATCATCCGAGAAGCGAAGCTGGCCGCTGAGAATTACGTGAGCACTGGATTGGACTTGTTCCGCGGCACTGTGCCGGACGAGCCGTGTGTGGCGCTTGGAATGGTGCGATCGGGGGTCGGAAAGCTCATTCCCGACACGGAAGACTTTATGAATACGCCGGTGGGGCTGGTTGGAAAGCTGGAGATGGACGTGATGCGGGCGCGATGCCGGTTTATCAAGCATTCGATGCATGACCTGCGATTGATGGAGCCGACGATTCTGCACGCGGGCAAGTATGTGAACAATGCGATCTACTGGAAGCAGCTCGCCAAGCTGGAGTGGCTGGAGCAATATGAGATGGCGCACGCGTATGGCTACATGCCTCCGATTCAGAAGCTGCGGAGGTCCGTGGAGAAACGGATTCTGAAGATGCGCAAGATTCTCTAATCGAACTGTAAAGCTCTGGA
>JBGGMI010000134.1:0-2749 GCA_041288075.1 Fimbriimonas sp.
CTCACCATTGAGCAGAAATCGGTGTACGACTTCCACAACCTCGGCCGCTTCAGGCTTTCGACAACCGGAGTAAAAGCACCCGCAGCCTCGACGATTCCACCGGAGATTCGCGCCGCTCTGGCCGCGAAGGACACGTCAAAGCTCGAGAAATACTTCCTCGAGACGACGCCTCTTCTGGAGCCAGCCCGAAAGAACCTAGCCGATACGCGGAAGGCTCTCATGGACCTCCGGGCCCAGATCCCAACCGCGATGATCATGCGGGACAAGCCCTCGAAGGGACCCCTCGCAACCAATGTCCGCGAAAGGGGCGAGTTCCAGACGAAGGGCGAGCTGGTCACCGCCGGCCCCCCTGCGGTCCTTACCTCGAAACCTCAGGATGGCAAACTCCGCCGCCTCGACCTCGCAAAGTGGCTTGTCAGCCGCGACAACCCGCTGACCGCAAGAGTTCAGGTCAATCGAAGCTGGGAGACCGTCTTCGGCCGCGGCATCGTGGAAACCAGCGAAGACTTCGGCACCCAAAGCAGCCCACCTTCCCACCCCGAGCTCCTCGACTGGCTCGCCGTCGAGTTCATGCGCGATTGGGACATGAAGCGCCTCAACCGCCTGATCGTCACCAGCGCTACCTACCGGCAATCCTCAAAGGCTAGCCAGGAGCTAATCGCAAGAGACCCTGCCAACAGCCTGCTGGCCCGGGGCCCAAGATTCCGCCTTGAAGCCGAAACCATCAGAGACGCCGTCCTCGCCTCATCAGGTCTCTTAACTAAGAAGATCGGCGGCCCCAGCGTCTATCCCTATCAGCCAGATGGCGTCTGGGACACGCCCTACAGCGGAGAAGCCTGGAAGCCGAGCAAGGACGGCGACCAATATCGCCGAAGCCTCTACACCTACTGGAAGCGAACCGCCCCCTATGCCAGCTTCATGGCAATGGACGCAACCAGCCGGGAAGAATGCAGCGTCAGAAGAACCCGCACGAATACTCCTTTGCAGGCACTGGCCATGCTCAATGACCAGGGGATGTTCGACGCCGCGAAGGCTTTGGGCGTAAGGATGAAGGGGCCAATCCAACAGGCGATCATCTACGGGTTCGAAGCCTGCACGGCGAGAAAGCCTAGTAAGGTCGAGCTGCAGAGGCTCGAAAAGCTGTACGGGAACCTGAAAGCCAAGTACGCCAACAAGCCCGCAGAAGCCAAAAAGATCGCCGCCACCCCCGAGCTAGCTGCAAGAACCATGATCGCCAACGTCCTGCTGAACCTGGACGAAACGGTCACGAAAGGATAACGCCATGAACGATCCCGTACAAGACGAACTACTGAAAACGATCACCCGCCGAATGCTGTTCAAGCAGATCGGCTACGGCATCGGCGGCGTTGCCCTATCCAGTCTGCTCATGGACTCCTTCGCGCAGGCACAAATGCCTCAGCAAGGACACGGTGGACTCCACTTCGCGCCGAAAGCGAAGAACGTCATCTTCCTCTTCATGGCCGGCGCCCCCTCGACGCTCGACATGTTCGATCCGAAGCCGACGCTGATCAAATACAACAACCAGCCCTGCCCCGATGAGCTGCTAGAGGGAGAAAGATTCGCCTTCATCAGAGGCAAGCCCAAGCTCCTAGGGTCGCCGCACAAGTTCGAGCAGGTCGGCAAATCGGGCCAATGGGTCTCCGAAATCCTGCCTCACTTCCGCGAGATCGCCGATGACGTAACCGTCATCCGCTCGATGCACACCGAGCACTTCAACCACGCTCCGGCGCAGATCTTCATGAACTCCGGCTTCCAAATTCCGGGCCGCCCAAGCCTCGGCTCCTGGCTCACCTACGGCCTCGGAACAGAAAACAAAGACCTCCCTGGGTTCGTAGTCCTAATGTCCGGCCAAAACAACCCCGACGGCGGCAAAGCCTGCTGGGGCAGCGGATTCTTGCCAACCATCTACCAAGGCGTAGAATTCCGCTCCCAAGGCGAGCCCGTCCTCTTCGTGCGAGACCCTGACGGCGTCACGAGAGAAGTCCGTCGCGACACGCTTGACGCGATAAGAGATCTCAACCAGATGAACCTGAAGGAGACGCTCGACCCAGAGATCGAGACGAGAATCCAACAATACGAGCTCGCCTACCGAATGCAAACCAGCGTCCCCGAGCTCATGGACCTCGAAGGCGAAACCCAAGCTACGAAAGAGATGTACGGCGTCGAGCCGGGTAAGAAAGCGTTCAGCAACAACTGTTTGCTGGCCAGACGCTTAGTCGAAAGAGGCGTCAGATTCGTCCAGCTCTACCACCGAGGCTGGGACCAGCATGGCGACAGCGAAGGCAACGACATCAAGCACGCTTTGGTCGATCGCTGCCGAGACATCGACAAACCAGCCGCCGCCCTCATAAAAGATCTCAAGCAACGGGGCCTCTTAGATGAAACCCTAGTCGTCTGGGGCGGAGAGTTCGGAAGAACCCCAATGATCGAAGGCCGCAACGGCTCCCCCTACCCGGGCCGCGACCACCACGGAAAAGCCTTCACGATGTGGATGGCCGGCGGCGGAATCAAGGGCGGCATGTCCTACGGCCAAACCGACGAGCTCGGCTACCGAATCGCCGAAGACCCCATGAGCGTCCACGACCTGCACGCCACGATCCTCCACCTAATGGGCATCGACCACACCCGCCTAACGCACAAGCACATGGGCCGAAATTTCCGCCTGACCGACGTCTTCGGCGAAGTAGCCCACAAGATAATCGCTTAAACGTAGTGCCTTCATCCGTGA
>JBGGMI010000135.1:0-8043 GCA_041288075.1 Fimbriimonas sp.
AGCTTGTCGGAGGCCTCTTTCGCGCGAATAAACAGTCCGCCCGCGATGATCATGGTGATGAGCAGGAAGGCGGCGAACGTGATGAGCAGGATGCCCATGCTGTTCTGGAGTCCAAGGAATCCTGCGTTGCTCATTGCTCTGAGTTTACTGCTGAGGAGCTTGGAGGCCGTATCGCATGGCCGCCTGAAGGACATCGACGTTTATGTCTCTGACGCTCTTGAACTTGATACAGTAGCCACTGACACTCGCCTTGCCTATCGCATTTCCATACGTGTTCGCCAAGTAGCTTTTATCATCTAGCCCAAGGATGTATACAGAAATGCCCGTCTTGTTTGCACTCAGGCCAATTCGATAGAACTCTCTTGTGGTCCCGTCGGCATATTTTATGGTGTAAGAGCCGTATCCGATGTTCGGATTGGCAACGGTTTTTCCTTCGCTGTTCTTTCCATCGTTGAACCACAATTTGCTTGCCGGCGATGTCTCCAGCGTCAGCTGATGCAACATTTGCATCTCGCTTCGCTTGGGCTCTGGGTGGCTGGCGATGTATCCTTCGATCAGTTCGGTTACGGCCATTTGCCCTCTTATCCTGGGAGTTTCCGATTCGCGCCGCGTCGCTTCACGAGTCGAAAGTTAAAGGGATGGTACTCCGGACGGGATTTGAACCCGCGATCTTCGCCGTGAGAGGGCGATGTCCTGAACCGCTAGACGACCGGAGCGTTTCGAACACAGATTGTACCGGCTCGCCGCGCTTGACAGCAAGGCTCCGCAGCCCCTGCATAACCCTCTATAAATGAACGCACATCATGTATATCTGCCCCGCCCCGCCCGCACCCGGAACTTCAATGGTCTAAAATGACTTGTATCTTCCATGCGAATGAGCGTCTTGATTGGTCTTGGGCTGCTGGGCGGAATTGCGGCGGCATGTGGAACGTTCGGAGCAAGCGACGAGCTCCCACAGACACCCTCGTCGACAGGCCTGCCAGCGAAAGGTGAGACGCTTGTCGTAGGTGGCGGCTGCTTCTGGTGCATCGAACCCCTTTTCCATATGGTCAAGGGCGTGACCGATGTAGAGGTCGGCTATGCCGGCGGAACGATACCTAAGCCGACCTATGAGCAGGTGTGCACGGGCACCACGGGGCACGCGGAGGCGGTTAAGATCACCTTCGACCCGAAGCAGATCTCAGCGCACGACCTTTTGACTCTCTTCTTCACCATGCACGATCCGACAACGAAAGACCGGCAAGGACCGGACGCCGGGCCGCAATACCGCTCCGTCGTGTTTTACAAGGACTCCGTAGAGAAGGAACTCGCCGAGAAGGTGATCGCCGAAATAGAGAACGCCAAGATATGGCCGGCAAGGATCGTCACGACTCTAGAGCCGCTTCGGAATTACTCTACGGCTGAGGAGTATCACCAGGACTACTACGCGAAGTATGCGTCCGCACCTCTATCGAAGCGGATGTCGATGAACGTGTCGTACTGCCGAGTCGTCATCGAGCCGAAGGTTCACAAGTTTCGAGAGAAGTTCAAGCATCTGCTTCGGGGCTGAGGTTTAGTGGCGTTCCTGCCACAATTGCAGGAATAGGTGCCGAGCCCTAGCGATCTTCCGAAAGAGTTACAGACAGCCCCTGCCAGAACTCGGATTCTAGCAGGGGTTCTTTTCACGCTGGCTACAATTGCTGCGTGCGAGCCGTTCTTTCCGGGTCCGGTGAAAGACCCTGGACTGATCTACTTTGTAGCGAACCTGATGGTCGCCTACTTCTTTGGCGCAGTGCCGGGGCTCATCAGTGCCGCGATGATGTGCGGCTACATGGGATTGGGTCCGTTGATGCCGGGCTCGGCCTTTGAACACACTTCGCAGAACGAGCTTCGGATCTTTTGGACAGCTCTACTGCTCGGCAGCTTCTCCATCATCATCGGTGTCGTACGGGCCCGCATACGGGGCGAGGCTGTCAAGGCCTTCCTCGCACGTCAGTCGGCTGAGTTGGAGGCGGGCAAGCGTGAACAGACGGAGCTGTCTCTACGTGAGAGCGAAGAGCTGACTGGACTCATCGTGGAGTCTTCGCGTGACGCAATTGTTGCGACGGATGAGGACGGAGGCATCCTCCTCTGGAATCAGAATGCCGAGTCATTATTCAGTTGGTCCGCCCAGGAAGCAACCGGACGAAGCTTTGCTGAGCTGCTTGGAATCGAGAGGGGTGGCCTCGGAGAGCGTGTCGAGGCGTTAGCCCGGGATCGCGAAGGCCGTTACGTTGCCGTGGAAATGTACATCGCTGCGCACAGGGGCCGCGAGGGGAGCATCTGGATTGCCTTCCTCCGGGACATCACGGAACGAAAGGCATGGGAGGAGAAAATTCAGAGCCTCAACGCGAATTTGGAGCAACGCGTTAAGGAGCGCACTGCCGAGCTAGAAGCCAAGAATGCGGAGCTCGAGGGGTTCTCGTATGCGATTTCGCACGACATGCGCTCGCCTCTACGGACGATCGTGGCCAACGCGCGCTTTGTTCTCGAGGATGAGGGAGAGCGGGTGAGTCCCGCAGGTAGAGCGCAGCTTGAACGTTTGGCAGGGGCAGCATTGAGGATGAGCATGCTCGTGGACGATCTGCTCAAATACGCGCGCCTCAGCAGCGAGGGAGTTCGGCTCGAGCAGGTCGACCTGTCAAGCGTAGCGGAGACAGCGGCAGCGGACGTTCGAGAGGAATACCCTGGAGCAAAGATAGTAGTGACTCCAGGCATCACCGCACAGGCAGACCAGATGTTGATGGCGATGGTGTTCACCAATCTCTTCGACAATGCCTGCAAGTATTCGAAGCCGGGCTCAGCGCCGGCGGTGTGCTTCGGGGTGAAGGAGCATGAGGGCAAGACGGTGTACTTCGTAGCGGATGAGGGAATTGGGATTGACATGCAATACGCCCATACACTATTCCAGCCCTTCCAGCGCCTACATGCCCAGTCGGAGATTCCCGGCACCGGTATTGGACTCGCGAACGTACGAAGAATCGTGGAGCGCCACGGCGGCAGGATTTGGTTGGAGTCTCAGGAGGGCCTTGGCACCACCATCTTCTTCACCCTTGGCTGAGCATAATTGATTGCTCATGTCGACCTCCGTAACCTTGACGCGCGATTCCAACCAGGCCCTTGGCATAGCGCAATTTGCGATTGATTTCCTGGCCGGCACGTTAGGCTCGGGGCCGTCCAATGCCGTTCTGGAGCGAACGAAGCTATTCCACACCGACTCGGTGCTCTGCGGGCTGTCGGCGTTAGCCCTGCATACCAATGCGCCCACGATACTGCGCAACGAGGCATTGGACTATCCAGACTCACGCGGAGCACATGTGTTCGGGCAGCAGCATCGTGTAAAGACGGAGAAAGCGATCGTCGCGAACTCGGCGGCGGTTCGCGAGTGGGACAGCAACGGCACAAACTTCGGCTACAACCCTGCACTAGGACACACCGCAGGCGAGTTTGGACACAACGACTTTTATCCAGTTGCCATCGCGGCGTGCCAGGCGGCGGCGCTCGACGGCTCGCGCGCGTTGCTCGGTATGGTGCTGATCGACGAAATCAGGGGGCGGTTAGCGGAGGTCTTCAGTCTCAAGACATACAAGATCGACCATGTGGTCCACGGGGCGATTGGTTCAGCAACAGCTTATGGGGCGCTAATGGGCGCATCGGCGGAGCAGATCGAATCCGCGATTGGCATGTTTGTGGCGCACTATATCCCCTGGCGCGCGATTCGGGCGGGAAAGCAGCTTAGCGACAGTAAGGGAGCGAGTGCGGCGGTGAGTACCGAGGCGGCCATCCTTTGCATGAAGCGATCGATGGCCGGGTTCTTAGGGCCACGCGACATTTTTCGTAATCCCGAAAGCATGTTTCGGCAGTTTGTGAAGACGCCCGGAGAGTCGCCGTTCGACCTGGTGCTTTCTCACTCGGGGGACGACTTCGCCGTGATGGGGATGCATTTTAAGCTTGGACTCTATGAGCATCAATCGGCCGGTGCTTTGCAGGCGGTTATCAACCTGGTAGCAACCCACCCTTCCCTGCTCGCACCGGGGCGAATCGCTCGTATTGTGATTCGAGCCTATGAACCGGCTTTCGGAATCATTGGCGATCCGGCAAAGCGAGACCCTCGAACTCGCCAGTCTGCGGATCATTCCATGGTGTTTATCGTCGCTCGGCTACTGAAGAAGGCTATCGAGCTAGGTGGGCAGGGGCTTTCGACCGACGATCTTTGGCGCCGTTTGATGCTGACGCCCGAAGACTACTCTGCGGAAGCAATCCTCGATCCGGCAACTCGCGACTTGATGGCTAAAATGGATTTCGAGCACGGTGGACCCGAATATGACGCGAAGTATCCAGATGGCATTCCGACTTCGGTCGTGATAACGGATGTCGACGGGCAGTCCTTTGACAGCGGGTTGGTGATGTATCCGGCGGGTCATGCGCGAAACATGGATGCGGACCTAAAGCTGATTCTTCGGCACAAGTTTGCGCTGCTGGGCACGATCGGATTGCCGGATGGGCAGGATGTGTTGGCGCTGGTGCACCGATTCGAGCACTTGGACGCCATGAGCGTAGTTGAACTCGAAAATGCGTATGGTTTTTCCTTGGCTAGTCGGCCCGGCTATGAATGAGCATCATAAGACCAATGGACGGTGCACCCCTTGCAGCACGGATGCGGCCACGCGGCTTCGATGAATTTGTCGGGCAGCGGCACCTCGTTGGCGACCGTGCGGCGTTTCGGCTGGCCGCGGAGAGTGGGCGGCTTGGCTCCATCATTCTCTGGGGCCCACCAGGGGTTGGGAAGACAACCCTCGCGGAGATCGTGGCGCGCGCCGGCAAGAAACACTTTGAACGGGTGAGCGCTGTCTCGGCGGGGGTTGCCGATCTGCGACGGGTGGTGGAGCAGGCTCAGAAGCGCACCAAGGGGTCGGGGCTTTTCAGCGATGCCAATGCAGGCACCGTGCTCTTCATCGATGAGATTCACCGGTTCAACAAGGCTCAGCAGGATGCGATCCTGCCTTACGTGGAGGACGGAACGATCACGCTAATTGGGGCGACCACAGAGAATCCTTCCTTTGAAGTGAATTCGGCCCTACTATCTCGCGCGCGGGTCTACGTTCTCAAGCCGCTCTCGGATGACGAGATTGGAGAGGTGTTTTCGCGGGCGCTTGGGGATTCTGCGGAAGGCTTGGGATCGCAGCCTATTGAGATCGATTCGGAGGCTCGGGAGGCGCTGGTCAACCTTTCAAACGGGGATGCCCGTGCCGTTCTGAATATGCTGGAATTGTGCGTGGCGGTTGCAGAGGCAGATTTGCAAACGCTCTCCCCCTCTGAAGGAGAAGGAGTGATTCGGATTTCCTTACCGGTCGTAGAATCTGCCATTCAGAGACGGGTTGGTCAATACGACAAAGGGGGCGAACAGCATTTCGACATCATCTCCGCCTTGCACAAGAGCGTGCGAGGGTCGGATGTGGATGCTTCGCTCTACTGGCTCGCACGGATGTTGGAGAGCGGCGAAGATCCGCTTTATCTGGCCCGGCGAATCGTCCGTATGGCGAGCGAGGACATCGGACTCGCTGATCCACATGCGCTTACCTTGACGATGGCTGCACAGCAGGCGGTGCACTTTATCGGTATGCCCGAAGGTGCGCTGGCTCTAGCGGAGGCCGTCGCGTATTTGGCGGCAGCTCCAAAGAGCAATGCCATCTATAGGGCTTATGGGATGGCGGTGAAGGATGTGCAAGACACGCGAAACGATCCGGTGCCACTTCATTTGCGGAACGCTCCCACGAAGCTAATGGAGGAACTCGATTACGGAAAGGGCTACAAATACGCGCACGATTTTGAGGCGGGCATTGTGGCCCAGCAGAATCTGCCTGAGTCTCTGGCGGGGCGACGATACTACGTCCCCACTGATCGGGGACAGGAGAAGAAGATTGCCGAACGATTGGAGGCTTGGCGCGAGATGCTGAAGGAGCGGGAGGAGTGAAGCATCGATGGCTACCCTTTGTCGCCATCGGGTTGGCGCTGCTGATCTTTGGAAGCGCATCCGGCGGCACCTTTTCGATGATAGGCGTGTTCTTTTGCTTCTACTTTTTTATGATCGCTCTTGGGGTTTGGCTTCACGACCGGAAGGACAGGTACGACCTTGGCGTGCTGCAGGAAGTGCACGATAAGCAGATCGCTAGCGAGATCGAGATCGACGAGCCGGTGGAGTACAGCAGCGTGCATTGCCTGTGCTGCGGGAATGTCTACGGGAGCCACCTGCCGGCCTGTCCCGAGTGTGGGCGGCGCTGAATGGTTCTTGTACTGTTACTCGGGCTGACCCTTGCACCGCCCATGGTGAGAGTGCTGTCGGAGAGAACTGTGATCCTCACTTACCACGACATGGTTCGTGTGAGGGACAAATCCGCACTTTGGTTCGACTGCACTCCGCTTGAGCTGCAGAATCAATTGGACTGGCTCAGCTCTCAGGGAGCGCACTTTATCTCGATGCAACAGCTCTATCGGCACCTCACGGCCGGCTCCAAGTTGCCGCCGAAGCCCGTTATGATCACGTTCGCGGACAACTATCTGGGGTTCTACTATCTGGCGCTGCCGATTCTACGTGGACGCAATGTTCCTGCGACGATGTTCGTCCACACGGATTTCGTCGGTGCCAAGGTCGGCAGACCGAAGATGTCTTGGAAACAGCTTCTAGAACTTGATCGTGAAGGGCTTGTCACAATCGCTTCACAAACCAGGAGCCATCCAGCCGATCTGCGTAGGCTCTCGGATAGGCAACTTGCGCTGGAGATCGCTGGTTCTAAAGAGGCCCTCGAACAGCGGTTGGGGCACCCGGTGCCGTTTATCGCCTATCCCAACGGCAAGTTCGACCTGAGGGTCGCTCAGTTTGCTCGGCGCGCGGGATACCTGATGGCCTTCACCGAGGAGCAGACGCCGGCTGAAGTGTCGCCGAGCATCTTCGAGGTAGCTCGTTACGTGCACACGAAGTATCGTGAGGCTTGGAAAGATGCTGGAAACTGAGGCCCTGGCCGATTTTTTGGCTACATTTGGATAATGGGCCGCTGGTCATCAGCGGCCCACTTTATGCCTCCGGAGGAGATGCCTTCAGGGATGAAGGCACTACTTGCGGACGAATTTTCGCTTCGTCTTGTCGAAGCCCAGGTCGATCTTCTTGGCGTCGAAGTGCCAGACCGGGGAGCCGGAGCGTTGGTAGAAGCACTGGTAGCTGCTTAGGAGCGAGGCGACCATTCTTCGGGTGGTTCGTCTTGCGACGTTTAGCTCGGCGTGGATCGTGAGGTAATCCGCGCCCTTTGGCCAGTGCGCCATGGTCTCGATAAGGATGTCCAAGGTGCTCTTGCCTTCGCCTTCGGTACCGATGCGTCGGAGTTCCTCCATGCGAGGTGCGGAGATATAGACCACGGGGTCCGGCTGGTCGAGCCATTCGAATTCGAGGACGTTGGGCTTCGGGGTCTTGGTGACGGTGAAGACCGCGCCGCTCTCGACGGGCTGCTCGTACCACCAATCGAGGAAGCCGAACATGAGTCTGGCCTCGTGGCTGACCCAGATCTGCGCTTCCCTGCCCTGTGGGTCGATGAGAATGAGCTCTTGCGTCGACGGCTCGAGGTCGAGCCAGCCGGTGGGCAATTGGCACATGGGGAACGTGCCGAGCTCTCGGTGGATGGACTTGAGCACCATGCGGATGCTTTCCGGCATCTGCTTGGGTGTCGGCGGGATTTCCTCATCGAGGACGTCCTGTGCCAGCGGGTGCTGGATGAGCTTTCGGAGCGAGGAGCTGAGGCCCTCGTCGGTGAGCTCGATGTCGATCGGATCGCCTTCCTCGTTCTTGAGGTCGGTTTCCACGAAGTGGAACGGCTCCGGCACTTCCGTGATGTAATCGGGGAAATCTCCCTTCTTGCGGAAGCGATCTCCGCCGACCCACTGAATCTGGTCGTTCGCCTTCAGGGCGTCCATGATGTTCGCCATGTCGTCGGGGAAGGTCTTGTTGACCGGCGTGATCTCGTAGAACTCTTCCAG
>JBGGMI010000136.1:0-6716 GCA_041288075.1 Fimbriimonas sp.
GCTCGTCCGGCACAAATCGAGATGAACGTAAGCTCGAACAATGGCCAGGGCTGGTTAACCTCTATGGTGGTCCTTGGGCCTAACGAGGTAGCCG
The DNA here is from genome assembly GCA_041288075.1 of Fimbriimonas sp. GTDB lineage: Bacteria > Armatimonadota > Fimbriimonadia > Fimbriimonadales > Fimbriimonadaceae > Fimbriimonas. Next base: position 95 of record JBGGMI010000136.1, read on the forward strand.
ACGTGACGATGCCGCTCTATGAGAGCGAACAATATGGTCTGAGAGCGCTCCCGACTCCCACCGACACGACCGCCAACCAAACGCGCTCGCTGGGCACCATCTTTCCAAGCGACGTGCGCGGCCTCTACCTCTACAGCAAAGACACCGCAGCAGCCGACGTGACGTACGAATACATCGCGATCACGAACCACAACGTCCCGATGACGGGCTTCGTAGACACCTTCGGACAGCAGCGACTGGTCGACTGGACCGGCAAGATCTCATCGGTCTCTGAGATGCAGGCGAAGGTCGGCCAGGAGCCGGACGGCGTCTACCCCTATTCGGCTGACGAATATGGCGCGGTTACCGGCGGCAAGAACTACGGCCCCTCCGACCGCTTCCGAGTGCAGAAGGATGGGGAGAACTGGTACCTCATCGCTCCGAGCGGCAACCGCTTCTTCTCGATCGGCGTGAACGAGGTCGGCGCCCACGCCTGGACCCCGACGACGGGCCGCGAGGCGATGTTTACCGACCTGGCAAACCTGAAGACCCAGTTCCCAACCCACTTCACGACGCGCGAAGGGAAGCTAGGCTTCATGCCCTACGCGATCAACCTCGAGCGCAAGTACGGCTCGACGTGGCGCACGCAGGCATACGACATCTTCCCGAAGCGCATGCGCTCCTGGGGCTTCAATACGGTTGGCGTCAGCTCCTGGGATGCACTGATGTCGCAGCAGAACATGCCCTCGACCTTCGGGTTCAACCTCTGGTCACCACACCCGAAGCTGTACGTCTCAGGCGGCCGGTACATGTCCGACGTTTTCGACCCTGCCTTTGCCGTTGCCGCCAAGGCCGACATCACGCGCCGACTGAGCGAGGTCTCCGTCAACCACTCACAGAGCATCGGAGTGTTCGTCGACAACGAGCTTCCCTGGGGCGTCGGAACGAGCACGGACAGCAACAAGCGCTACGCCCTTGCCAAAGCGGCCCTCAACGCCCCTGGCAGCGCCTCGAACAAGAAGCTCGTGGCGTTGATGAAGCTCAAGTACGGCACCATCGAAGCGTTCAACGCTGCTTGGCAAACCAACTTCGCCAGTTGGACCGCTCTCGGAGCGGGAAGCATCTCTCTCCCATCGCCAGGCACCGCTGAGATGCAGCAGGACTTGAAATCGTTCGTGCGGAAATTCGCGAATCTATATTTCCAAACTATCGAGCGGCTCGTGACTGAAACGGGCTACAAGGGTCTCTACCTCGGCTGCCGCTTCACGCGGCTCGAATACACCCCCGAAGTTCTCGCCGCCGCCAAGACGTACGCAGACATCCTCAGCTTCAACATCTACACCGGCTTCCCCTCGCGGACGAATCCTGATCTCAAGAACCTGGACTTCCCGGTCCTGATTTCCGAGTTCTGCTTCGGCGCAAACGACCGTGGAAGGGTGGGCATGCCGCTGTACCCGACGGTTTCTGAGAACTCCAGAATCGACGCCTATCGGCGGTTCTTCGCCGATGCCAAGGGCTGGAAGAACCTCGTCGGTGCGCACTGGTACCGCTGGGAAGATTTCCCCAGCACCGCCAAGCTCGACCACGACAACATGCAAGAAGGTCTGCTCTCGATTACGGACATGTTTTATTCGGAGTTTGTGGCGCAAACGAGAAAGTCGACTGCCGACTACATGAACATGCTAAAGCAAGCCCCGTAGTGCCTTCATCCGTGAAGGCACTACGGTTGGGTGTAACCTGGGTCCATGGTTCCCAGCCTCGCTCTCCTCTGTGCTCTCGCGCAGGCCCCCGCCTCGCCCTACGAACTCCCGATTGGCCGTCCCGGAACCTGGCTCGCCTCGCCGGGCCGAATGACCGATCTCGCCACCTACGCGCCATCCACACCTGACGACGTGGCGCGAGCCGCAAGGGGCCAGCGGTTCGTATTCCTCGGCGAGAGTCACGCGACGACCCCGCACCAGCAGATGCAGGCGGCCATCATCGACGCGCTTGCCCGCAATGGCAGAAAGGTGATCGTCGGCCTCGAAATGCTCCAGCGACCCAAGCAGCCGGTTCTCGACCAATGGCTGCAAGGCAATCTGACCGAGCAGGACCTCCTCGAAAAAGCCGAGTGGAAGACCCAGTGGGGCTACGACTTCTCGTACTACCGACCCATCTTCGATGTGGCCCAGAAGCATCACATCCCCATTCTCGGCCTTAACGTGCCGAGAGACTGGGTTCGCACCGCCGGCAGAGGCGGCTTTGCCTCGCTTCCTGATGAAGCAAAAGCACAGCTTCCGTCCGACATGCCGCTCACCAACCAACAGCACCGAACCGTCTTCGAAGCCCTCATCGGCGGCCACCCCAACATGAGCCCAACCGCCTTCGACAACATGTATTCCGCACAGGTGCTGTGGGACGAGGGAATGGCCGACACCATAGCCCGGCACATGCAAGCCAACAAGCCCGACTCGAAAACGGTGTACGTGGTGATTGCCGGCTCCGGCCACGTCATGTATCGCCAGGGAATCAACTATCGCCTGCAGAGACGAGGACTTGGCGAAGGCATCACCGTAGTCATGCTCAGCTCAAGCGCACCGGTAAGAGCAGCAAACGGCATTGCCGACTACGTCTACGTTTCGCCCGCAGCAGAAATGGAGAAGTCAAAGTAGGACTCCTAGACTCCCCGACTCCTAGACTCCTTCCCACAAGTCTATAATCCTTCCATCCATGACGGACATCAACGCGACCTGGAAAGAGGCGCTCCCGAAGATACAAAATAGCGTCACCGGGCGAGGCGTCTGGGCAGCCATCAATGCGGCTCGGCCAATAGCCTTCGAAGATGGCGCGCTCGTCTTGGGCGTTCCGCACGAGGATTCCGAGCTCAGCGGGCACTTGCGCATTCCAAGCACGAAACGAATCATGGAGCTGATGCTCACCGAAGTAGCCGGCTCGCCGGTAGCTGTTCGGATCATCGACGGAACCACTCAGGCCGATTACGACCTCGTTAAGAGAAGAGACGGCGAGCGGCGACGGCTCGAAGAAGCCGAGTTGGCGAAGATGCGAGCCGAGCTTGGCGCAAAGACGAGCTGGGAAGGAGTGTACGAGCAGCTCAGTCGCCGATTCGCCGCCGTCACAAACAAGTCGCTGCCCCAAAACCGCGCCAGATTCTTCGAGGAAGCGATCGAGCTCATCGCCCAAGCGCGCCGAGATCAGGACACGACCGACGATCTGGGAGAAAGAAACTTCGCCCGCTGTCTCGAACGGCTCGCCCAATACGTCGAGATCCCGAGCACGCTCGTCGCGCACGCCATTCTCAAGCGCTCCGAAGAGCTATAGCCTTGGCCGAAGCGATCATTCTCGGCTCCGGCACCAGCAACGGCGTTCCGATGCTCGGCGTCAGCTATCCACCGGAATATCTGGCGAACCCCAAGAACCACCGCACACGATCCTCCGTGATGCTCTGCGGCCCCACCGGCAACCTCTTGGTCGATTGCACCCCGGAGATGCGCTTGCAGGTCACAAGAGAGGGCATCACCGAGATTGAAGCCGTCCTTATCACCCACTCCCACGCCGACCATGTCATGGGAATGGACGACTTACGCTCCATCTGTATCCGCACCCGGCGGCATATGCCGATCTACACGTTGGCGCGATATCAGGAGGACATCAAGCGCATCTACTCTTATGCGTTCCAAGACTTCCCACCCGGAGTCGAAGTCCCGCGCTTCGACCTCCGTGAAGTGCCCGAGATATTAGAGATTGGCGGAATGCGAATTCAGACATTCCTTGTGAACCACGGGAAGATTCCTGTCGTGGCTTTTCGTGTCGGCAATTTCGCGTACATCACCGACGTTAGCGAGATTCCAGAGGAGGCGGAACAGCACCTTCAGAACTTGGACGTTCTGGTTCTGGACGCGGTACGCTATAAGCCTCATGTGAACCACTTCCACTACGCAAAAGCCCTAGAAGTGGTGGAGCATCTGGCACCCCGAAAGACCTATTTAACGCACCTGGGCCACGATTACGACCATGATAAAACCAATGCGGAGTTGCCAGATGGGGTCGAGTTGGCTTATGATCGGTTAAGGATTCCGATCGACGCAGTGTGATTTGTGTGGTCTTTCTGAGCATAAACAGCACAATTACCGGTGTTTGAGAGAGAGTTCTCGGCATGGAACAGTAGTTTTGGCTGTAGATTGTTCATTAGACGTTCTGTAGCACTAGATACAGCAATTTCAGACCTGAAGCGCACGCTGACAGTCTGAAAATCAAAGGGAGAAAATTTGATCGTAGGGACTGGACGAGAAAGAATGGCGTTGACACCGGATCAGCTTCATAGGTCGTGGACAGACTTCAAGGTCTATCGCGATCCACAGTCACGCGTGGACATCATCAACCACTACGCGTACCTGGTGAAGATCACCGCCGGCCGATTGGTTACGAGCCTCCCTGGAGGCATCGAGCGAGAAGACCTGATCAGCTCGGGCGTTATCGGCCTCATCAAGAGTGTCGACCAATTCGATCCCACGCGGGACGTCAAATTTGAAACCTACGCGATCGCGCTCATTCGAGGCGCGATTCTCGAAATGCTTCGCGAAGAAGACTGGGTCCCCCGCTCTATCCGCGAGAAGCTCAAGGCCCTCGACAGAGCCGCCATGGCCCTCGAAATGCAGCTCGGGCGCCCCGCCAGCGAGCATGAATTGGCCGAAACCCTTGGCATCTCGGCCAAGGAAGTCAACGAATTAATGGTCCGCATGAGCCGGACCAACATCTACAGCCTGGATGACATCCTGGGCGGCAGCGACGGAGACGACAGCATCCACTTCGTGGAGCTCCTGGTCGACGAGAACGCCAACACGGGCGGAGAGATCGAGGGCAAAGAGATCCGACGCCTCCTCTGCGACGGCATCGACCGATTGCCGGAAAGAGAGCGCCTCGTTATCTCGCTCTACTACCACGAGGGGCTCACGTTCAAAGAGATCGGAAAGGTCATGAACGTCAGCGAATCGCGCGTGTACCAGCTCCACACTCAGGCCATGACCCGCCTTCGCACGTTCATGCGCGAGCAGACGAACGTCAAAGCCTGAAACATTCGCCAACTTCAAGAAGTTGTAATCTATGAGGCGCGTCCGTGCGGCTCGGGTGCGAATAGGGAGAATGAAAACTCAGAACATCTTGTTTGGGTGGGCCAGCGCGTGCGCCCTGCTCATCATCGTCGGTTGTGGCAGCAAGGGTGAGGAAACGGTCGCAACGGTGAACGGCGAACCGATCACGAAGAAAGCCTATTTGGATCACCTCGAGCGAAAGCAGGTCGTTCAGGTTCAGACCCCTCGAACTCCCGTCGATACTCCCGTCATGGATGCCCCCGTCGTCGGCTCGCTGGGACTGCAGGCGATGCAAGACCTCATCAATCGCAAGCTACTGTTGCAGATGGCGGAAAAGGAAGGCGTCATGCCGCAAAAGGCGGATATCGAGAAAGAGCTCGCCTTTCAGACCAAGCGACGCCCCGACTTTGTCAGCTACTTAACAGACAGAGGCCTTACGATCGACATGATCAAGGACGACTTGAAATTCGATCTCGCACGGGAGCGGCTGCTCACGAAAGGTGTAAACGTTACCGCTGCAGATGTGGACCTCTACATCAAGGAAAACCCGAAAGAATTCATGGAGCCGGCGCAGGCACAACTGCTGTACGTGGTCGTAACAAGCCCAGAAAAGAAGGCGCAAGTCGACAAGGAACTCTCGACGGGGCAAAACTTCCAAGTCGTCGCGACGCGATACAGCGAAGCCCCGCAAGCGCGTGAAACAGGTGGCATGTTCCAGGTGAGCAATGTCAACGCGATGCCCAAGAAACTACAAGATCTGGTTCGCGCAACGCCCGAGCTAAAGACGACCGACTGGCAGCATGAAGGCAAGAGCTGGGTCAAATTCTTTGTACAGAAGAAGCAGGCTGAGCGGCCGATTCCAATGGACGAAACGAAGAAGGAGTTCGTCCGCAGACAACTGGCTATGCAGCAAGGTCAGCGTGCAAACGACCTGGGTAGGCGCCTCAATCAGATGCTAACCGAGGGCAAAATCAACGTGACCGTGCCCTATCTGAAAGGCCCGTGGGAGAAGGCGATCGAGCGAGCAAAGGCGGCAAGCAATCAGCCGGCCAACGCACCGAGCGCCGGCTGAAATTAAAGCTTAATGATCAAGCCGCGGCAACGTGGCTGATCCGCTGCAGTGCCTGTACTAAGGCGTTGCAGTGGTCACGGCTGAACTCGTCCGTGCAAACAAACTCTTCCAAACATTCGGGTAATCCGTCGAATCGCGGCTCGCACCAACAGCCCATCGGCTCTTGGCTGGAATCGAGTTTGGTGAGCGTTAATCTCAAACGCCCTTCGGCAGGAGGCGATTGTAGCCCGTGCCTAATGAGATCGGGGATCGACGTATAAACGCCAATCACTTTTGAACTGCCAGTGGGGTAGACGTGCTCCGTCACCCAATACAATCTTCGAAACATCTTTGTTCTTCCTGAACCAGCTGCATTGCCAGCTCCCTCCTTGTATTCGGATAGCTTAGCGTACCCCGTTAGAGATGCAACCGGCTCCTATCACCTTTAGACCTATTTAGCGCAAGGAATCGTTCCTGTAACAGGTGTAATGGCCTAGCGTTTGAG
>JBGGMI010000137.1:0-33816 GCA_041288075.1 Fimbriimonas sp.
AGCGCCGCGATTCGGAATGCCAGCCACGCCAACCCTGCACGAGTTGGTTCGCCTGCTTCCGGTAATTGAGTGGCGTGAGCCATCAGATAGAGGATACGTGCAACTTGACGCGCCGAGTCTAAGTTTTTGTTGCTCGATATCTGCGCATCCTAATCTGGCTCTATCCGAGGGGGCGGTTTGATCATGTAGGAGGGCAGGGGCATCTTACGAACGAGAACAAAGATGATTCCAGATATCAGGATCGTCGAGAGAAAGCTGAGGCAAGCCAAGACTGGACTCCCATAGAACAGTTGCCCTGCGCCGTAGTAGAGGGACAGATAGGGTGCTGTGTTTAGAAGTGCACTCAAGAATAGGTTCAGGTCGCGCCGGTGCACATGCCACGTGCTAAGAAACAGCATTAGCAGGGCGCACAACATGAATGCCGCGGCAAGAAAAATCATGGCTCAATCTTAAGCCGAGTATAGGGTGTTTATTGATTAGTTGTGCTTAAGAGTTCTCTCCTCCTCTCATGCGCGCCAGTCTCCTTTCAGCGATCTCGCGAATGCTCAATTGCGTAGTCCCCTTCAGCTCGAGCTCGGCAGGTTTTTGGTAGGGCACTTCCGGACGCGGCGGGAGCTTTCGTTGGCCGAACCTTATGTTGTGGAAGAGCTCGGGTTCCTTGGAGATTTCCTTCAGGCGCTCCAGGATTTGCTCTTTCATCATCCGCAGCTCGTTCGCCCAAGCGGCTCCCTCTACAGCCACCCAGACCGTTCCGTTCGTGTAGCGATCGGGCCAGGAGCGTTCGGCCAAGGGCTCGCCGACGACTTCGTTCCATCGCTTAAGCACGGCAAGCGCGCGGCCGACTCTCAGCACCTCGGGACTTTCCATTGCCGCGGGGAGGATTTGCCGGATGCGCCTCACGACTCGGTCACCTCGCCGGCATTCACCGAGAATAGCTTCGCCTGATCCAAGATTCGTGGCCCGGCGGCGGAAGCTTCTGTGCAGGTTAGGACCACCTGGCCTGCATTTTCGAGCACGACATCCACGAGGAGTGCGCGTCTGCTTTCATCCAGGTCTGAGAAGATGTCGTCGAGGAGCAGCAGGGGCGGAATGCCAAGCTCCTGTCGTGAAACTTCCAACGTCGCGAGCTTCAGGGCGATGACAGCAGTGCGCTGCTGGCCCTGCGATCCGTAGAGCCGGCCGTCCCTCTCCGAGATGTCGATCTGGACGTCGTCTCGGTGCGGCCCGATGATCGTCGACCCCCTGGCAATCTCCTGTTGGCGGCTGCTCGCGAGCATTTCAAGCATTGTGGCGCGGTCCGTCGCCTCGTCTCGTGCCACATACAAGGCCCCTACGTGCTCGCCTCCGCCCATCTGGGCATGCAGGCGGGACATTCTAGGCGCGAGGCGGGTTACGAAGTCCTGGCGCGATTCTCTCATCGCAACTCCATGCTCGGCGAGCTGCTCCTCCCAAGGTTCGAACATCGCGGCCGGTCTTTGGAACTCCCTAGAGTCTTTCAGGAGGGCATTTCTCTGTTCCAGTGCTCGCTTGTAGTGCGAGAGGTGCCGAAGGTAGGACGGGAAGAGGCTGCTCAGCTCGAGGTCCAGAAACAGCCGGCGTTCGGATGGCTCACCTCGAACGATCTCCATGTCAGCCGAACTGACGCTGACGCATGGGAGGCGCCCAAGTAGGTCGGAAGCACGGGGCAATCCCAGGTTGTTCAGCAGTGCCTTCTTCCGAGCACCCTTCTCGATGATCACGCTAATTCGGGTCGCCGAGGGATCGAGCTCGGCAGTGACCACGGCTCTGTCCATGCCTTCCAGAATGGCCTCGATGTCCCGCTGTCCTCTAAGCAACCGCGTAGTCGCCAGCAGGTACAGCGCTTCGAGGAAATTGGTCTTTCCTTGTCCGTTTCGGCCAGACAAGACATTGAACCGAGACGAGAGATCCAGGTCCAGGCGTCGATAGTTTCGAAACCCGTCGAGAGACACGGATGAAACGGAGATGGCACCCACGCTTTCCCCACTCCTTTCTCTATTCTCCAGCTCTCTCATGAAATCCTGTTCTTATTCTTAACGGAAGCGTTTTTGGGGAAAACTTTGTGGGCACCTGCCTCCCTCGAACCTGTAAACCCCTTTTTTGAACTTATTGAGCGCAATTTCACATAAGGTACATGAGTGGAAAACCTTGTGGGAAACCAGGTGTGTTGTACAGGTTTGTGGCGTGGTTCTTCACATTAACGAGAGTTTTCCCAGAAATCCCCATTCTCTCCACACGATTTTTGGGAACTTTGCCACCTCTAAATAAGTCCATGTTTGCGCCCATATTTCATGACAGTCGCCTCCGCCATATTGAGCGGATGCACCCCCGGCGGATGAGGGATTTTCCGCCGCTTTGCGATAGGCATCCAGACCTCTTCGATAAGCTTCTTCTGCGCCTCCGGACTTAGCTCGAAGAATCGATCACACAGTCGTCGGCAGGCGTCGTATTCGGCCAATGTCATCCCGCGCAACTCTCCAACCGCCTCTTCGTGCTGATGGATGCCAACCGAGTGCGGGGCCATTATGTATAGGGGACCAGGCGGCTTCTCGTGCAGAACCACCGTTCTCGCGACCAGATCGCCGATGCGCTGGGACTTGGGATTCGTGAACATCGCAAGCATGCCCACGAAGTAGAACAGCGGCAGCCAGTCGCCAGGTCTGAGGAGGTTCCGCGTGACGGACGCCATGAAGGTGATCGGCGTGCCGTCTTCCATTGCGACCCTCAATTGGCAAGACTTCTTACCAAGCGTCTGTCCCTTCATGAGGCCCTCCAGCAAGATAAAGTAGAGGAACGGCACGAGAAAGGTGGCCAGAAAGAAGATGCCCTGGCTGATGCTCGAGTCGATGAACCCCATCACTCCGGCCACGACACTCACCATGATCATGATCACAAGGATCATTCCCAGGTCGATGAAATGCGCCAGGATGCGGCTACCGACCCCCGCGAGCCGGTAAGTTACAATCGTCTTCTCCGGTGTCAGGATTGCGAAGTCGTGGTCCACCGGAAGTGAGTTTACAAGGCAATGGTTCCGACAAAGAGGTTTTGGCTGCTTGTTGCGATCGGAATTCCGCTCGCCGCCATTTCAGCGCTCATCGGATCGCCCGTTTTGGTGCTGGCGTATGACGGCTTGCTGCTGATCGCGGCCATTGTCAGCTACTACCTGGCACCCTCAACAAAGGGCCTCACCATTCTTCGAACCTTCGATCCGGTGCTGTCGGTTCGCGCAGCGAACAAGGTAACGCTCGAAGTCGACAACGAATCGGGCGAAGTCATTCAGGGAAGGCTAAGGGACGAGCCCCCTGCCTTTTTCGACGCCGAGCTCAACGAGTTCGATTTACGGCTGGAGTCCGGAAGGCCACAAAAGCTGACCTACACCGTCCGCCCCACCGAGCGCGGAAGCGAATCCTTTCGCGGCACGTTTCTGCGCCTGGATTGTCCACTAGGCCTCGTGAGACGCGACGTATACCTTTCGAGCGAGCAACCGGTTCGCGTCTATCCAAATGTTTTGGCGCTCCGCGAGTTCGACATGCTGAAGCAGCATGGGCGCCTCAAAGAGATCGGGATCAGGCGCTCTCGCATGCGGGGCCTTGGAACCGACTTCGAATCCCTGCGCGAGTACACCCAGGGCGACGATTATCGAAAAATGGACTGGAAGGCTTCCGCCAGAAGCGGCAAGCTCGTAGTGCGCCAGTTCGAGCAGGAGCGGAACCAGGCGGTGGTGCTCTGCATCGATACCGGCCGTCACATGCTTGCCGAGGTCGACGGCGTCACCAAGCTGGATCATGTGCTCGATGCCCTATTGATGCTCACGCACGCAGCATTAGTCGCAGGCGACTCGGTTGGCCTGTTGGTCTTTTCGGACACCGTGAAGCGTTACATTCCGCCGCGCAAGGGCCGCTCCCAGGCCGGACTGATCATCGAGGCGGTACACGACCTGGTCCCCGAGCCGGTCGAATCTGACCCAGGAGCCGCGTTCGCCTACCTTGCCTCGCGCTGGACCCGAAGATCGCTCCTGGTGGGATTTACCGACTATGAGGACGAAGACCGGGCTCGGGACCTCCTGGTCGCGTTTAAACCTATGTCGCGCCGGCACCTCGCCCTCCTCGTCCGGGTCCAGGATCCGCGTCTGGATGAGGTGCTGGCTGCGCCGATCGCAAATCCCAAGGCGCTCTACATGCGAGCGGCCGCGTCGATGCTCATGGAAGATCGAATGGCGGCGAAAGCGTTGCTCAGGGCCTCCGGAATCCACAACCTGGAGTCAGAGCCGCAGGACCTCGCCGCTAGCTTGGTGAATTACTATTTGATGGTGAAGGAACGGTCGCTGCTTTAGGCTGAGATTGTCTAGCACGCTCCCGCAGGATGGGAGTCAGCCACTGCGCAAACCCGAATGCTCCATAACCCATGACCGCCGTGAACACGGTGAACCCGAGCAGTGAATAGATAACGACCTTCTTGCCTGAAACGCCCTTCACTTCAACTCTAATGATGGCAGCAAAAAGGGCGGGCCAGACCAAGCGTCCGACCCACCCTTTTGTTGAGCTAGCCGTTTGTGCGAAGAATCACGTTCACACAATCCATCGTGTAGGTGATGGGCGTGGTCCCAAGCCGTGATGGCTTGATAGTTCTCGTGATGAGCTCGATCTTGCCGGTTCCCGACAGATAGTTGCTCGCTGTTCCCGTAACGGTGAAGCGCAGGTCCCGAAGAGACGTCGAGGAAACGTCGCTTCTCAGCACTTCCCATTCTCCAGAAGCTTGGTTCTTGATGAACACCTGCTCGGTCGCGATCGACTCACCCGAGGATCGGATGAACACGTCTAGCCCAAGCAGATTCGGCTTGGTAACCGATGTGGTGAAGCTTGACTGGATGCCCGCAACCTGCCCGATGCCCGTGACATTGAGGCTCCTGATCTTCATCGTGTTGCCGTCCACTTTAGCCAGAGAGGCCACGCCTCCCTGCACGAGCGTTCCGCTGTGGATTGCATAGGAGGTCGGAACAAGGGTCAGCTCCGAGCCAAGCTTGATGCGCCACATGCCGCGACCGAACGTCGCAACGTTTAGGTAGCCGGTTACCGGATTCGCCTTGACGGCGCTAACCTGCACGTTAGGCAGCCCTATCGGCGCAGTGGCGTTCGCCCAGGATGCTCCGCCGTCGGTCGTCGAGAAGAGACCGATGTCGGTGCCAACAAACCAAACGTTGCCGGGCTTCGACGGATCTCGCTCAACCCAGTTGGCAGGAATGTCGGGGACTGCCACACCGCCCGTTCCGCTGCGGCTCACGAACGAGGGAGTAACCGCGCTGGTGTTCGTGCACTGCCAAACGTGGCCCGTGCCGGTTCCGGACAGCGAGACAAGAATGCTGTTCGCGTTGGTCGGATCCACGGAGATCGAAGTTACGGCTCTTGGCAAGGTTGCGAGCTTGCGCCACGCCACGCCAAAGTTCGAGCTGACGTAAAGGTCGCCGTCGCTCGCGCCGGTGTAGATCACCTGGCTGTTGCTCGGCGCGACGCTGATCGCGATCACAACGCCATTGCGCGACAGCTCAGTGCCTCCGATGCGCGGTGACCAAGCCCGTGATGCGGCATTGTAGCGCCACAGGTAGTTCGTGGCCGCATAGACGTTATCGGGCTTCGAAGGGTCGATCGCAATTGTCGGGATAAAGGCCACTCGGTCGCCAGAAGGATTCGGCCCGATGTACTCGCTAGTGCCCCAGGAATTGTCGGTCCGATACATACCCATGAACTGCGAAGTTGCATATTGCGTCGCCGGCTTGAGGGGGTTGATTGCCACCCATCCACCGTCGCCGCCCCCAACGTTGCGCCAGTTCAGCAAGTCGCCTTGAGAGGTGGGAGTCGCGTTGTCCTGAGTGCCGCCGATCATCACCGACGGATTCGTCGGGTGCCAGTCGCCGTGATAGAACTGAGTAATCCCAAGCGTCTTCGAGAGCGGAGTGATGGTCGTGCCGGTGGTGTTCGAAACCAGCTTAAAGATGCCGCCATCGTTGCCAAACATCAGCTCGGCCGGATTCGTCGGGTTGATCGCAATCGACTGCTGATCGTTGTGAGTGAGAGCGCCGTTGGTGTAGCTTAAGCCAACCGCCTGCCAGTTCGCACCGCCATCGGTGGAGCGCACGAGATCGATCAGGCCGACGTAGACCACATCATTCGAGCCGGATGAAGTGCAGGCGATATGGAAGTCGTACCAGCCTTGGCTCCAGTTGTAGCCGCCGGGGAAGGAGCTGCCTGTCGTGTCGGTCCAAGTGGCACCGTGGTCGGTGGTCTTGAAGACTTTGCCGTCTGCAGGCGAAAGCAGGTACGCATTCTCGGAGTTCGTCGGAGAAGCCGCAATTCCCAGATTGTCGAGGTTGCCGGTGCCGATACCTGGCGTCAATTTCGTCCAACTTGAACCGCGATCTGCAGATCGGTATACATTGCCACCCACCCCGCCGCTAACGGCATAGTAGTAGCGCACGCCCAAGCTGTTTTTAGCGCTGATGGTTGCATCGCTCCAAGGCGCGGGGGTCGTGATAACCGAAGTCCAGCTCGCGCCGCCGTCGGTTGAACGGAAAACCTGGCCGTTGTAATCTCGCCCGCGGCCGGTGGTGACGACGATTGTGTTCGGCGTCTCGGGGTCGATCAGGACCTTTGAGACAGCGTAGCTGCCAAATTGGTTGCGGCCAAGGGTCGTCCAGTTAAGTCCACCGTCGGTGGTCTTCATCACGCCCATTCCGTATCCGGTCCAGCCGTGCCAGTCACCCGTTCCCACATAGATGATCTTGTTGTTCGTCGGGTGAACGGCGATCGAGCTGACATTTAGGAACTCCCAACTGTCTGTAAGCGGGAGCCAGTTAACGCCCCCGTCCGTCGTGCGCCAGACTCCGCCCATCGCACCGCCAAGGTAAATCGTCTTAGTGTTGCTTGGATCATATGCGATGGCGTTCACGCGCCCGGAGGTGGGTCTTACTCCGTAATAAATCCTATAGGGCACGTCAAGGTTCTTCGGCCCGACGAATTCCCAACGGCCACCAAGAGGCACTCCGTTGATGCGTGCGTCGGTAGTGCCTGCGCCGAGCCTCGCCACAGGCATGTTGTTTGCCTGAACTCGAGCCTTGTCGTAGGCCGACCAGTTGATCTTGTCGTACGGGTAGGCGCGGATCTTAGTGAAGTGCTCGAACGCTTCTAAGTAGTCGAGACCGAGCTTTTCCTTCTGCTCGTGCTGCTCTCGTGCATCACCCTCGGTGATCGAGCCTTCCTTCTCCTCGATGAATTCACGAATGTCATAAAGCGAATTGAAGCGTCGGTCAGTGGGCCTGTACTCTTTGCTCCACACAGCCGCGACCGAGCGTCGGAGCCGTAGATTCTCGATCACCACTCGTACCCGTAGATTCCTTTCTAGAGCAATGATAAAAGCTCCCGTCGCTTTGTCAATGCCTCGGATCGTGCCAAATCCAGACACAATCTTCTCCGCAATGGTTCGAGCTGGGCCCTCTCCCGAAACCTTTAGAAACAGGGTTTGCGATTGAGCCGAAGCTTTGGCAGAGGAAAACACCGCCAAAGCCATCAAAAGGCAATTCAGGTGCAGGCGAGGTGAAGTGATATTCATAAATGATTCCGCTAAGAAGACGTAACAAGCCCACCTTTTGGTTGGTTCGGAGCGAGCCTGTGATTAGAGCGCATGCGCGAGAGGCTCTTCATGGTACGCCAAGTTCTGGATGGAACATGCAAAAACAGCTCTGGCTCCTTCAAGCCAGAGCTGTATTAGATGTTCGGTGATTTAGGGGCCGGTCTTTGTGGACGTCCTGGTTGTAATGGCGGCGAAGTCCAGATCAAACGGATAGGTGCTGGATCCGAACCGGCTGGGCAATACCGATCGCGCAACCAGCGTGAGTTTGCCTGAGCTCAGATATGGAGCAATCGAAGTGGGGAGAGCGATTGCAATGCTCTTGTCGGTGCTTGTCAGAGCTGCCGAACCCAGCAAATCGTATACCCCAGTATTTCGCTTCAGATACACCGAAACAGTCGTGTTCAGCACGGCGTTTCCTCGGAGATTCACAGTTCCACCCAGGAATCTGGACGCAGTGTAAGGATAATCGAACGTCACTTCTGGTCCGGCAATCCCGCCCAACTGGCTAACCATCGTGCTGAAGGCGGTGTAGTAGACCTTGTCGACCTTGGCAAGAGATGCGACGCTACCGGTAAAGGATTTCCCGGCAAACAACTTGACGGACGATGCAGGACGCGTTTCGATGATCGGTCGCACCGCGTTCTGCACGGCTACGAAAGCATTTACGCGGCCCTTCGAAATCCAGTTGCCGATCTTGTCGCAACTATTCTCGATGATGGCTCGCACTTCCTGGTTGGTCATCGTTTTTTCACTGTAAGCGATAACCAGGGAGGCAACGCCTGCAGCATTTGGACACGCCATGGAGGTCCCGTCGAACTCCGCATACTGATTGTTGGGGATGGTGCTCAAGATTCCAACTCCCGGAGCTGCAACATCAACCCAGTCCGCACCATAGTTCGAAAAACCAGCGCGTAAATCGTTTTGATCAGAGGCGCCGACCGCAATACAGTTGACGAAAGCTCCTGGATAATGTGGAGAGGCGCTTCCGTCGTTTCCAGATGCGGCAAAAATCAGGACACCCTTCGACCATGCCACTTTGATCGCGTCTTCAGCCACCTGTGACGCAAAGGCGCCGCCCAAGCTGAGACTAATGATGTCGGCCTTACTGTTTGCCGCCTCAAGAATTCCGCTAGCCACGGCTTCCCACGATCCGCTGCCGCCACCGCTCAAAACTTTGATCGCGAGAATCGATGAGTTGTAACCCATACCGGCAATGCCAACGCCATTGTTTGTCTTGGCTGCAGCAATGCCTGCGCAGTGGGTTCCGTGAGAGTTATCGTCGAACGGATCGTCATCGTCATTAATCCAGTCGTGTCCCTTGATCACCTTGCCTGCCAAATCCGGGTGGTTATAGTCCACCCCCGTATCGAGGATCGCAACGACGACCTTGTCATTGCTAAAAGTGAGGTCCCAAGCGCTTGGGAGCTTCATCTTAGGTCCGCTGTATTGTTTGCTGTACAGGGGGTCGTTGACAGACGAGTCAGCTTTCCAGATGCCGTTTGGCTCTGCGTATTGCACTGTGCTCAATGACTTGTAATAGCCCAAGCCCTTCTCCAACGACATTCCGGCCATCAGCTTCACGCGCTGAACTCCGAGCTCAGGAATTCCGCCAAGCTGACGAGCTCCAATGCTTCGGTGATAGTTTTGGGACAACGCCGAGCCTTCTGGCTTGAACTTGACCAGGATTTCACCTGGCACGTGAGGCATTTCCGCGACAGCCATGGCCGAGCATGAGAGGGCGAAAGCGAGAGTTATCCAGCAGCGATTCATCTTTGTTTTACACCGAGTTTTTAGCCTGCAACAAACGAGTTGGCATGAATGAGCACAACTGAGACGCTTTGAAGTCTCCAATTTGTCACACGTACATCTTCCACCATCATAACCCAACTGCCCTCAATTTCCAAGGGCAAGGCTTCCTTTTGCGTTGAATGGGGCATCTTTCAGGTAGGATTCCGCCGTGCTGGACTTTGAACGGCAGGAAGCGCTGTCTAAATCGCGAGAGCGGTTAGACGCTATCGGGAGGCATCTTTGACCTACCTTCCGCCCGCATCCATATCGACGCCTTAGAAGAGCAGTCCTCACAGCCGGAGTTCTGGAACGATCCGGCGCACGCCAACCTCATCCATCGCCGCTTGTCGCGTCTTCGCGGCATCGTGGAGCCATTCGATCAACTCGACAAGATGCTCAGCGATGTGCAGGAGCTACAGGAAATGCTGCGCGAAATGCCGGATGCAGAGACAGAGGCCGAAGCGGACGCGATGGCCCTGGACTTCCTCCATCGAATGGATGCCTACGAGCTGAAGACCCTCCTCAGCGGCGAACATGACGGTCGCAATGCTCTTGTTGAGATCAATGCAGGCGCAGGCGGGTCCGAGGCGTGCGACTGGGCAGCCATGCTGCAACGCCTCTATGCCCGATGGGCGGAACGGCGCGGCTATAAGATGGAGATCCTGAGCGAAACCCCGGGCGACGTAACCGGTTATCGGGGGGTGCAGATGCTCTTCACTGGGGAGAACGCTTACGGCTATCTCAAGTCTGAACAAGGCGTACATCGCCTCGTGCGTATCTCACCGTTTGATGCGGCGGCGCGCCGGCATACCTCCTTTGCTAAGGTCGAGGTGCTGCCGGAGATCGATGAGAACGAGGTGACCATTAACCCTGATGACCTGAAAGTCGAGACGCTTCGGGCCGGCGGCGCGGGGGGGCAGCACGTGAACAAGACGGAAAGCGCCGTGCGGATCACCCACTTGCCGACCGGCATCGTCGTGAACTGTCAGAACGAGCGAAGCCAACACAAGAATCGGGCGTCGGCCATGTCCGTGCTTCTCGCACGGCTGAGCGAACTGGAGCGCACGCAATCGGCCGAGCGAATCGCGCTGCTAAAGGGTGAGGGTGGGCCAGCGGCTTGGGGCCGGCAGATTCGAAGCTATGTGATGCAGCCGTATACGATGGTGAAGGATCATCGAACCGGCTATGAAACTGGAAACGTCACCGGTGTGTTGGATGGCGACATCGACGGGTTTATCGAAGCGTATCTGAGGCAAATGCCCGCCGAAGATGCATTTATCGAGTAGCGCCGGCCTGTGCTGCGGCGTTTATAAGCAGGTAGGTTCCCTTAACGCATGATTACCGCACTCATTGCTTTTGCCCAAACGATCGGGCCATCTCTGCCGGCTGGAGTTAGCCCGGAGTTCAGTGCTCAAGTGCTGGCGATCGAACAGATGTTGGAGGCCGGCGAGTTCGACAAGGCATCGGAACGGCTAAAGGCGATGCCCACCCAAGAGCTCGCCCTTGCCTGGGATGATTCAGCGGTGCCTGCCGATCAAAGGCCGGCCCTCCAGCAGGCCCGCGACATGGCCTTCGCCACCTGGAACATGTTTGCGCCAGCCTTGAAGTTATCGGTAAGCCCATCTGCCTTAGTAGCTCTCAAGTTTGTGCCTTCTACGGAACAGAAGACCGCCGATGGAGCCGCAACGGTGGGTATGGCGCTGAAACTGGAGCGGCCGAAGGCTCAAGCGCTCATTGGTCTTGTTCGAGGGGCGGATGGAAAGACCGTTACAAGCGCGAACAATGTTCATAACGACGTCGTGCGCGCGATTGGCACTTACCTGGGAGTTGGACAATCGCCCGTGACTTCGACGGCCATGTTTCCGATGCACTATGCAGGGGCGAAGGCCATTTTAATGAAGCAGGATGCGACTGCGGCACTGGAGAACCTGCGTGTCCTCGATACCCTGCGTGCCGCGGCTGCGCAGAAGCTGCGGATGACGGCGGCGCAACCGAAGCTGGTGGTCGGTGACCGCATTTCCCTCGGACAAATGTTTCAGGGCGAAAGAAAATCGTTCAAGGTTGACCTCCGCAATGATGGGAACGCGCCACTCCAAATGTGGGTGAAGCCGGATTGTGGCTGTACGACCGTTCAGGGTCCTCAAACGATCGCGCCTGGGCAAACATTGCCGATGAACGTCAACTTCGATTCCTCGGAATTCGACGGTGACGTGGACAAAGGGCTAACCCTTGTGACCAACGATCCCGCGGAGCCGGTCCGCCACTTCAAGATGGAGGCGAGCGTTCGGCCGATGTACCGGTTCCTCACTCCGAGTGGGCCGGTAGCGATCCTGGACGACAAGGGAGGGACCTTTGATTTCTTCCTCACTTTCAAGGATGCAGAACCTTTCAAGATTGTTCATTACGACCTGACCAGCCTTCCTGCAACCGTAAGCTATGTTCCCTGGGAGGGCGAACTGGCAGATCCACTACGCGGGGAACCCAACGCGCCCCGCAGGGGCTACAAGTTCACGGTAGTGATTCGTCCTGGCATCCCGCCTGGCCGATCACCGGGCACCCTCATTTTGCAGACAGACTCAAAGATCGCCCCGAGAGTCCAGTTCATAGTCCAGGCGCAGAAGGGCATCGTGGCACTGCCCGACGAGTTGTTCTTGGGCGAGATTAGTGAAGCGAAGACGTCGAAGCTGCTGGTTTCGAGGCCCGGTCGGCCGTTTAAGGTGCTCGGGGTTGAATCCATGTCGCCATCGTTTAAAGCCACGTTCAAAGCAGTCAAGGACGATGAATATGCTCTGGAAGTGGCATACGACGGTAAAGCTCCGAAGGGTGAGCTGGCCACGATGCTCAAGGTGAAAACCGATGATCCTAAGCAGCCTTTAGTAAACATTCCGGTAATTGGCACGATTCGGTGAACATTTGAAGCTCGTCTGGGGATTGTTCGGGCTGGCGGGTGCCGTTGGCGGCGGTCTTATACAAGCAGCCGACTCACACAAGCCCTGGCCGGTTGTGATCTCTGGAGACACGCTTGGCTATTTATCACCATGCGGCTGTACCGACCCAATGTCCGGGGGCATTCGTCGCCGCGCAACGGTGGTCCGCGAACTCGGAAAGGACGTGCTGTTCGTGGATAGCGGAAGTCTCACGAAAGATGTCGGCCGTCAGTCGGAAATGAAGGCGGAAACGATGGCTGAAGCTCTCAAGAGTGCGGGGGTCGACGCCATCAACCTGACTTCGCTCGACGCCCAACTGGGCCGAGGATCGGTGCTCTCGATCGCGCGCCTTTCAGGTGGAAAGCTGATTGCCAGCCAGCTTCCCGAAGGGAATGAACTCGGCCTTCCACGTTGGCTTGGCGAGGGACCTTTCTTGGTGGGAGGAGTCACAACCAAACCACATGCGCTGGCGGCTTCGCTTGGCCTTCAGCCGAAGGCACTCGAGGAGGCGGTCGCTGAGTTTGCGCTCGAGGCGATCTCGCGGACGAAGACGCCGGTGTTGTTGCTGGAGGGTGGCTTGGAGGAAGCTCGGGTGCTTGCGAAGGACTACCCGTCTCTCCGGCTGATTGTCTATCGCACGATCGGGGATCCTCCTGCGGAGCCGCTGCGTGAGGGCGATACGCTGCTCGTTACGCCTGGAGATCGGGGCAAGAGTGTGCTGAAGCTGTCTTTTTCTGACGGAGCTTTCCAAGCGTATCAACCTCTCAGCCTTGGCCCCGAACATGCTGACGATCGGCACGTCGCATCGATCTACTCCGGATACCTCAAACGCGTCACCAGCTCAAGCTTGCTAGAGCAGGTCCCTCGCACAAAGGGAGCCCCATTTGCCGGCACTGCAGCGTGCATCTCATGCCACGGAAGCGCGGGCAAAATTTGGAAGAAGTCGGCTCATGCGCATGCCCTTGCGACATTGGAAAAGGAGGGGCACAGCCGCGACCCCGATTGCGTGAGCTGCCATGTGGTTGGATTGTCTCTGACCACGGGCTTCAGATCGCGGAACGCAACGCCGCAGCTCGCCGACGTAGGATGTGAATCCTGCCACGGCACCGGTGGTTTGCACTCGAAGAAGCCTTACCTGCACAAGATGGCCCATGTTGGGGATAAGGCCTGCGCTTCCTGCCATACCGCCGAGAACAGTCCCCGGTTCGATTTTGCCGCTTATTGGGCGAAGATCAGGCACTGAACCTCGCATACTAGACGCATGCGAGCCGAGCCGCTGGGCGACTGCGCATATATCCTGCGAGACCTCCCCATGCCTGCCTACGAGCTGGCAGAAATGCTCAATGCCCAACCTATGCAGGGGCTCGTCGAGGCGGTCGCAAGCTATGACACCGTCGGGCTCTACATCGAACCGTTTGCGTTCGACATCGACCAAGTTACGGGTCAACGAGTGCGGTCCAGTGCTCCTCGAAAGCCGAGACTACACACCATTCCCGTCTGCTACTCGCTTGGGGCGGATATCGAAAGTGTCTGCGAAAGTCTCAGCCTCTCGGAGACTGAACTCGTCGAACTGCACTCAAGCCTCGCCTACCGGTGCTATGCGGTCGGCTTCTGCCCAGGGTTCGGCTATCTGGGCTACCTCCCGCCGGGCTTGAGCGGAGTCCCCAGGCGACCCTCTCCTCGCACGCGCGTTGAGCCCGGCTCGGTGGCGATCACCGGCAATCAAACCGCTGTCTATCCGCTTGAACGTCCGGGTGGATGGGCGCTCATCGGCAAAACCCCCCTGTGCCTTGTCGACGTGGAAGAAGGCTACTTTCCGATAACAGCAGGCGATGAGGTGCGGTTCCACCCTATAGCCGTAGAGGAATTCGAGGCAAGAAAGGGCGAGCGGCTATGAAAGTGTCCGACGTCATCGGCAAAAAAACGATCGATCTCAACGTCGACATCGGCGAAGGCTTTCCCTTCGACCGCGAGCTTCTGCGCTTTGCCTCCTCCGCGAACATCTGCTGCGGAGTTCACGCCGGCTCGCAAGACCTGACTGCCGCAACCGTCGAGCTCTGCAGGCGGCAGCGGGTCCGCGTGGGTGCCCATCCCGGCTATCCCGACCGGGAAAACATGGGTAGGCGCCCAATGGAGGAGGGGCAGGAGCGGGAGTATCTCCGCAGCGTCTTCGAGCAGGTGAGGTGGTTCGTGGCGCTTGCCAAGCCTGAGTACATCAAGCCTCATGGCGCCTTCTATAACGACACAGCTATCGTTCTGCCCGAGAACTGGCAATTCAGGATGCGCACGAAAGAGGCAATCACCCCTTACGACACGGGCGGTCTGTATCTGGCGCAATATCCCGGCATCCAGTCGCTGTCGATGATTCTTCGCGTGCACAAACTGCCCCTCATGGGCCTGCGCTCTACGGCTCACGCTCAGGCTGCCGAAAGAAGTGGACAGACGCTTATTCATGAAGGCTTTGCGGATCGAGCTTATACGAATCAAGGAACGTTAGCCCCAAGGGGAGAGGAGGGTGCGGTGTTCCACGATCCGAAGCAAATCCGAGAGCAGGTGCTGCGGCTCGCCCCGGAAGTGGACTCCATCTGCCTCCACGGAGACACACCCAGTTGCGTCCAATTCGCGGAGTTGGTCTATAAAACCCTCGTCGATAGCGGATATGGGATCGGCCTGTGAGTCTGCGCTTGATCTCAAAGTTCGCCTCCGTCTCCCGGCAGGGGCTGCCCACCCTCGGTTTGCGACGATACGGCGTACCACCCGGAGGAGCACTCGACCGCGAGTCACTCGCCCTCGCCAACGCCCTGCTCGGCAACGACCCCACTAACCCAGCTTTCGAGGTGATCGGCGGTCTAAGTGAGTGGTATGTCGAGGAAGATTGCACCGTGGCAGTAGTAGGGGCGGAAACTGACTTCGTCGGAGCCCAAGGGTCCGCCAAACTTCTGAAGGGGACCACATTGAGCGTCCATCTCGGTCCTCACGGATTCACCTATTACATCGCATCAACCACTTCCCCGCACAACCCCCGCCGACTAGACCACACGTGCGAATCACCAGAAGTGCTCCGAGTTGTCGACGGCCCACAGGCGCACTTGTTCGGCAAGACCTGGACGGCCGAGAGATTCAGCGTCACCAATCAAATCACGCGGGCCGGCTTTCGTCTGACCGGCCCATTCGACCCTCACAACATCGAGCTGACAAGCGAGCCGGCGTGCCCCGGCACCATCCAAGTCACCCCAGACGGAAACGCCATCATCCTAGCCCCCGACGGTCCCACCATCGGCGGGTATCCAAAAGTCGCAATCGTCTGCTCCACGGATTTGGACAAGTTGGCCCACTTACGCCCTGGATCAAACCTGCACCTCGAAAGAGTAAGCCTCAACCAAGCCCGGGATCTCCTAGCCGAGCACCGAAAGCGGATTTCCACCCGTTGTAGGCAGCTAGGCATAGCAACTTTCGGGGAAACTGTCTAAAGATGTTGACAGTCAGGTGGCGCGGGGGAATGGCCTTTGAGGCGGAGGTGCCTAGTGGGAACAACTTCGTAATGGACGCCATTCCCGACTTCGGCGGAAACAACCTCGGACCCACGCCGGTAGAAGCTTTCCTGTCCTCTGCTGCCGCGTGCAGCGCAATGGATGTCGTCGCCATCCTCGAGAAGAAGCGGCAGAAGATCACCGATTACAAGATCGAAGTCGAATGGCAGCGAGCCCCCTATGGCACCCCCGCGCCTCGGCCCGTGCTGGCCGTGATCATCCGGCATATCCTCAAAGGCGAAAATCTGGACCCGATCGCGGTTCAGAAGGCCGTTGAGCTAAGCGACACCAAGCACTGTACGGTTGTGACCACCCTGAGGCACGGCCCCGCCGTTTCCTCAGAGTTCCGCATCGATCCTTAAGCGTTCAACAAAACCCGCTCCGCCAAGATAAGCGCCACAAAGTCGTCTACCGGCTCCGGCGGCACCTGCAGCGTCGCCGGCAACAGCCTTCGAAGTCCCCGACGCGGGTTCGCGAGCCAATATCGCTCCCGCGCTTCGAGTGTCGTATCACGTTCGTCCACCAGAAGCACCGCCATGCTCGTCAAGTGCTCCCGAATGCGATGAACCGCCTTCCCGCTCGATGTCCCACCGCCAACGATGATCATCTCGTATGGAGCAGCCGCATAAGCCTCGTGCAGCTTAGGAACAAGCGCCTCCGTGGGGGCGATGCTTCGCCAAAGAAGTTGCAAGTGACCCTTGTCGTCTCGCCGGACAAGCGCCATGCCGCACTTCGACGACCCCGGGTCGATCGCAAGCACGGTCTTCTCATTCATGAACGGATGATAGCGCTATCGCAGCCGGAATTCCAGCCGGAGAGGGTCAGCCGCCCTCGTGTCGCTCGCCGCCATCGCCTGAACACGGATCGTTCTATTAACGGCCTTCACCTTGCTCATAAGCGCGTAGATCTCCGCCGGCGTAACCTCGCCGAACTGATCGCTACCAAGCTTCGGAATGATTTTGTCCTTCTGAGCACGCTCCCGAATCTGCTTACTGATCAAACCTTCGATTTGGCGGAAAATTGCCTCCTCGTCCTTCGTGCCATCGATCACCGTCTCCGCCAACACCTGCCCCTTCGAATAAACCAGCGGATTGGGCAACACCTGCAGCTCCAGCGAAACGGGCTCCCCGCGGAAGGCATTGAAGCTCGAGGATGCGATCACTACCACCGGCGTGCTCGATCCCGCAATCTGCTGAACCACCTGGCGCTCGATCAATTCCGGTGTGATCGGCTCCTGAGTAATCGGATCTGTATGCTCGACGATCCCCGCTTCCTGCAGCGACTCACTCCGCTTCGCCCCCCTCGCAATGGCCGCGATTCGGGCACTTCGCAATAATGCAGTCAACGTGTCTTGTGCCTGTGACACCGATCGGCCGCCGTCGGCAGGAATTCGCGCTACCTCTTCTCCAAACTGGTACATGAGCGGCTCCGTTCGAGATTGTCCATGGAGCTGCGCATAAAACCTTTGCGCCTGCCGAACCTGCTGCACAATCGACTGCAGCTCGTTCTGCGCAGTCGTGAGCTGCGACTGATAGCTGGTCAGTTGACGCTGAGCCTCGTCCAAGTCATCCTTCGCCCGGTCGCGGGCAACTCTCAGCTCCGTCTCGTCCGCAGCCAACTTTTGAATGTCGGTTTGCAGGGTCGAGATGCTCTTTTCCAGCTTCGTGTTCTCGTTGATCAGCTCGAGATTCCGCTTGTCCGTCGACTCCTTTTGCTCTCCGGCGTTCTTCGCGAGTTCCTGCTGCTGCTTCGTTGCGAGTCCTGCGAGTCTCAGTTCCGCTTGCACTTTCTTAAGCTGTGCCTGCTGCTGAGCAAGTCGGTCTCTTCGAACGTTCAACTCGCGCTGTGTAGCCGCCCGCTCGATATCCAGGTTCTTGATCGTCCTGTCTGCTTGAGCGGCAGCGTTTTGTAAGCCAGTGATCTTGGTCGTTAGGTTGACAAGTTTGTCCCCCTGGTCCTTCACTTGCTTGGTCTTGGCTTTAATGTCTTTGTCGAGCTGCTGGATCTTCTTGCCCCGGCCTTCCAGCTCTCTGCGCACCGTGCCAAGTTCCGTACGAGTTTGTTTCAGGTCCTCTAGCGCCTCATTCCTCTGCTGAACCGCGCGCCTTCCCTCGATGATCCATTGCCGGACGTCGGAGCTGAAGATCGTTACAAGGATGATCGTGAAGAGGGAGATCAGCGCTCCCATGATGAAGGTGCCGAGCTGCGCGGTGTGCTTCGGGCGCAGGTTCCAGATTTTCAGCCGCTTTTTGCCAAGCGTTCTGCCGACGTTATCGGCCAGCACGGCGATGATTCCGCCGAGCAGCACGAAGAGCAGTAGAAAGGCAATCGGTAAGAGATCCAATTTTTAGGCGTTCCTTCGCCACATGATGATTACAGCACAGACAAAACCGATGACGAGCGGCAGGAATGCCGCTATCCACGCAGGTAGAACGCCTCCAAGCGCCCATACGTTCATGAAATTCGCGATAAGCATGTAACCGAAAATGATCCCCACCGCCATCGCAAACCCGGTGGCGGTTCCCGTCCGGGCATTGCGAATCCCCAGCACGGCTCCCAACGTTCCAAAGATTATGGCGGCGAGGGGCACAGATATCTTGTTCCAGAAACCGTACTCCAGGTTGGCAATGCGGCTTTTTTCGAGGTTGCCGTCTCGTTTGCCCCGGTCGATCTGCCGCTTGATCTCCGCCATCGAATACACGTCGTTGTCATTGTTTGAAGCGGTCATGATGTCTGCCGGCGACAGGCTGACTTTCGGCACCTGAGGCGGCCAGGCTTCGTTCGTTCTTATCACGTAAGCGTTGTCGACCAGGATGAGCTGGCTCTCCCCTCTAATGTGCCAGTCGCCCACGCCGCGAAACTCCATCTCCTTTGCCAGCAAGATGGAAGTCGGCTTCCTGTCCTTGGTGTAGGTGGTGACGGAGACATCGCTCATGGTTCTCGCGGCAAGATTGAACGACCGTGCGACGAGCACGGCGTTCGTATCTTTCTCATTGATCAATACGTGAATCGGCTCGCCGGTGACTCCGCCTCCTTTCTCAGCGAGTTCGATAAGCAGGACCTTGGCTCGGTTTGCCGCGGGAGGGACGATCTGCTCGTTGACAACCAGAGTCAAAGCGGCGATCCCGATTGAGAACACGATCACCGGAAGAATGATCCGGGTGATGCTCGCTCCGGCAGCTCGCAGTGCCACGACCTCGCTATCCGAGCTCAGCCGCCCGAAAGCCAGCAGCCCCGCGAGCAAGATGGCCATCCCAAAGGTTTTGGCAACGATTGCGGGAAGCAAAAGCAGGGTGAGCTGCACGATCTGGTTTGGCGGAACCCCTTTCACTACATAGTCGGCCACTCGGTTCAGATAGAGGCCGGCGAACAGGAGTGCGGTAAAGAGGGCGACTCCAAACAGCCAGGGGCCGATGATCTCCCTTATGACTAGGCGGTCGATCTGTTTCAAAACAGACCTCGCAGAACAACGCTCCCCACAAAGATCACCAAGGGGCGCTCAACGAGTGCGAGCCTATGAGCCGCCCTTCCCCTTGGTGTTCTTGGTGCATCCTTTGTGTCCTCCGAAAGGCTTCCGTCTCTTCCGTCAGGAAACACATCGACACCGCGAGCACGAGGGAGCGGGTGGATCACCCTAAAGCTCTTCCTCCAGCTTCGGCTCTTCGGGCGGCGCTTCCTCCGGCTCGTGCCCCTCGGCCGCGTCGATGGCCGTCTTGTCCGGATCCTGCGGCAGGAAAAACGTGCCGAACTGCTCGCCGAGATAATGCTTCCGAACACCTTCGTGGGCCGCGATCTCCGTGCTGGACCCCCGCGCGTAAATCTCCCCCGCGATGAGAATGTAGTTCCGATCCGTAATCCTCAGCGTCGCAGAGATGTTGTGGTCGGTGATCAATATGCCGATGTTTTGGCCCTTTAACCTGAACAAAATCGCCTGAATCTCTTCAATCGTTACCGGGTCGATTCCCGTGAAGGGCTCATCGAGAAGAATGAACTTAGGCTCGATCGCAAGCGCCCGAGCAATCTCCACGCGACGCCTCTCCCCGCCCGAAAGCACGTTGCCGGTGCTATCGATGACCTTCCCGATATGCAGCTCCTCCACGAGCTGATCGATCTTGTCCCGAATCTCTTTGCGGCTCTTCTTCGCAAGCTGGAGAACGAGCTTGAGGTTGTCGCGAACCGTCAGCTTTCGAAAAACGCTCGGCTCCTGCGGCAGATAGCTGATGCCGGTCTTCGCCCGCTTGTGCATGGGCCACCGCGTCACCTCGCGGTCATCGAAATACACCTTTCCGCGGTTCGGCTTAACAAGCCCGGTCGTCATGTAGAAAGTCGTCGTCTTCCCGGCGCCATTTGGTCCCAACAGGCCCACGATCTCGCCCTGAGCGATCTCGAAGGAGACCTTGTCGACCACCTTCCGGCCCTTATAAGACTTCTCCAGGCCCTCGGCTCTGATCTTCATCGGCCAACTCCGGGGGGGCCGCCCTCGGCCTCATACCGAATCGGCTGAAGCTTCTCGTCGACCGTAATGATGAATGTGTGGCAGTTGATATCCGCCGTGTAGCTTCCCGTGCCGACCATGTGAACATTGCCAACCAGCTTGATCGTCCGCACCGTTCCCGTAAAGTCGAACACCAGTTGATCGCCGCGGCCCACGAGCGTTGAAACAACCGGCTCGGCGGTGTCCGCGTCTTTCTCGACCCGATTGAAGTTGAATTCGACGACCCCTTCGATGGTCCCTTTCTTCAGGTTCGTAGCCGTCGTCTTCGCGTTCGGATCGAGCGACATGACTCCGCTGGTTCCAGTCAGGTCCAGGTTCTGCGTATACGTCTGAGCGACGTCCTTGTCTTCTTTCTTGATCGTCCTCGCCCCGGCCGTGTCCGACCGGATCCGCAACTTCGAAGGCACCGTCAGCTCGCCCTCCGTCCTCGTGCCCTTGTAGTGGATCGTCGCCGAGTCCACCCTCGTGCGGGATTGCTCGGGGCTCAATTCTGTGCGCAGCTTCCTGCTAACCTCGAAATCCTCCCGAACCTTCGTGTCGCTGATCACGACCGAGGAGCCGTTGAGCGTCGCTTCCTGAAGATAGAAAAGCTTCGCGCTGGATTTGGCGAGCAGGCTCAGCTCGTTGCCATTCAGCACCAGCCCGCTGCTAACAGCGTCGACCACCACCGGCGATCCGGTGCCCGAGAATCGGATGACGTCGTCCGGCTTGTACTCAAAGCTTTTCAGCCCGCTGTACCGCAGCGTGATGCTTTTGGCCGGATCGGTAAAAGTGCTTTGGCCCTGAGCCACCCACGCCAGACCCAGAATCGCCAGCAGAGCAGACTTCAACTAGCTGCCCTCCATCCGGAAGCTCGTCCACTCGCCTTTGTCGTTCAGAGTCAATACCGCCTGATTCAAGCCACGGAACGTCCCAAAGCTGCCCGGCCCGCGGCCGTCCATATTCACGTTGCCGCTCAAGGTAAGGGTTGGAGGGGTGCTGAGGTTGTCGAGAATCATGCGGTTTCCAGTCGCTACCATTGTGGAGCCTTTCTGCCCCTCAACGGGTGCCTGCACGATCGTCAGCTTCACCGACCCGCTCAGCGTCGCCGTCCGAAGCCCGCTCCGCTTCCCCGTCTTCTTCGGCTCGACGTTCACGACGAGCGTGCTCCCGGTGGCCACCATGCTCTGTTGATTGCCGGAGTTCAGGTTTGTGAGGGTAACCGGACCGGCGAGATTGACGAGGCCATCAGCCGCCCGGCTCGTGTAATCCCCCTTCGACCCGCTCATCTTCGTAACCTGCCCACCTCTCGGAGTGGTAACGGTCTTTGTCACCTGCACGCCGCCAGTCGCCACCGCCTTCCGAATCTCGCTCTTCTTCGAATCCGCCTTGGAAGGAACCGCATCCAAAGTGACCTCCCGCGAAGCCAACTTTAGCCCCTGCCCCTTGTCGTCCACGATCACATTCCCACTAAGCGTAAACCGATAAACCGGCCCCGCCGCCTGCGTAAACTGAGCGCTCTTCGCATTCACCACCAGCGACCCGCTCTGATCCGAATACCGAAACACCCCCTGAGCGAATGCAAGAGAAGAAAGGGCAAGGATAAACAGGAAGGAGACTCTGTAGCCGCGGGATGGCTCGTGCCCGCGTCCGGATTCCGGCTCCTCCCCTTGCCCCGATGGTTCGTGCGGGGGAGGGGGAGGTTGGGTGGGGGTTGCGTCTGTCCCATCTAGCTGCGAAGCTGCCAACCCGGAACTTCTGTGCTCCCTCTGTGCCTCCGTGCCTCTGTGGTTAATCTCCCCCGCCACCATTCTCACGCGGGCACAAGCCATCCCGCGACTACATTCCGGATTCACTTGCCCGCACCCCGATCAAACATGTCCGGCGTCGCCACAACCTTCAAATCCGGCGTCGTCCAAATCTCCTGCAACCCGCTGACCGTCCCCGAAGGCCCCGCGATCCGAACGTTCCCCAGTGCCCGGATAAGCTGCTTGCCCGCGTCGTATCGAATCTTGTCGCAGGTCATCGTCGTCTTCATTTCCTTCGAGATCACCTTCGCGTGCCCGTCCAGCACCAGCACCTCGTTATTCTTGTCCACCGTCGATTCGTCCGACACGAAGGTTGAGACGACCTTTTCGGCCTTGTAGATTTCGCCCGAGATCCCGCTCATCGTGCCCGTCACCTGCCCGCCCTTGTCATACAGGTCAACCGAGCCAGACTTCCATCTGACGGTCCAGAGGTGCGTCCGATTCTCTTTGCCTCCGTACCGATCCGCCTTCGACTCCCCCAGGTTGATCGTCTGCCGCTTTTCCTCCACAACAGGAGGCTTCTTGGGAGCATCACCGTTATCCTTGCTCGGCGAAGCGCACCCAATGAGCAGAAGGAGTCCTAGGAGAGCACAGGGAGTGCGGATAGTTCTGCCCTCCTGGCGAATTTGCCCGTGTGCTGCCCCGCGAGCTGCCCGCATGCCGCCGCAATGTCGTGACCCCGCTCCACCCGCTGCGTCACATTCACGCCTCGGTTATCCAAAATCGAGCGGAACGTCCGGACCCGCTCAGCCTCCGGCCGCGCAAAGCCCTCGCCCGTATCCACCCAGTTGAACGGAATTAGGTTCACCACGCTCGGCGTCCCCCGGACCAACCGCGCAAGCTCCTGCGCCTGGTCCGGCGTGTCCGTCAACCCCTTGATCAGCAGATACTCGATCGTAATCTTCCGTCCCGTCGCCTTCTGATAATCCTTCATCGCCTGCATCACCTCCGCCACCGGCCACTTGTGGTTCACCGGCATCAGCCGATTCCTCACCTCGTCCAGTGGCGAATGCAGCGACAACGCCAGGTGGATCGGAAGCTTCTCCGTCGCAAGCTGCCGAATCTGGGGCACCAATCCTACCGTTGATATCGTGATGTGCCGATAAGAAAGCCCCACTTCCTCATGCATGAGCCGGATTGCTTTGAGCACATTGGGCAAGTTCAACAAAGGCTCGCCCATGCCCATGAACACGACATGCGAGACGCGCCGACGCTCCTCCCCTTGCCGGATGTTCGTGCCGGGAGGGGGAGGTTGGGTGGGGGTTCCGTGAGTTCGATTGGCGACCCGCTGCAGCAACAAGTACTGCCCAATGATCTCCCCGGCCGTCAAATTCCGATCAAACCCACCAAGCCCCGTCGCGCAGAACTTGCAGCCCATCGGACACCCAACCTGGCTAGAAAGGCAGCAGCTAACCCGCTCCTCGTACGGCAAAAGCACGCACTCGTAAACCTGGTCGTCTCCGTTGTGCACCAGCAGCTTGTCCACGTTGTCCGTGGAAACCCGGTGCGCCGCTACGGACAAAGGCGAAGTCCGAAACCGCCGTTCCAGCTCATCCCGAAGCTCCTTCGGAAGGTCGAGCATCTCCTGAAAATCGTCGATCGCGCGAGCGTACAGGTGGTGAGCGATCTGCTTGGCGCGCAGCTTCGCATCCGGCCGAAAGCTCAAAGCCTCCGCCATCTCCCCCCGCGTCATCCCCACCAATACCGGCCGCGAATCCACTGCCGGAATGTACCTTTCGCTAATCACTCCTTTCTTTACGCCGACCAGGTTCAGGAGCGAGCCGCAGCGGACACTGGAACAAGTCAACGTATTTCACTTGTCTGCTCACCTAGCTTCAACAAAGCTAGACGTGTGATGGCAGAGCAACAGAAGGAACCCATTCCGCCACCAAAACCTCCTGAGATCGAGCGGGAGATCAAGTTCTATCCCAATCAGCTCATCGGCCTGCCGATCATTGCCCTATTGCCGATCCTGGCACTCTTCAAGGTCTTCGACAGCACTCTGGATACCGTGCAGAGTTCCTCCGACGGACTTGCGCTGTCCGTGCACTATCCCACTAAGATCCGATATCGCACTGCCGAGCCGATGCAGATCACGATAAAGAACGAAACCGGATCCGATCAGACGGAGCTCGACATCCACATCAGCCGGGAGTATCTCGACAAGTTCAAGAAGGTCACCTTCGAGCCGGATATCGAAGACATCGACAAGGACAGCTACGTCGTCGAGCTTAAAGACGTCAAGGCCGACGAAGAACGGAGAGTGGATTTGGAGCTCGAAACCGACATCATCGGCAACCATTCCTGCAAAGTGTGGGCTTCCACCGAAGGCGCGGAGGCGTCTGCGGAATTCAAGACGTTCGTTTATCCCTGATGGAAACCGTCGTTCGGGTCTTTGTCATCTACGTCGCCATCCTCGCCGGCATGAGGATGATGGGCAAACGGGAATTCGGGCAACTCTCCCCAAGCGAGTTTGTGATCCTGCTGTTGATCCCCGAAATCGTCTCAACGACGCTCAACCAAAACGACACCTCAGTCACGAACGCGCTGATCGGTCTCGCGACGATTATGCTGCTCGTGTTCCTAACGTCGATGCTAACGCACCGCTTCAAGAAGGTCGAGAAGTTAATTTCAGACTCGGCGGCAGTGCTGGTTTTGAACGGAAAGCCGCTTCAGAAGACGATGACTTGGGAGCGCGTGAACCCGGAAGAGGTGATGACCGAAGCCCGAAAGTCTGGTATCGAGGAGATGTCGAAAATCAAATATGCCGTCCTAGAGCCGGACGGCAAGATTTCGATCGTTCCGATGGAAGGTGAGGAGTCGAGTTCCCCGCCCGATGAAGGCGGGTTGGGCTAGACCTCCAGGTCTTCGTCCGCTACTTCTTCAACATCCACTTCTTCTTCATCGAGCGCGATGCCGGTCTTGGCTGCTTCAGGCTCAAGGCTGATGAAGGCGATGTTCTTCGTCTGCCGGTTCGGGCAGTTATTGCACACGAACTCGACCTTGACACCCGTCAGCCAGTTCGGCATTTTCTCGATTGCTTTTCCGCAGCTTGTACACGTAACCATTTATTCCGCTCCCTGTGTTTCCTCTTTGTAATGCTGCACCGTCTGCCGATGGCTGATGGCGCCGTTGATCAGCATGATCGCCGATGCAGCGAGATAGAGGATATAAAGATGATCCTCGTGCTTTTGCCCTGGATCGCGAATCGCCTTGTCTCCTCCGAGGAAGGGGAGGCCGAGAACGCCCAGGATAAACAGAATCGCCGCGATCCAGAAGTAGGTGTTCTTATGCCACGCCGGCTTTGGCAAGGGTTTCTTCTGACTCACGGGTTCTTCGGATTCTACCTTTTTTGAGGACTGTGTTCCTTGACCCTGTTTGAGTAAGATCACGAGTCGAGACATGAAATTCGTGCTCATCACCAAAGACCCGGAGGTTCAAGAGGCCGCAAAGGAAGGCTTTCACCCGTCGGACGAGTGCGTTGTGTTCGAAGACTGGATGGAAGCGCTCGACTCATGCGAGGGCGCAGATCTCATGTTCGTCGATCTCTTGGCCACTCTGAACGAGCCGCACAAGATTTCAGGATACGAGCATTTCGCCATGGCCAAGATGAGCCATCCGATAGCTAAATCCGTGCCGCTCGTGTTGATTGCCGCGCCCGACGACTACGAGTTGGATTTCATGGCCGGCTGGCCCGATTTTGTGTATGGCCACGTAAAGCGGCCAATCACCTACAAGATCTTCCGCCGAGCCTCGACCTGGGTGTAGCCGCCCATCGACTTGTGTAGAGTTTTTCTGCGGGTTGGTTGACAAAAACGTTTTTAAAACCTTTATAGGTATGGACCACCCCTTCGGACCTCGCCCTCGAACCTCCAAAGGCCCCGCAAAATTACCTAGTATGAAGCAGGGTTCATACGGTTCATACCGCCATACCACCCCACCGTTGCCGCGAATGCGATACATTAACAAACACATGAGAGGCTTGAATGTTCTTGCATGCGCCACGCTGGGCGCCCTTGTCCTGGGAGGCTGCACGAGCGGCGAGAAAACGGCGGAAGGCACAACCGGCACCACCCCTGCCGCAACGCCCGAAAAGAAGTCCTACACCGTAGGCTTCTCGCAGATCGGCGCCGAAAGCGCCTGGCGAACGGCAAACACCCAGTCCATCCAGGACGAAGCCAAAAAGCGGGGTGTGGAGCTGAAGTTCTCCGATGCTCAGCAAAAGCAGGAAAACCAGATCAAAGCCCTCCGCTCCTTCATCGCCCAACAAGTGGACGTCATCGCCTTCGCCCCGGTGGTCGAAACCGGCTGGGAGCCAGTCCTCCGTGAAGCGAAAGCAGCAGGCATTCCAGTGGTCGTCTCCGACCGTCGCCCAGACGTTCCTGAGGACCTGTACGTCACCTTCATCGGCTCCGACTTCGTCGAGGAAGGCCGCATGGCCGGCGAATGGCTCGCGAAGAAAATGAACGGCAAAGCCGTCATCGCCGAGCTCACCGGAACCCCCGGCAGCGCCCCCGCCAACGATCGCAAGAAAGGCTTTGCCGCAGAAATCGCAAAGCACCCGGACATGAAAGTCGTGTTCTCACAAACCGGCGACTTCACAAGAGCCAAAGGCAAGGAAGTCATGGAAGCCCTCCTCAAGAGCCCCAACGGCAACACGATCAACGCTCTGTACGCTCATAACGACGACATGGCTCTGGGAGCCATTCAGGCAATCAAGGAAGCCGGCAAGAAGCCTGGCGTCGACATCATTATCGTCTCGATCGATGGCGTGAAAGGCGCCTTCGAAGCCATGGCCGCCGGCGAGCTCAACTGCACCGTCGAGTGCAACCCCCTCCTCGGCCCTCCCCTCTTCGACGCCATTGAGTCAGTCATGGCAGGCAAAACGCTACCGAAGCGAACTGTCATGAAAGACGGCATCTTCGACCAGGCAGTGGCTGCGAAAGAACTTCCAAACCGGAAGTATTAGCCCTACGTTCCACCAGCACTGCGAGTGCCGGTGGAACTACTCTAAAGAGCATGAGCGACCTGCTGCACGCCCAAGGAATCAGTAAGGAGTTCACCGGCGTCGTAGCTCTCGATAACGTCGACTTCACCCTAAAAGCCGGAGAAATTCATGCCCTGATGGGCGAAAACGGGGCCGGAAAGAGCACGCTCATCAAGGTCCTGACGGGAGTTTACGAAGCCGACTCCGGCACGGTTTCTCTGCAAGGCAAGCCGATCAGGATCACGTCGCCGCAAGACGCAGTTGCGCAAGGCATCAGCACGGTCTACCAGGAGATCAACCTCGCACCCAATCTCTCCGTCGCCGAAAACATCTGCCTGGGCCGAGAGCCAAGGGGATTCGGCGGGATCAAATGGCGAGAGATCAAGAAGCGAGCGGAAGCAGCGCTCGACCGGCTGGGCGTACAGCTCGACGTCACAAAGCCACTCGGCTCATACTCGGTCGCCCTCCAGCAACTCGCCGCAATCGCCAGGGCGCTCGACGTCTCCTGTCAGGTCCTGATCCTCGACGAGCCGACTTCGAGCCTGGACAAGCACGAGGTGGACCAGCTCTTTGCAGTCATGCGTCGGCTGCGAAGCGAGGGCATGGGCATCGTGTTTGTCACGCACTTTATCGAGCAAGTGTATGCCGTCTCCGACCGAATCACGGTGCTTCGCAATGGAAAGCTCGTCGGCACCTACGATACGGCTTCGTTCGATCGCTTGAGCCTCGTATCGGCGATGATCGGACGGGATGCTTCAGAGCTGACGACGGTGGCTGAAACAAGGAACCTCAGCGAAGGTAAACCGTTTGTGTCGGCTAACGAGATCGGGCGGAAGAACTCGGTAGAAGGCGTCAGCTTTCAGATTGCGCCCGGCGAGGTGTTGGGCTTTGCAGGGCTGCTGGGCTCTGGGCGCACCGAGACGATTCGCATGCTCTTCGGCATCGACACCCCCTCGCACGGAGCGTTGGAAATCGATGGCCGAACAGTGTGGCGGCCGAGCACGGCGGCGATGATCAAAGCAGGGTTTGGGCTTTGCCCGGAGGACCGAAAGGCAGAGGGGATCCTGCCCGACTTGAGCGTCCGCGAGAACCTGATGCTGGTCGTGCAAAGCAAGCGCGGCTGGTGGCGACGGATTTCGAAGAGAGAGCAGGAAGCGACGGTGGATCGGTTTATCCAGCAGCTCCGAATCGCAACCTCCGACGCAGAGAAGCCCATTCAGTTCTTGAGCGGCGGCAACCAACAGAAAGTTCTACTTGCCCGTTGGCTCGCTGCCAACCCCAGGCTGCTTCTACTCGACGAGCCAACGCGAGGAATCGACGTGGGAGCCAAGTTTGAGATTTCCAACCTTGTCGAGCAGCTTCGGCAGGAGGGCATGGCCTTCGTGTTCGTGTCCTCGGAACTCGAAGAAGTCGTAAGGAGCAGCACCAAGGTGGTGGTGCTTCGCGACCGACACATGGTCGGCGAGTTGAAGGGAGCCGAGATCACCGAGGAGCGTGTCATGGGGGCGATCGCTGGTGATGGCTCATGATCCAGAACAGACCTTTGGGCCTGCCCGAGAAGGTCAAATTAGGACCCATCTTTTGGCCCCTGGCCCTCCTCGGAGCCGTGCTGGTCTTCAATTTGATCTTTACCCCCGGTTTCTTCAACGTCGAGATGCGGGATGGCCGGTTCTACGGCAGCCTCGTCGATATTGTCAACCGGGCGGTACCCGTCCTGCTGCTGTCACTCGGAATGACCCTAGTGATCGCCACCGGCGGCGTGGATTTATCGGTAGGAGCGGTCATGGCGATCACGGGAGCCGTGGCAGCATGCCTCATTGCCCGCCCTGAGGGTGGAATGCTGAGCGCCTTGCCGATCAGTGGCGTGCCGGCTATCGTCGGCTTCTCCCTTGTGCTGGCCCTAGTTTTAGGTCTCTTCAATGGCGTGCTGGTTGCCTATTTCCGAGTCCAGCCGATCGTGGCCACCTTACTCCTCATGGTAGCGGGCCGCGGCGTGGCCCAACTCCTAACGAACGGCCAAATCGTCATCTTCGAATTGCCGTCCTTCCAGGCCCTCGGCAGCGGATCATCCTTGGCTTTGCCGAATCCGGTTTGGATTTTCCTGGCGGCCCTTCTCCTAATCGTGTTGCTCGTACGCGGCACCGCTTTCGGACTCTTTGTCGCGGCCACCGGAAGCAACGCCACAGCCAGCCAATACGCTGGAGTCAACAGCCGCTCCACCAAGCTTGCCGTGTACGCAATTTGTGCGGTCTGTGCCGGAATTGCCGGCCTGATCGCCACCGCAGACATCAAAGGAGCCGACGCGAACAATGCCGGGCTGTATCTCGAATTGGACGCGATCTTGGCCGTTGCGGTTGGCGGCACCTCCATGGCTGGCGGACGCTTCTCGGTTGCCGGATCGGTCATCGGCGCGATCCTCATGCAGGCACTGACCACCACCATCTTGACCCGCGGAGTGGCTCCGGAGGCGACGCTCATCCTGAAGGCGCTTATCGTAGTCGCCGTGTGCATCCTGCAGTCGGAAGTTTTTCGAGCACGGTTCCGAACGCGGCAAGGGGTTGCAGCTTGAGAGAACGTCTGCCGATCATCGCGACGGCGGCAGTATGCATCCTGCTCTACGTCATCGCGGGGCTGCGATTTGAAGGCTTTTTCTCACTTCGCGTGTTCTTCAATTTCCTAAGCGACAATGCGTTTCTCGGCGTAATCGCGGTCGGCCTGACCTTCGTAATCCTGAGCGGCGGCATCGACCTATCCGTAGGGGCGATGGTCGGTTGCGCGGGAATCATGGGCGCGTCCCTGATTACGAAGAGCCACCTTCATCCGGCGGCGGCCTTCGGCATCGTCCTCGCATTCGGTTGCGGTCTCGGGTTGATGCACGGCGCCCTGATCCAGTTCTACAAGCTTCCCCCATTCCTCGTAACCCTCGGCGGCCTCTTCTTCTGCCGTGGAGTGGCTTTGTGGATCAGCAAAGAATCGATGCAAATCGATCATTCGCTCTTCAACAGCCTCTCTCAGTTTTCGATCTCACTTCCGGGCCGCAGCTCGCTGCCTCTAACGTCGATTATCTGGCTGCTACTACTCGGATTTGGAGCCTATCTGGCGAAGCAAACACGGTTCGGTAGGACGACGTATGCCATCGGCGGGAACGAGGTCTCGGCGGTGCTGATGGGACTCCCGGTAAAGCGAACAAAGGTTCTGATCTACACCCTCAGCGGCTTCTGCTCTGCGCTGGGCGGTCTCGTTTTCGCCTTTTACACGGGATCTGGAAACGCGATTTCCGGCGCCGGCCTGGAGCTCGATGCCATCGCCGCCGTTGTCATCGGCGGCACGCTCCTAAGCGGCGGCTACGGCTCGGTGCTCGGCTCGTTCCTCGGAGTGCTGATACTCGGCATCATCCAGACCGCCATCACCTTCGAAGGCACCCTGAGCTCCTGGTGGACCAAGATCGCCGTCGGCACGCTGCTGTTGATCTTTATCCTCCTACAGAAGCTAATCGAGCGGACCGCAAGCTCCCGATCACCTTAACGGAGATGCGCCTCTTTCGCCTCGAGCGCGCTCCGAAATCTACGCGGAGATGCTCCCGTATGTACGCGCATCAGCTTGTTGAATTGCTGCAGGTCGTGAATTCCGACCATGGCTGCAATGGCTTTCGGTTGCAAGTCCGTCGTAACGAGCAGCCGTCCAGCTTCTCGCACCCGTCTGCGAATGATGTACTCCTGCACAGTCAGGTCATGTTGCTCACGAAACGCACGGAGGAGATGCCGGGGACTCACCTTAACTTCTCGAGCTACGTCCGCCACGGTGATCTTGGAAGAGAGATTGCCGAGGATCCAGGCTTCGGCATCAAACAGAATCTGATCAGATCGAAACAGAGCCATGTTCTGGGAATGAAGACACATGAGATTCCAAGAATAGGCTTTCAAGTGAACAACCGTGTCCACAAGCCGATCCATGCACCTGACCCAATTGCGCTCCTCGCTCTGCATATCATAGAGAACGTGGGGCACGACACCCCTGTCCGGGCCCTTTCCCGGCATATCGAAGGTCATGTAGTAAATCTTTGTGCCTTGGCCGACCTTCGCATGGGCGACACGTGCTCCAGGAGGAGCGATTGCCATCGTTCCTTCCATCACCGGATAGGTGAGGGCGTTAACCGTGAGAGCGTTCTCGTGGTGGTAGTAATAGATAGTCCATACTCCCCTGGGCTGGATGAACTCGATACGATCCGGCCGCAGATAATCCAGGCTTCCGATTAGAACGTTGTCCGGAGGAAGCGACAGATTTACAGGTTCAAAACGTCTACCGGATAAGTCCATTGATTACCACCATTTGTCTGATTTATACCACCGTGTGGTCAAGCGTCTTTCTTACACTTATCCGGTTGGGAGAAGGTGTTATGAAAAAAGGTTTTACATCACTGGCGCTGTGTGGTGCCCTCAGCTTGGCAGCGAGTTCGCTCGGGTCCACGTTCGAGGGACTGCGACTTTACGGAACGTCCCCTTACGACTCTAACTGCACCGCCCGGGCAGACTGGTCCTCGGATTTGGGGGTCGATTACGAAATGGGATTGCAGCCCGACGGAACGGGACACGTGCAAGGCACCGGCGCTGGCACCTACCATTTCAGCAAGCCGCTCTTGCTCGTCGATTCGGGCTTCAGCCTCGATTTTCGACTTGCCAGCAGAGGGGGTTCGGCGGGCGACACCTATACGCGTGGCAACATTTCGGTGCCGACGCAAGGCGACATCAATCCGAACAAGGTCCTCACCTTCAATCTCCACAGCAAACTGGGCCTGAATGATCCGGGTTACGGCATCAGCACGGCCGGCAACATGGTTCACTTTTTGAGCTTTACGGGGGACTTCAACAATCAGCCGATTTACTGGGCAGCTGAGTGGGTTGCCACGATTCGCGCCACCGGTAGTCCAGTGGGCAGACTCTCAATTATCGGCCTGGGCATGGACCGGCAGAATGTCGTAGACGGGTACGTAAATGGGGTGTCTGCCACGCGAGGCACCTTTTCGGGGCAGGTTAACTACATAGAGGGGGGCAATGTTGACCATCCTGCCTTCGCCATCGAATCCTATCTTGTAGACGGAATAAGCGGATACGGCTATGGCGAGATCGACTTCACTGTGCGACTCTCGTTCTCGACAACACCAATCACTACCGTTCCTTCCAACATCTCCACCACGGTGGCAGGCTCTTCCGGCCTCCTGCGCAAGTTGAACTATCTCGGTCAAAACCTCGACAACGTCACAAATCTAGCCTCACTCCCGTCGGGAATGCAGGTGCTCGGTACCGGTGATTTCGACCAGAACGGCACGTCCGACGTGATCATCCGTGGAGACGCTGATGGTGCAGGCCCCACTCCTGTTCGCACCTTCCTTTGGCTCTACTTAGGCTCGAAGCGCCTTCGGATAGTTCGCTTGCCAAACACGGCATCGAGCTACACCATCCCTGTCTGCATGTCGGATCTTGACTTCGACGGAAGCCAAGAGCTTTTGGTGGGCAACCCATCAACGTCGAGAGTTCGGGCGTACGAGATTCCGATTGCTGATCTAACAGTGGGATCTACGATCGTTGGCGCGTACAGCGATCAATACACGCTTCCCTACCACGCATCCTATTCCCACACGGTGGGAGTCGGTGACTTCAATGGCGACGGCTGGCAAGATCTCGTCCTGCAGAATCCGTCCACCGGGGCGCTCAGATATCGGCTCTTAGAGGGCACGACGACTTTGGGTTACTCAAAGGTCATCACCAATGACGTTCCGGCAGCGAAGTTCTTGGGCGTTGCACAGCTCTTCAACCCCCGTCTGGGGCTGTTGGTGGATTCTCCCGACGGCACTGGACCGAGGACCTTCTGGGATATGAATGGAACTGCCCGCCTAGGAGTGGTCGATCTGCTGGGTGACGAAGCCTATCGCTCATGGTCGGTGGTAGGAATCGGCAACTAGCGCAACCGCTACGGCCGGGTTATTCCTGGCCGTAGCGGTTGTGATACCGGTCGTACCACTTCTCAGCTTCTTCGGCAGGAAGAACATTCGGTTGACCAAGCGCAGAAGCAAGCCAAACCGTCTTAGCCACGTCCTCAGTCATCACCGCCGCCTTCAAAGCAGCCTTCGGGGAATCTCCCCAAGCGAACACCCCGTGGTTGCCCAGCAGAATAGCAGGCGCCCTGTTTCGATACGTCAGGATCGCCTCGCCAATATGCTCCCCCTCGTTGTCCACATATGGGGTGCAAGGAATCTCCGCCCCAAATTCATCGGCAATCGCCGTCAGCACCAGCGGAATAGCCCGGCCAACCGCTGCAAAAGCCGTAGCGTAGTTGCTATGCGTATGAATCACCCCTCGCAATCCCGGAATGTTTCGATAAAGAAACAAGTGATGAGGCAGATCGACGCTGGGCCGGGTACCGCGGGTAAGCAGCTCGCCGTCGCTAACTCTAACCGCCACCAGGTTCTCGGGCGTAATCGCCTCGTAATCCATCCCTGATGGCTTGATGTAAAGAACATCCTCGTCAGGGTCGTAGCCGCTGGCGTTGCCGGAATGCATCGTGACCAAGCCGGCCTTCGGCAGTGCCCAGTTCGCCCGAGCCACCTCCAGCCTAAGATCCACGAGCGTCCTCTCGGATAGCAATCAGCTCCTTCATGACATGC
>JBGGMI010000138.1:0-3023 GCA_041288075.1 Fimbriimonas sp.
TCCATCCATGCCGAAGGAACCTCCGGTGCAAGCCTTTTCAAAACGCTGTCCCAAGCTCTTCTTAGCTCGAGAATGTCGGCGTTGTCGTCGAACGTCAATTGATCGCTCATTTCATTAAGGAAGGCAGAACGGGTCATGCCGGGACACGGATTATACAGACAGGCGCGCTTCTTTGTGGCCCTCCTCCCGGAAAGGGGCAACTTGATTCCGTGCCATACAGAGCTAAAACCAAGGACAGAAGTCGATAAGAGAGCAAAATGCTTCGTTTTACGCGTGATTTCGACTGCACAGACTCAAAAAAAGCCACATGTATGACAAGCGTCTACCGACTTCGCTTCGCTCAGTTCAGGATGCCTGCGACACTCCCAAATTGTTCATACCTTCAAGTTCGTGCTTGCGCCACAATGGTTTTATATGCGTCGTTTCGTTTGGTTTGCGTTGCTGGTCCTGGCACTCGGCTTGTCTGGTTGCAAGCCGAAGCAAATAGCTGCCCGTCCGGACAGAGCGAAGGTATTGCGGAGTGCGGTTAGCCTAAGTCCGGGCGCCACGGAGCTTATGTTGACGCATGCGAGCTCGGTGTGCAGACTCGTTGGAAGGACGGCCGCGGATGACTATCCGGTCAGCGCGGTTAATCCCATCGAAGTGGTTGCCTCGGTTAAGCCAAACTACGAGCGCTTAGCAGCGCTCAAACCTGATTTGGTTGTCTACGACGCAGCCCTCTTCAGCCAAGAAGACATTGACAAAGTGAAGAGTGTCACCGGCGCGACCGTCTTCGCAATCCAGGCAAATACGATCGACGACTTTACGAAGGAGATGTATGTGCTCGGATCGATGGTTGCCGCGGAATCCAACTTCAATTCCTACGTCAACAAGATCATTGCGGAGGTTGGTGCCTCAAAGTCAGAGCCGTTCTCTCCTGTTCCAAAAGTGGCGGTTATTCTGCCGGGTGATTCCGGGCGAGATTACATCGCGGGCACCAAGAGCTTTGTTGCGTCGGCTGTTGAAGCGGCGGGGGGCCAGCCGGTCGGTCCTGAAGACACCAAGTTCGTGGCTGTGAACCCAGAATCCTTGGTCGCTTTGAACCCGGATGTGATCGTGGTCTCTGGATCCAAACTGAACATGCAAGGAGTCTTGGCCCTTCTCAAGAACCCTCGGTATCAAACGCTGAGTGCAATCAAGAATAACCGGGTCCGTGCGATTGACGAAGATGTTCTCATCCGCCGTGGTACGCGAGTGGATCAGCTTATTAAGGCGATGCACCAATCGATTGCTCCCGGTGGTGGCGCTTGAGCCTGGCCGAGATCGGGGTCTTCGGAGGCTCCGGCTTCTACAGCCTCCTCGAAGGCGTCCGCGAAGCTAAAGTCGACACTCCCTATGGCCCCCCAAGCGACTCGCTTTTTTTAGCGGAAGTAAACGGTCGCAAAGTGGCATTTCTGCCACGCCATGGGCGCCATCATACGATTCCTCCGCATATGATCAACTACCGCGCGAACGTGTGGGCGATGCGTTCCGCGGGTTGTCAATGCATCATCAGTCCCTGCGCGGCAGGATCCCTTCAAGAGCATGTCGCCCCGGGCGATTTCGTGGTGTGCGACCAGTACGTCGATCGAACCAACAGCCGAAGGGACACCTTCTACGATGGCCCGATCGTTGCCCACGTGTCGGCGGCAAATCCGTACCATCCCCTGCTTCGACAGCTGGCCGTCGACTCGATCCGCGAAAACGGAATCAATTGCCACGATCGAGGAACGGTGGTCGTCATTCAGGGTCCTCGGTTCTCCACGACTGCGGAGAGCAAGTGGTTTCACCAGGCCGGATGGGAAGTCATCAACATGACTCAATATCCAGAGGCTTACCTCTGCCTGGAGCTTGGAATGGGCGTTGTGAACATCTCCCTGATCACGGATTACGATAGCGGAGTTCACGCGGGAACCGAGGCCGTCAAGGCCACCGACGTCTTGGCCGTCTTCAAAAGCAACTCGGAAAAGATCAAGAAAGTGGTTTTAGATCTGATCGGGCGTATTCCGCAGGACCTCTCGCTCGTCAGCACGGTGGACCAGCTCGAATACACACGCGGCGACTCGGTGAAGGCGAGCGACGAAGATATTCGGCTTTTTGGTACGTGGGAATAAAGATATGTCGATCTGCTCGGCGCTCGTCGCGCTGTCCTTAGCTATTGTTCAAGGAGGCGATTCGCAAGGTGGGCCTCTCAAGGTGGACGGGAAGGAAATCCCCCTTCGCCTCGTGTCAACTCCGGCGCCCGCTCCTCCCGAAGGTTTCCTTACCTGGGATGGATGGCAATATCTGACTCCGCCCGCCACCAAGGTTTGGCAGCCCTACGCAGTAGCGTCGAATTGGTCCGAGATCGCCGCAAAGCACGAGGCGGCCAAGGCCGTTGCCGGCCACGTCTGGCGAAGCAAGGTGTTCGTCATGATGCGCACGGAAGCGGTCGAACGGGACGCGAGTGGCGTTCTGCGGGTGAACCGAGACACCTTGTCGGAAAAGCAGCTTCAGGAGACGCTCGAAGCAATCGCCCGAGTTCGCGCCTGGCTTACGGCTGAGTTCGGTGGCAAGTTCAGGTTCGAGCCGGACATCGAAATCGAGTCCGACACGCTCCGATGGACCTCGTACGGCCCTGACTTCGCCCAATGGTACGTGGGCCCAAGAGTCAACGGCGGGACATACGTAAACGAGGAAGACAAAACGTATCGCGGCCCATTCAGCTCAGTGCTCTACGTGTTGCCTGGCTGTGCCGAGAAGGATCCCGCTCCGAGCGTGATCAACGGAACGCCAGTAAGCGGGGTCTATGCAAATTCGGACGAAATGCCCGTCGAGTCGGGACGACTCGAACTCGCCCTTCGCGACGCCGTGTTGAAGCAAATCGAAGAGCGGCTTCAGTGGCAAGGCTATCAAGGCCCGGCTGGCTCAACCGAGGATCCCTGGGCTGCCGCCACATCGCTTGAGGAGCCATCGACAGACGTCCTCCTGCAGCGGTTTCGAGAAGGCAAGGGCATCTCGCTTCC
>JBGGMI010000139.1:0-12586 GCA_041288075.1 Fimbriimonas sp.
GCGGGGCATCCCGCTCGCTGACCTAATCCAAGAGGGCAACCTCGGCCTCATCCGAGCCGTCGAGAAGTTCGACTGGAGAAAGGGCTTCCGCTTCAGCACGTACGCTACGTGGTGGATCCGCCGTGCCATCGCTCGCGCCATCATCAATCAGGGACGCACGATCCGCATCCCGGTTTATGTTGCCGAGCTGATCAACAAGGTCGTCAAGACCGCGTCGCGATTGCAGCAGGAGCTTCAGCGAGAGCCAACCGAGGAAGAGATTTCTCGAGAGGTCGGACTGTCGATCGACCGTGTGCGTGAGATGATGAGAGTGGCCGTCGAGCCGATCTCACTCGAAACACCTGTCGGTGAAAAGGACAACTCGAGTATCGGAGACTTCGTTCAGTCGCAAAACATGCCCTCCCCGGGCGATGTGACCTGGACGCTCATCCGGCGCGAAGAGATCGACGGAATTCTGGGACGGCTTACTTCTCGGGAGCGCGACGTTGTTCGTCTGAGGTTCGGTCTCGACGACGGCCGAGCACGAACCCTCGAGGAAGTTGGCAGCGAGCTCAACGTGACGAGAGAGCGAGTGCGCCAGATTGAGCTTCGTGCGATGAAGAAGCTGCGCCATATCGGCCAAGAGCTGACGTCGCAGGGCTTCACGATCACGCCAACGCCAGCATAAGGCGCGCCGACTTCAGTCGGCACCAGGGCCGGGGCTTCAGCCCCGGCCCACTTACTTTGAACAGTGCTCCACTCTATCTGCACATAAGAATGTGATCCTCGTTCTTCTGTCTATCGCTGTCATTTGGCCACCGACTCCAGGGGTCGTTCCCCAGCAGCTACTCAACCCAGCCAAGAACCCGAACTATGGAGAAATGGCTCGTCGCCGCGCAGTTGCGAACTCCGTCCTGCCACAGGAGCGACAGATGCAAACCGCTCTCTCCGAAGGACGATTTCGCGAAGCGCTGCATATTGTGAATCAACTCGACAGAGTTTGGGCAGCTTCGCACTTGTACCGCTCTTACAAACGAGAGCGCGCTGAGGCTCTTATCGGTATCGGAAAGCCTAAGGAGGCGCTGCAACTGATGAGCAAGGGAAGAACAGCCTAACCTACACTCTCGCCCTTGCCCTCACCGGTCAACTCAGCGAGTCCCAGGCAAAAAATCGTGCCCGCACCATACTCGGCTACTTCGAGAGCCTTCCTCCAAGCGTGCTCCCCGAAACAAAGTCAAAGAAGGGAAGACTGGCGGCAATTCGACTCGCCAGAGCCGCAGACGCATACTTTCGCGCCGACTTGCCCGCCACCGAAAGGGAAGCGCTGGCGACGCTGGAACTCGCCCGAAGATTGCCTCTCGCCTCTTGGCTGCTGGCGAACTCTCTTGTCTTACGGAAAGAGCACAGCCGTGCAGCCAAGTATTGGCCGGATGCAGCTCGCCTGCCT
This sequence comes from Fimbriimonas sp., assembly GCA_041288075.1. Taxonomy (GTDB): domain Bacteria; phylum Armatimonadota; class Fimbriimonadia; order Fimbriimonadales; family Fimbriimonadaceae; genus Fimbriimonas. Next base: position 1,427 of record JBGGMI010000139.1, read on the forward strand.
GGCCCGCTAGGAAACGAGGCGCGACCCTTCACGGAGCGAAGCAAATGAAACTCGAGGAATTCAGCTCTCGATGCGCGTATCGATCCATTGCTTCAAGTCGACGAGACTGTTAAAGCTGACCTCGTGCCCCATCGGATACTCCTTGTGCTTCACCTGGGCCCCCGCAGCTTCTAAGTAAGTAGCAATCCGCCGGCCATTCTCCGCGGGACTTACGTTGTCGAAACGTCCATGCTGCACCAGCACCGGCAAGCCGCGCACCCGGTCGTTCGGCTCGTAATGGTCCGCCATCCGCCCGCTAAGAATAAGCGCCCCCGACAATAACTCCGGTCGAGTCATGATGACCCCCATCGTCATCGCCCCCCCTTGGCTGAAGCCACCCACGAACAGCCGCCCATTCTCCTCGCGCAGCGTCTCGATCTCCGCCGCTAACACCCCCAGCGCCTCCCAAGCCTGCTCCTCATTAAAGGTAATCCCCCCCTCATCGAACTGGATGTCGAACCACGAGTAGCCTGGGCCATAGACCCTCGGAGCCTGAAAAGCAACCACCGTAAGCCGAGGGTCCAGTTGAGGAGCAAGCCCCATCAAATCCTCCTCGTTGCTGCCCAAGCCGTGAAGCATCACAAGAGTTGGCGGTCGTTCGGAGGGTTGGAGCGCTGGACGAGTCAGTCGTTGAAGCCGCACACGGAGAGTCTACGCTGGCGGGAGCGCTTTCCGGTCCCCTGCCCCTTCTGAGGGGGAGGGGCTAGGGGAGAGGGTCCGGGCTACTCGACGACGGCCCCAAACTTCCGCGTCCGCTTCTGAAAAGTCGCCACGCCCTCCAGCAACTCCTTCGAATCAAACTCTGGCCAAGGTTTCTCCGTGACATAGAGTTCCGTATAGGCAGACTGCCAGATCAAAAAGTTGCTCCACCGCATCTCCCCCGCCGTGCGAATCATGAGGTCGGGATCAGGATGCGATGGGTTGTAAAGATGCTTCGCAATGACCGACTCGTCGATATCCGCTGCCCCAACGCCCGCGCCCACGATCGACTTAACCGCGTCCACAATCTCCGCGCGGCCACCGTAATTAACCGCCAACGTGAAGGTAATCCCCGTGTTGTCCTTCGTGGTCTCAATGCCCTTGTGCAGCGCATTCCGAAGCCCCTCCGGCACCTCGTCCATCCGACCGGCCACTTGGACACGCACATTGTTCTGGTGCATCAACCGAAGCTCGTCGCGCGCCGCCGTCTCGATCAGCTTCATCAACCCCGCCACTTCATCCTGCGGCCGCCGCCAATTCTCCGCCGAGAACGCATAAACGGTCAAATAACGAATCCCAAGCTCGCTCGCATTGAGCAAAATCCCGCGGAGCGTTTTGTAGCCCTCCCGATGCCCCAACAATCGCTGCAGCCCCCGCTTCTTCGCCCAGCGCCCATTCCCATCCATGATGATCGCCACATGGGTTGGCAAGCCCTGCAGATCGATCCCCATCGCAAGGGCATCCTGCTGAATTTTCTTAAGCGGAGTTCCGATACTCGTCACGGCGAACCGGGAGGATACCGGAGGAACCGGCACGCGGTTCACAGAATGGAAGACTGAAAGAACCCGTGCCGACCGTTCAAAATGGAAGAGTGGCAGGCAAGGCAAAGGTTCTAAAGCGCTTCGGATGGGGATTTCTCGCACTCGCGGTCGCAGGGGTTGGCTTTCTTTTTCTAACCGAGCCCGGAAAGGCGTATCGAGACATCTGGCGTACGGGAGCGGTCCAGGCGGCAATCGCCGGCACGGAAATGAGGCAATACAACGCGACCACCGAAGCCAACCTCAGAGCCATCCACACCGCTTTGATGATGTACCACGACTCCGAGGGTCAGTTCCCCCTCGCCGAAGGATGGATGGACGCGATTCAAAATCGAATCGGAACCGCCGACATGGAGGGAAGCGAGGCGCAAAAGAAGCTGATCAGCCCCTCGCTACAGGGCCAGCCGAACCAGTTCGGCTACGCAATGAACGATAAGGCAAGCGGCAAATATAAAGATGATCTGGACCCCAATATCCCGCTCGTATTCGACTCGAGCGACACCTCCCGGAATGCCCACGGATCCCCCGAAAAACTAGCCCCCAACCCCCCACGCGCGGGCCAAAACCTCGCGATCAGCGTAAGCGGCAAGTTACAAAAACTTTAGAAATCAATTGCTTCGATGCCTCAGTAGCGCCGCTCCGAAAACCTACAACAGCCTAGACCCTACAGGGCGGCTCTGCCGAGGCTATGAAGATTTGGGGGGCCGCTACTTCACCACCCCGTTCCCAAACCTCGAAGAGGTTTCGTCCCCAAAGCCTAGGGTTGCGACTCCCGGAGCTACCCTAGGTCAAATGTAGCACGATCCCCAACCGCAAAGAGGTTGCGTAGTCCCCCAACGCCTGACACCCAGCCCTCCAAAAAGCTATAATCCTAGGGCCGACGCTCCCGCGCCGCGCCGACGTTTCAACGAGGAAACCCGGAACCAATATGTCTGCTACCACCGCCCAAAAGGCCTTCTCGAAGATCGATTTTCTCAAGCTGATGCTCCTGAGCCGCGAAGGCGACCGGCGCGAAGGAATCCTGCTCAGGCAGAGCAGAGGGTGGTTCCAGGTAAGCGGAATGGGCCATGAAGCGCTCGGAGCCGTCGAGTTCGCCCTGCGCCCCGACGACTACGTTTTCCCCTACTACCGAGACCGCGCCATGATGCTCGCCCGCGGCATGAGCAACTATGAGATGGCGCTCGCCTACTTCGCCAAGCGCTCCAGCAGCTCCGGCGGACGCCAAATGCCCGGCCACTACTCCGACCGCAAGCTCAACGTCTTCAGCGTCTGCACCCCTACCGGCGGCAGTCTCCTCCCCGCGTGCGGCACCGCCTGGACAATGCAGTTAGAAGGTAAAGACAGCCTCTGCGTCGCCACCATCGGAGACGCCGCCTCCAGGCAGGGCGAGTTCTTCGAGGCGGTCGCGTTCGCCGTGCAGGAAAAGCTCCCCATCATCTTCATCGTCGAAGACAACAAGTACGGCATCAGCACCCCCACCGGCAAATTCCTCCCCTTCCACCTCGGAATGCTCGAAGCCGACTACGTTGTGAAGATCGACGCTCGAGTGCCTGGCAACGTCTATCAAGCCAGCCAAGAAGCCGCCGCAAAAGCCAGACGAGGAGACGGCCCTACGATCATCTGGGCCGACCTCGACCGCCTCGCCTCCCACACCTCCAGCGACGACCACCGCGTCTACCGCAAGCTCGAAGACATCGAGGAAATGTCCGGCCGCGACCCCATCCGACTGCTCACAGAAGAGCTAATCGGCAGCGGCCAGCTCACCGAAAACGACTGGCGCACCATCCAGGACGAGATCGCGAAGCAGGTGGACGACGACTACATCCGCGCAGAAAAAGAAGCCGATCCGCAAGCCGAAGAAGTGATGCTCCACTGCTGGGGCGACGACGTCGCGGCCGAGCAGCCGCCCATCCAGCCCGGCCGAATGACCATGGTCGGATCGATCAACCAGACCTTCCGCAAAGCCCTCGAAAACGACCCGCACGTCGTCTTCTTCGGCGAAGATATCGAAGACCCCAAGGGCGGCGTCTTCGGCCTCACCAAGGGTTTAAGCGAAGCTTTCCCAAACCAGGTCTTCAACTCCCCCCTCGCCGAAGCCACTATCCTCGGTGCCGCCGTAGGGATGGCCAGCTACGGCTGGAAACCCGTGTTCGAGCTCCAGTTCATCGACTTCATGGCCCCCGCCTGGAACCAGATCACCAGCAACATCTCCACGCTTCGCTGGCGCTCGTTCGGAGGCTGGAAGTGCCCGATGGTGGTCTACGCCCCCTACGGTGCCTACCTCCCCGGCGGCTCCCTCTGGCACAGCCAGGCGAATGAGGCCTATCTCGCCCACACCCCAGGCCTCCGGGTCGCCATCCCCAGCACCCCCGAAGACGCCGCCGGCCTCTTCTGGACCGCCATCAACGGCGACGACCCCACCTTCATCCTCATCCCCAAGCACATCTTCCGCAAGCAGGTCGATGTCCAAACCGTCGAGCCCGTGCCGTTCGGGAAGGCACGCCTCGTGAGAGAGGGTTCAGATGTCACCCTGGTCACCTGGGGCAACTGCGTCGAGCTCGCGGAGGAAGTCGCGAACCAGGCGAGCGCCAGCATCGAAATCATCGACCTCCGCTCCATCGTCCCTTGCGACTACGAGACCGTCACCACCTCGCTAGAAAAAACAGGAAGACTGGTCGTGCTGCAAGAAGACACCAGGACCTGCGGCTTCGGCCAATGCGTGATCTCCGAGATCATGAGCAACCCGGACCGGTTCAATCTCTTCCTCGCCCCGCCACAGCTCGTGTCCAGGGACGACGTCCACATTGGCTTCAATCCGATCTATGAATACGCCGCCTTGCCGGATGCGGAGCGGGTGCTGGAAGCCATCCGCGTCGTCATGGAGTAGCCGATGCAGCCCCTCGAGCGTTGGCTGATAAAGGACTCGAACAGCTTCCGCACCACATGGAGACTGATGCTGGCGATCCTGGGTCCAGCGCCCGGCATGTTCCTGTCTATCGCGTCGCCGAGATACGTGTGGCTCGGCGGGGTGATCATGCTCGCCTGCTTCATACCCCTGATCATCGATCGGGTCAAGAATCGCAACCGATTCAACTCGTTGCACCTACTGAGGGGCCTCCCTGGCAAGCTCCCAACTTCGATGCTCCCCGTGCCCGCCGTGCTCGACGAGTGTGCACTGGGAATCGAGCAGATAGAGGGCCTTCTCCTGCATGTTCCGCTCGATGCCCCCACGAGGAAACGCATTCGCTCGGCCGCCAACCAGCGCTTCCGCCGCATGCTAGACCTCGAATTGATGGTCCCTGGCCCACTCGGCTACTCCATTCAGGAGGCAGAGCGGCAGGTGGATGAAGATGTCCAGTGGCTGCGAACCGCCCGAAGACTCCTCGAAGAATCAAAGCCGCCAAAACTAGCTGAAAGCGATTCGGTACTTTCTGAACTCCACCAAACGCGCGCCGACCGAGAAGCCGCCATCCAAGAACTGCTCGCCTAGCGCGTCGGAAAGACCTTCTTTAGCCACAGCCGCACCCGGTCCACGGTCTTCGGCTCCCGATACTCCTGCATGTGTACGGTCACCTCATGCTCCGCGGGTCGTGGCATCAACGTGAGATAAGACCGATCTTTGCGGAAGCCTTTCTCCTTCGGCGCGTCCTTCTCTTGCTTCCAACCAGCCGCGATCAGTTCGCCCCCAACCAGCGTGGATACTTCACTCAGATCCCCCGGCAATCGGTAAATTCCGCCGAGCTTCAGACTCCCTGGGCCTGGTAGTCCCCCGGTTTCAATCCATTCCTCCGTCCGCACCACCCGCGCGCCGTCCAAGAACGCGAACCGCTCAGGGTCACGCATGGCGAAACTCAAGAGTAGAGCAGCACCGACCGCCAACCCAAAAAGAAGTCCCGCCCACCAGCGCCAATGCCTCTTCATATCAACAGCCCCGACCGAATACTACCGTGCCACAATAGCTGCTCCTTACATAGCCGAGAACTTTTAAAAGTGCTTGACATCTGTGTTGATATTTGTGATATCATAGATATCGGATGAGGCGAACGCGACTGGTTATCGTTAACCAAAACAAACGCCAAAGGGCGAAAGCCCAGCCAGAAGCAATTATTTCTTCGTCCGCTCAACTCGCTGAGGCTTCAGCGCGGAAGGGGCGTAGCAACGGGTTATCTTGGGTCGCTGGTTCAAGTCCAGCCGAAGAGCGAAAGCTTTTCGTAGCTCAGTTGGGTAGAGCAAAGAACAACCGGAGCGAACACTTTCTCCTTTCGCGCTGAGGCCTCAGCGAGGCTTTAGCGAAGATACGGGTCGAAGAAACGGGTTATCGACTGTAACTCGGGTGGTCGCAGGTTCGAATCCTGCCTTGGCGAGCAATCGCCTTGTAGCTCAGTGGGAGAGCACCTCAACCCGGATCACACACTTACCTGTGTCTTCGCTAAGGGCAGAATGAGCGGCGAAACCTCGTTGCAAGGACGCTCATGAAATACTCGCAAATCCTCAACCGCATCATCCCGCAGACCCAGCCGCTCAACAAGCAGCAGGTTCGGAACGCGGCGGGTGGCTACGTCCACAAGGTGGACCAGTGGCAGATGCTCGATCGTTTCCTCCTGCTCGGAACTTGCGGCGGAACGTATTACACCGGCGAGCGCGACCTCACCAAAGAGAACGTCGACGCCGTGCTTGCGTGCATCGCCGAGGACGGAACTCGCGTGGTCGCACGCCTGCTCGAGATCGACCTTGGCGGACGCGCACCGAAGAAGGGCGCCGCCAACTTCGCACTCGCATTAGTGATCAAGCATGGAGACGGTGCCGCGCGTGCCGCTGCCTACGAGGCATTGCCGAGGGTTTGCCGGACGGGTTCGCACCTCTTCGACCTGCTCTCGGAGCTCGACGGGATCGGCAAGGGCTGGTCTCGGGCACTGCGACGCTCGGTGGGGAAGTGGTACACGGAGAAGAACGATCAGCAGCTCGCGTACCAGGCGATCAAGTACGGCACGCGTGCCGGGTGGTCGCACCGCGACGCATTGCGCCTTGCTCACCCAAAGACCGATTCGCAAGTCGTGCGATGGCTCGTCAAGGGCGGCGAGGCTCCGACTCCTCAGATCGAGGCGGCGGCACAGATCAAGACGGCAAGCGTCGATGAAGCCGTAAAGCTCATCGTCGATCATCGGCTGCCTCGTGAGGCGGTGCCTTCGACGCTGCTTGGCGAGGCCAAGGTTTGGGAAGCGCTGCTTGCGGATATGCCGCTCACTGCGCTCATCCGAAACCTCGGCAAGATGACAAGCGTCGAGCTCGTGACCTACGGTTCGGACGCGGCGACGAAGATCATCGACGAACTCGGCGATCTCGAGAAGCTGCGGCGGGCACGGGTGCATCCGCTTGCGCTGCTCGTGGCGCTCAAGGTGTACGCGCAGGGCTGCGGCGTCCGTGGTGCGCTCACGTGGACCCCGGTGTCGCGAGTCGTCTCCGCTCTCAACGAGGCAATCGGGCTCTCGTTCGGCGCGGTGCCGGAGTCGCGGCGGCGGGAGATGGTTGCCATCGACGTATCCGGCTCCATGCGCGTGTCGCTCCGCGAGTATGGGGGACTCATGCTTCACGAGGCGGCGGCTTGCATGGCGTTGGCGACGATCGCCGCGAACCCGAGCTCCTCGGTGGTGACGTTCGACACCGGCTGGAGGCAGCTCGACGCCCTTGGCAGGCGGTGGGACGACCTTGCGAAGGCGCTGGCAAGCTACGGCGGAGGCACCGACTTCTCGCAGGCCATCGAGGCTGCGATGAAGACGAAGGGTGAGAAGCCGGAGCTTCTGGCCGTGTACACGGACAATGAGACCTGGGCCGGGCAGCAGCACCCGGAGGAGGCATGGGCCGACTTCAAGAAGCACAGCCCCAACGCCCGATGCGTCGTGGCCTCCATGACAGCCACCGGGACGGTGGCCATGCCGTGCAGGGAAGATGTTCTGCAGGTCGTGGGATTCGACACCGCCTTGCCGGAGATCATCAATGCCTTCGGGTCCTAAGAAAACGGTCGGCCGCTTCGTGCGGCTGACCGAAGAAGCCGACAAAGCGCTCTCTGATCTGAAACGAAAGCTTTCCTTCGAGCGCGGGGAAGACCTCGCGCTGGGGGATGTCATCAGCGAAGCATTACAGTCGCTCAAGGAAAGGATGGACGAACCCAACAGGAACGCGTAGCCACGCTGCGCATCCGGGTCAGCCCAGCCACGCTGGGCGAGCTCGCGATACCGAAGTAACCGGCAACGGTCCGAGCGCGTCCATAGTGCATGCGCGTGTTTGGATTAGCTGTGATTCTGCTTTCAATGAGTTCCCCGGCCCTCCTTCAACGGCAGGCACCCGATGTCACCGTCGATAAAATGTACGAGGGAGAGGGAGCCAAGATCGAGGGAGTCGGAGTCTGTTCGATCACTCCCGACAGCGTGTCCTGCTGGGACATGTCCGGAACCCCGGCTCCGCAATTATCCGAGAGAATCCGCTCGTACTACTTAGGGCAGTCGCAACAAGAGGTCTCCTTCCGAATCGGCAAGAAGAACCGCCACTTGATCGTACGCTCCTCCGGTGCCTACGCCTCTCTAGAGGGTGCCAATGAAGGCGAGCGCATGACCTCCAACCAGATGAACTACTCCAGCGGTGACGAGCCCGTCCTGCACTGGGTAGGAGTCGCCGTGGAACCTGACAAGACCACGGGCTCCATCCGCGCAACGCTGCATAATTTGCCCGGCCCAAGTCCAATAGACATCCCCTTTGCCAAGGGTGCCAAAGGAACTTACGATGGGGTCACCCTCGAGCTCGCGTCTTGGACCGAGGCAAAGAAGGAACAGCGGCCGCCTCTTGGCTACATTGGAAATGGCGGTCCTTCGACAGAGGGAAAACTTTGGCGGATCATTTATGCGGTAAGCCAGCCGAACCGCTACTTCACCTACTCCCCTCTTGGAAAGGACCGCAAGCCCATCCAATATGTGGACGACAAGGGGCAGCCCGTCAGCGGCGTGAAATACCTTGAAGAGAACCCGACCTCCAACCGAGGCAGCTTCCCCGCTCAACAACCAACAACATCAAAATATCGCCCCGTCTACTTCCAGTTCACAGGCGCCGCCGCGGACGGAGCAATGGCCGTGACAACGAACATCGATCCCACGTATATCGGAGCAGTTAAAGTGTCTTCAACACGAACAAAAGTGATTCAGATCAACGGCTTTCCGCTCGATCTAAAATGACATGGGCCTGCTAGCTGCACTATTAGGGACAATCTCGATCTCCGGCCAGGTGAATGGCAACATCTACTCTGGAGAGAACTCTCGCATTGAAGCACTCGGCGCGTGCTCGATCACCCCTGAAGCAACGTCGTGCTGGGACATGAATGCCCGGCCAAACGCGCAACTGACCGACAGGGTTGAGGCCCTCGTGAGCAGCGCGCCGTATCCCGGCACCTTCAAATTCGGTCGTAAGAATCGGTACCTGGTTGTGGACATGAAGTCGCCGCACGGACTTTCCACTACTGGACCCACGAAGATGGAGTTCTTTTCGGGAGAGGCCTCCGAGACCCTCCGCCTGTTCCGCGTGGTGGCCGAACGGGATCAGCGCCAAGCACCGCTCCGAATGACGCTCACCGGCATCCCTGGCCCCCCTGCAATCACAATGCCGTTGCGCGCGGGGGCCAAAAGCTCATATGCCGGATCTGACGCAGAGTTCGGCCCGATCACCCCGTTCGTTCCCGACAACATCCCCGGGCCGTTCTTTATGGGCCTCATTGACCCCTGGCTGAACTACTATCCCCGGCTGATCTGGCGCATGCCAATCGGCTTCTGGAACTCCACCACAGCGCCTCTAACCTTGAAGCTAACGCCCTTCGATCGTTCCGGCAAGCCCATTCTCTACGTTGACTTGGACGGTCGGCCCGCGACCGAAAGGCAGTTCCGACAGGAGAATCCCAAGGGCTACTTTGAATGGAAGCCAAACGCCGTTCCACGTTTCCGGCCGGCAAGTTTTAGAGCCACGATAGAGGCCGGCGCAACGGCAGGAATGGGTTACACGAACATCGATCCAAAACACATCCCCACCGTCACAGTGCAACTCCTTTATTCAAAGCCCGTCGTCATCGAAGCCTTTCCGCTGGACCCGACGAGTTGAGCATTCATAGAGCACAAAAATGCCCGGGCTGAAATTCGGCACGGGCAAAAATGGAGTTCAGTTCAGGATCGCGTAGATCTGATCCTCGTCGAGAATCAGGAAGTCTTCGCCTTCGATCGTGACTTCGTTGCCGCCGTATTTGCTGTACAGCACCTTGTCGCCGACTTTGACTGTCAGCGTGTTTCGCTCCCCGCTGTCCAACGTGCGGCCCTCGCCGACTGCAATGACTTTGCCTTCGGTTGGCTTTTTCTTGGCGCTGTCCGGGAGATAGATTCCAGAAGCGGTTTTGTCCTCTTGCTCGAGAACTTGAACGACGACCTTATCGCCGAGCGGCTTTAGTTTTGCCATGTATGTGGTTGATCCTCCTAGTATTCGCGAGCGCCGAGCTTTAGCAGTCGAGCGTCCCGATTGCTAAAGATTATGGATGAGATGGGGGCATCACGTCAACGGTGGACATGTCCAAAAGTAGTGCCTTCATCCGTGAAGGCATCTCCTCCGGAAGGCATTACGTCGCTGGAGTTAGCGTCAATCTTCGGAAGACAACCGGCCCATGATCCCCCTGGAGGAAAATGGTGCCAGCCTCACCCTCATTGCTGTCCAACGCGCCACCGGTGATTCCCGGAATCTCCTGGCTATCTATCACCTTGTCCCCGTTCAGAACAACCGTTACATGCCGCCCCAACAGGGTGATCTCAGCCACGTTCCACTCATCCGCAGGCTTCACGGCACTGCGCTGTGGTGTAAGAAATCCATAAATCGCCCCGCTCGTCCCAACGCCCGGCGCGTGCCCGAAATCATCCACGATCTGAAACTCATACCGACCGCGAAGATAAATGCCGCTGTTGCTTCCAGCCGGATACTTGTACTCGGCGATAAGGCGAAAATCCATGAATGGCTGTTTGAGGACGATGTCAGAGCCAACCCCGCGGTTGTAAAGCATATCGTCGACAATCTGCCAGTTGTTTTCCCACTCGGGGTTGCGCATGGTCCAGTTGTCGAGGTCGGATTGAATCAAATCGATCGCCTCGCCCCAGACTGGTTCGCCAGTCCGGTCCAGGCTCGGTGCCCTCGTGCCCCGGAACGTCAGGTGCTCGCCCTTGTCCCCCTCACACGTACCCACAAGCACGTCCCCTTCGAGCCGACCCGCAAACTCCAAGTTGGTTTTGCGAGACTCGTACTGTGGCGGCAAACTCCAATAAACGCCGTCGCCGTCCATCTTCACCGTCTCGATGGGCCGTGCGCTGCCTACGCGTCCGACGAAGCGGCTAGACGCGCCATTGAATTCCACCCAAGAGGGATAAGTTTCGGTTCCCGCATCGATCGTGAGATCCCAACGTCCGCTCAGCATGATTAACCCAGCTTCCGCACGGCGGCCACGACGTCGTTCTCGTCCGGAATGCACTCCAGCTCCAGGTTCCTCGCGTAAGGCATCGGCACGTTCAGTCCGCCGACTCTGCCAACCGGCGCG
>JBGGMI010000140.1:0-11152 GCA_041288075.1 Fimbriimonas sp.
TCGTCGACGCGGTTGAGGAACTCGGGTCGGAAGAGCTTCTTCATCTCTTCGATCATCTTGTTCTTCATCGCCTCGTAGACCTTCGGATCGTTGAAGTCCTGCCGCGTGTCGCGGAAGCCCAGAGGCTTGTCCGCTTCAATCGGCTTGACCCCCACGTTCGAGGTCATGATCAGCAGCGTGTTTCGGAAGTCCACGGTCCGGCCCTGGCTATCGGTGAGCTGGCCATCCTCCATGACTTGCAGGAGGAGGTTGAACACCTCGGGGTGAGCCTTCTCGATTTCGTCCAGCAGGACCACGCTGTACGGATTGCGCCGCACGGCTTCGGTGAGCTGGACGCCCTCTTCGTAGCCGACGTACCCTGGAGGGGCGCCGACCAATCGAGAGACCGCGAATCGCTCCATGTATTCGGACATGTCGATCCGAACCATGTTGCTTTCCTTCTCGTACAGGTAAGCCGCGAGTGCTTTGGCAAGCTCGGTCTTTCCGACACCCGTGGGTCCCAGGAAGATAAAGCTGCCCATCGGCCGCTTCGGATCCTTGAGGCCCGATCGGGCTCGTCGAATCGCTCGCGAGACCGCAGACACGGCATCTGCCTGTCCAATGATCCGCTGATGAAGATCGCTCTCCATGCGGAGCAGCTTCTGGCTCTCGGCTTCGACCAGCTTCGTAACCGGGATTCCGGTCCACGACTGGACGATCGACGCGATTTCTGCTTCTCCAACCACCGGCTCTGGCTTCTCCAAGGCAGCCCATTCTTCCTCTCGGACTTGGACGCTCTCGGCGAGGTCGTCGCGCTCCTTCTGGAGCTTGGCGAGTTGGTGCTCGTCGGCGTTGCGCTTAGCGAGGTGCTCGACTTCGCTGTTCAGCTTGACCAACTTGGCTCGGTCCTGACGGACGTCGAGCGGCGGAAGGCTCTGTTGAAGGCGAACGCGCGATGCGGCTTCGTCGACCAAATCGATCGCTTTGTCGGGAAGGCTGCGATCCGAGATGTATCGCTGGCTGAGGGTCACGGCCGCCTGGATGGCGTCGTCCGTAATCTCGACCTGGTGATGCGCCTCGTAGCGCTCTCGGAGGCCCTTCATGATGTCTACCGCCTCTTCTTCGCTGGGCTCCTTGACCTTGACGGCCTGGAACCGGCGCTCAAGCGCGGCATCCCTCTCAATATATTTGCGGAATTCGTCCCCGGTCGTGGCGCCGATGCATTGCAACTCGCCACGTGCCAGGGCAGGTTTCATGATGTTGGAGGCGTCGATCGCGCCCTCGGCAGCGCCGGCGCCAACGAGCGTATGAAGCTCGTCGATGAAGAGAACCACTTGTCCCTCGGACTTGCGGACCTCCTCCATCACCTTCTTCATTCTCTCTTCGAATTCTCCGCGGTATTTCGTGCCTGCGACGAGGCCGGCCAAATCCAGCGCCACGATTCTCTTGTTGCGCAATAGATCCGGAATGTCTCCGCTAACGATGCGGAGGGCCAAACCCTCGGCTATGGCCGTCTTTCCGACGCCAGGCTCACCGATCAGACACGGGTTGTTTTTGGTGCGACGGCAGAGAATCTGCATGACCCGCTCGATTTCGTTTTGTCTTCCGACAACCGGGTCGAGCTTGCCCTCACGAGCGAGTTCGGTAAGGTCTCTTCCGAATTCGTCGAGGGTCTGCGTCTTCGTGGCTGCTGCGCCGCCACCGCTCGGGCTGGAGCTCCTCCCACCCGATTTCGTTTGCGTCTCATTGTCCTGGAGGGCCATGACTTCTCTTCGTGCCTTCTCCAGCTCGACGCCAAGTTTGGCGAGAACACGCCCTGCGAGACCGTCACCCTCTCGGATGAGGCCCAGCAGCAGGTGCTCGGTGCCGATGTAGTTGTTGTTTAGGTTGCGCGCTTCGTCATAAGCCAAATCAATCACGCGCTTGGCCCTTGGGGTGAGCGTCATATCCTGGCTCGGCCGGGCATCTCCACGAGGGAGCTGCTTTTCGACTTCGGCTCGGATACGGTTAAGGCTGACGCCCAGCTTCTCAAGCACGCGTGCGGCTACGCTGTCCGATTCGCGAACAAGTCCCAGCAGAAGATGCTCCGTGGATACGTAGCCCTCCCCGAACTTCTGCGCCTCTTCTTGAGCATAGAAAACGACTTTCCTAGCTCTCTCTGTAAAGCGTTGCCACATTCTGTTTATTTCACCTGTTTGCCGGAGGTTCTAACCTTGATGGTTAGACACTCCGTAGATATTCCTACGTTCCCCCACTGGGTCTCATAGCGACATCTCTTACGTTCACTCATCAGACGATCCGAACGGGGTGCGGGGATCGAAAAACTAGCATTTTGACGCTGTTTCGATTGTTCCATTTATGGTGCGCACCTTGCTTGGGAAGAGGTGGAGGTGTCGTCAGTTGATACGGGTCTCCCGAAAGTCCAGAGGTCGACCCGTCAAAAAGCAGCATCACCTTGCCGATCCTCCCCGTCCCTATTAGTGCCAAAGGAGTGGGAGAGGGGGCCAGGATGGCCAAGAACCTCCAGCAACAGCTTCAACTCTGAAGCCCGATCGTGCTATCCGTTCCTTGCCTGCAATAGGAACTGCCCCATTTAGCCGGTGGTCATAAGACCATGCCCAGGCAAGGATGCCGCAGTGGGTAATTCAGCCCAAGGAGGGCATCATGGCTTTGTGGAACAAGTGGTTTGGGTTTGCACAGGATGAAGTCTTTGAAGAAGGGATGGCCGCGTATGACCGCGGCGATTTCGACAAGGCGATAGAGGCGTTTGAGGGCTGCATCGAAAACAGCTCCGACCCGAACGAGGTCCGGCTTAGCCGGTTCTACTTTGCACAGTCCAGTGCCGAAATGGGCCACGAGCTCATGCGATCCGGCGATCCGTACGGCGCCCTAGGTTGCTACCAGCAGGCATTGAAGCTCTATCCGAAGTATCCAGACCTGAATCTCGCCATCGCCAAGGCCTACCGTGAGCTAGGCGATGGCTTCAAGCAGAGTCAGCACGTCGCGCAAGCACTCGAATCGAATCCCCGCTATGTCGACGCGATTCTTTTCGAGGGCATCACCTGGTACGAAACCGGCCGCACCGAGGAAGGCCTCGCGAGAATCAATCACGCCTGCCAACTCGATCCGCACATCAACGTCGAGGCATATCAGCGCGCCTTGGAGTGCCACGCAAGCGGGGATCAGGCGGGCACGATCAAGTATCTGATGCAGATGTGCTGCACGTCGTCCGCAGACGCCATGCTCCACTTGCGAGTCGGCGACAGCTTCCTACGCGATCGCGATTACGAGGCGGCGATAGAAGAGTATCGGAAGGCTCTCGAAGCTGCGCCCGATCATTCGAACGCGCATTGCCGTCTCGGTACCGCGCTTTTAGCGGCCGATCGTGCATCGGAATCCGTTGGGCACCTGAATGCAGCCGTCCGCCTGAACCCTGGAAATGCGGAAGCCCATGCGCAGCTTGGACTTGCCTACGAGGCGCTTCAGCAGAAACGAGAAGCCGGGAGGGAGTTCCTCCAAGTGCTCAAGCTAAATCCCGACCATCCGGTGGCCTCTAGATACAAGAACGCGTACGCGCTATAGCAAATCTGGACCCCGCTCCCCTTTCCGAGGGTGAGGGGTTGAGAGGGTCCGGCTTCACTCGATGCGGATATTGCCGACATTGATATGCCCCCAACCGCCCTTTTCGTTGTCGACGATCCGTATTCGGACGAGGTGGCGCTTGTATGCCGAGACGTCCCACGTGCGCTCGTCCATCGTTTCGGTGTTCCTTCCTCGCTCGATGGCGAGGCGCTTTGATCCGTAATGGTCCTCTAACTCGGCGTACACGCCCGGGCCAGCTCCGCCGCCAACGAGCAGCTTGATGGTCGGTTTCGTGATTGTAAACCAGGGCGAGGTGATGGTGCCGACGTACTCATCGTCGAACCCACCCTTCCCATCTTCGCAAGTTCCGATGAACGGCTTACCGCCAGCATTGAAGTTGTAACGCGTCGATCGTGTGGGCCAGGTGAGGAAGTTACCGGCGAAGGTCCATCCGGGCAATCGCCAGTTGGTGAAGTCGAAAGTTGGATCCGTTAGGCTCAAAGCGCCGGAGGGGAAGTTGTCTTCGGGCAATCTGCCATCGACGATGACCTTCCATCCGCTTGGATGTTGGTATTCGCTGCCGTACTTGTCCATGATCTCGGCTGCGGAGGCGAGGCCGGAGCCTTCGCCCCAGTCAAAGCCGGTCCGTCCATTCTGCTGGTCCGTCCCGCCATGACCCGTATTCTCAGGTTGGAGGCCGAGCGGGTAATTCGGATTCGGATAAAGCCCGAGCTGCTCATGCAGAGGGTGGTTGATGAGAGTCAGCGATGCACGGATGGCCGCAACCCCCCGCTCGAAGTAGTCCTGTCTTCCGAGTTGCGCGCCGAAGTGGCAGAGAGTCGATCCAAACTGCGCCTGCCGAGCATCGTTGTATTCGCCGTCGCTGTTCTGGACCCCAAAGCCGCCGTAGGTATACGCCGCCTTGCGATAGGAGATCGGCCAGACGTTTTGGTAGAGCGCCATGATGTCGAGGGCCATTAGGGAGGGCGCTAGGCGTGAGGCGTTAGGCGTTAGGGCTCGGCCGCTGCTGAGGTACTTCATCCCGACAGGAAGTTTTGCAGACGACTTTGTTTGGCTCACCATGACGCGGTCGAATAGATCATCAAACTCGGGTGAAGCGATGACCTTCAGCGCCTCGGCGGTCCATTGCATACAAAGCGTGTTTTGAGGAGCCTGCATCGTGTGGTGGTCCCACATCTTCAGGTCGTCGATAACCCCGTTGCGCTGTAGGCACTGCTTCGGCGAGCACGAGAAGAAGGTCTCGAAGTCGTAATAGCGCTGCTTGGGGACGATCTCTGCGGCGAGGAAGCGGCCGGCTTTTGCGACTAGGTTCGGCCCGTCTTGGATCGTCTTAAGCCGTGCTTCGAGTGCGATGATCTGCGGCCGGATCTCGCCAACATTTTCATTCCGCTGTATTCGAAGTCGAAGCGCCTCAACGATCTTAGCCAACCGATCGTGTTCTCCAAGGAGGTACTCGGCGAGGAACCAAGTGGGGAGCGCTGACTGGGCTGATCGGTCGAGGATGGGCACAACCTTATGCTCTTTGGTGAGCCAGGTCGGGAACGAACCGTCCTTGTTTTGGAAGCGGAACATCATCTCGGCCATCGCCTGAAGCTGCCGCTCGATCTCATCCCGTCTTGGGCAATCGGGGAACTCCAGCCACTTCATCATCCACAGCCCCTTCCAGGCCATATTCGTCAAGTCGTAATAGCAATCCGGCGAGGGTGAGATCAGGGTGCCCTTCCAAGACTTCGTGCGCGAAAGATAAGTCGTCGGCACCGCGCCTCGGTCCATGGGCGCAGCTAGAGCGAGGTTGAGCATCTTGTCGGCTTTGTCCACCCAATCCTTCTCCCCTAGCTTCTTGCCCCACCAACGCACGCCCCACGCGGAGCGGAGCTGGTTGAACCAGTCCTGCCAACTCACCCAGCCGTCATACAGTCCCCACCCCGAGGGCATGCCACCGCAGACGAATCCGTTGATCTCATGCTCGAACCAACCGCCGGTCGCTTTCTCATTGAACGCTGCGGGGTAGCAGACCCGGGCATAATCCGCGAAGGGCATCGCCTGGGGAAGCACCTTGTCGAAGTAACCGTGTCCATACCGCTTCCATAGGAACTCGGGAGCCTTCCGATATGCTGCCATGGGTTCGGCCTTCGCGTCGACCAACACCTTCATCTTGAGCTGCAGGTCCCAGGGCACCGGCTGAACCATCGAGGCATCGCTGGCGAAATACACGTGGCCCGTTAGCCGGTAATCACTGAACCCGTAGGACATCAGGGGCGCATCGACAACTCCGTTCTTGCAGTCGAGGTCGATGATCGTCGGGATGGGCCGGTTGTCGCTCAGCGTATAGAGATCCGGCATCAGCGTAGCGGCCAAGGAGCCCTTCTGAGCGACCACGGCTGGAGCGCGAAAGAAGTGGTCGCCGACAACGTTCTGATCACCCGGCCTCAGTCCCGGCGCCCAGGTGGAGTCGGGCTTGCCATACGCGCTCATCTTCATGCCGTCGGGTGCAAATGCGTAGGTGCAGAGCAGGTAGCGGATCTGAGGATAGGGCGCATTGGTGGTAGCGCCGATCTGCACATCGAAGCCCTCGCCGATGGCGGTAACACGCTTCTCGACCTTCCAATCGCCGCTCTGCTTACCGAGAATGATGCAGTTGCCCTCAACGCGGACTTGATCAAAAGCGAACGTGGGCGGTCTCTGGAACAAGCCATCTTGAGTGCCCTGCAATAGGTTGGTGGTTAGAGCCGGAGCCGGGCCTGCCAATACCTTGTGGCTAGGCGACACCAGCACCAGCCGACGGTTGCCCTTGCCGTCGACCGCGTAGAGTTCCTCGACAAACTCCTGGCCCTGCCGAAGCACGCGAATGCCGTAGGTGGGAGTAAACACTTCGATGGCACGTTCGGTAGTGGCAAGCGCGGCGACCAGGCAAAAAGGAAGCATGTCTAACTCTAGCACTAGGCCGTGCTATAGCCAGACATCTGATTCTTCATCAGCCTGAACTGAAAGATCGAGATCAAGATAATCACCGCGAGAAGCACGAAAGACTTGGCGGCGGCGATTCCAGTGTTGAAGTTGACCCACGCCTCCGTATAGATGTGGTAGCCGACAACGTCCGTCGAATCCTCGGGGCCGCCTCTGGTCATCATGTAAACCGGCGTAAAGATTTGCATTGCTGCGATGGTGGAAGTGACGAGGACGAAGAAGGTGGTCGGAACCAGCATGGGCAGGGTGACTTTCCAGAACTGCCTAATTCGCGTGGCACCATCGAGGGAAGCCGCCTCGTAGAGCGACTGCGGAATATTGATCAGCCCGGCAAGAAATAGGACCATGCGCGGCCCAAGGCCAACCCAGATGGACATGAACGCCAGTGCAGCCATCGCCCATTCACGCTTGTTGAGGAAGTCGATGCTGGAGATCGGATCGATGCCGAACGCACGCTTCAGGAAGCCACCCATGGTGCTTTCCGGGCCGAAGGCGGCGAGGCTGAGGGTGTTGATGAGGCCCGTTTCGGGAAGATAGACATAGATCCAGATCATCGCCACCGCTACGCCGGAGCTGATCGCCGGGATGTAGAAGAGGGTCCTGAAAACGGTGATCCCCTTCAACTTCTGATTGACGAGGATGGCGATCGCGAGCGCGACCGCCATACCCGCAGGGACGCTGTAGAGCGCGTAGCGGAGGGAGTTGCCCATTGCATTCCAGAAGGGTTCTTCTGAGAGGGCCAGCAGGTAATTCTTGAAGCCAACAAAGCTGTGCTCCTCCTTGATGAGCTGCCACTTGAAGAAGCTCAGGTACAGCGCATACGCCATGGGTAGCAGGGCGAAGACGAGCAGGTGGAGGAAGGCGGGACCGATGAATAGCCAGCCGACTCTCTCACTCTTCGGCCTGCGATTCATCGACACGCTAGCCACTCTCTCCAGGTGAGGGTTCGGGGTTCATTCGCTTCAGAGCGCGATACTCCTCGAAGACCTCGAACATCAAGAGGATGCCTGCGAAGAAGGGAAGTGCCGACTCTTCTTCGCCTTTGCTCATAGCCTTAAGAAGCAGAACGATGAGGCCACCGCTGATGACCAGTCCTGCTGCCGATCCGAGCAGTCCCCACGCTCGACGGAGAGGACGTCGGATCATATCGATCACAAGGAGAACGGCGAAGACCGCGAGGATACTACGGTCTTTGAAGTCCGAGTTGAGAAGAAAGTATCCGACTCCGAACGCCAAGCTGGCCGCGAAGAGAGTAAGCCACGCCTTCGCGACAGGGTCAACCGGCCTCGTTCTCCTAACCCGAGCATCCTTTTGAGGTGGCGTGGACAGGACCTTCTTGGCCCATTTCGGCTGAACGATCAGCACGGCAATGCCACCTCCCAAACCAAACGCCACCGCGCCCCACGCAATGCGATCGTCAAGAAGTGCGAAGGGTGCCGAGAGCATAAAGGCCACCCAGGCAAAGGCGATCGGAAGCATCGCCATGCGCCAAATCAGGCGCGCTTTGGAAATCTGCTGGGGAGGACTCTCCTCTTCGCTCTCTGGCTCCATCTCTTCATATTGTACGGAACGCGTAGCCACGCTGCGCATCCGGGTCGACGCAGCCACGCTGCGTCCCCTAAGCCAACCGAGCCAACAGCCCAGCCTTCACGGAAGGCCACTCATCCGGCAAGATCGAGTACATGACGGTGTCGCGCATAAACCCGTCCGGCATCTGCCCATGACGCCTCAGCACCCCTTCCTTCTTCGCCCCCAGCTTCTCGATCGCCCGCTGACTGTGCAGATTCCGTCCGTCCGTCTTAAGCTGCACTCGCTCGCATTGCATCCCTTCGAACGCGTGCCCAATCATGAGCAACTTCATCTCCGGATTGATCTTCGTGCCCCGATGCGGCTCCCCGATCCACGTCATCCCAATCTCAACTCCAAGGTGCGCGCGACGAATGTCCAGATAGCTCGAAGACCCGATCGCCTCCCCCGTCTCCTTCAGCACGATCGCAAAGGTCAGGTTCGTCCACTCGCTTCGGCAGTTCCTGATATAAGTCTTCACCGCATCTTCGGTTGCCCCCTCGGGCCGGATCGACACGAAGTATTGAAACACCTCAGGCTGTGCGAACCGGGCTAAATCCGCTGCATGCCGGTCCTCCGCAGGCTCCAGCCGAACAATATCGCCTTCGAGCACCACCGGCTCGATCACCAGATTCCTAAAGCGCATACAGGCTCGCGTACTTGGATTGCAGTCCGGCAAGGTAGTCCGCAGGGTCGATCGGCTTGCCCGTCACCTGCTGGATGAGCTGCTTAGGAGGAACGCTCCGGCCCTTGCTGTACAACTTCTGTTGCAGCCAACTCAGAATCGGCTCGAAGGACCCTGAAGCCATCAGCTCGTCCGTGTTCGGCACCTCCTTCTGCAAGGCATTCCAAATCTGGTAACTCAGCAGATTGCCCATCGAGTAAGTGGGGAAGTAGCCGATCAGGCCCGCCGACCAGTGCA
This sequence comes from Fimbriimonas sp., assembly GCA_041288075.1. Taxonomy (GTDB): domain Bacteria; phylum Armatimonadota; class Fimbriimonadia; order Fimbriimonadales; family Fimbriimonadaceae; genus Fimbriimonas. Next base: position 9,038 of record JBGGMI010000140.1, read on the forward strand.
CGTCTTGAAGGCAGCCTTCCGAATCCGAAGAAGGCGTGATGCCGAGGTATTCGGTGTACCGCGAGTTCCAGGCTTCGGGAATGTCCCGCACGGCCATGCGCCCGGAAAGCACCTCCACCTCGATCTCAAACCGCACCATGATGTGCAGGTTGTAAGTCAGCTCGTCGGCTTCGACGCGGATAAACGTCGGCCGAACGCGGTTGATCGCCTTGTAGAACGTGTCCAAATCCTTGCCCGCCAGCTCCGGGAACATCGCCTGCAGCTTCGGCAGGAAGAACGACCAGAACGGCTTGCTCCTCCCAACGATGTTCTCCCAGGTTCTTGACTGGCTTTCGTGAATGCCCAGCGATACTCCTCCGGCAAGCGGCGTACGGTCCCAGGCGGTCGGAGAACCCTGCTCGTACATCCCGTGCCCGGCCTCGTGCAAGGAGCCAAAGATTGCGGATCCGAGATACGGCTTGTAGCGCGTCGTCAGCCGGATATCGTTCACCGACCAACCCGTGCAGAACGGATGTGGCGCGGTGTCCTGACGTCCGCGCCCAAAGTCGAACCCGATTGCCTGCACCAGCATCTCGGTAAACGCCTTCTGCTTCCCCTGGTCCCACTCCCCGTAGAGGAAGGAGTCGTCTGGCTGCGGTTGCGCGGCTACCTGCCGCACGAGCTCGACCTGCGGGCCCTTGATCTGGCCGAACATGGTGCGCACGTCCGCGGCCGTCCCGCCCTCTTCGTATTGATCGAGCAGCGCGTCGTAAATCTCGTCCTTGTAGCCCAGATACTCAGCCTCGCGTCGGCAGATCTCGAACATCTGCTCCAGCGTCGAAACGTAGCTAGCAAAGTCGTTGTTGGCCCGCGCCTGAACCCAGACTTCCTGCGCCTTCGCCGAAAGACTGAGTTTCTCCTCGACCAGCGAAGCGGGCACCTTGGTGGCCAGATCGAGGTCGCGCTGAACCACGCGAACCAACTCGTCCGCTCCGCCTTCCGCCTTCGTGTTCTCCAGAGCTCGAACGGTCTCGTCGGCCACGAGCGTCTCGTGAGCCATGCGGCCGAGGATTCCGACATGGGCGGCCCGGGCCTCGGTGCCGCCGCTGGGCATGTAGGTCTGCTGGTCCCAGTCCATCATAGCGACGGCTGCGCGGAGGGCGTTCACGTCGGCAAGTCGTTCGTTAAGCGTATCGAGAGGAGACATCTGCCGGAGATTCTACCGGGCGGGTTCCAGAGGGAAGGAAGCCACCTGCTCGTAAGCGCCGCCGGGCACCGTCTGCACCAGCACGACCTCTGTAGGAGCCCAGGTCGCAAAGGTCGTCTCAGCGAACTCGCGCACCAGAGGATCGAGGGCACGGCCCACTTTCTGCGAAGGCGGCGACACTCGGGCGAGGGTCAGATGCGGGTGCAAAGGCTTGTCATCCGCCCGCTCGGCGTAGTCGTCGGTCGCCTCAAGGATGCGAGCATGCAACGACGCGAGGTCACCCGAAATTCCCGCCCACACAATGGCTGGACGGCGGACATCTGGAAACGCGCCAATCCCAACCACTTCCAGGCCCCCTAAACTGACTGCCTGCAAATTCGCCGCCAAAGAATCGACAACCTGCGGCACCCTCCCCTCCTCCACGTTCCCCAAGAACCGCATGGTGAGATGCACCTTCGAAAGCCCCGTAAATCGCACCCCCTGCCGGTCGATCGCCGACTTAAGCCTCAACTGAACCTTCTCGAGTTCTTCGACGACTTCCGCGGGCGGCCAAATAGCGACAAACAAACGCATCGCATGCAAGATACCGCTCGCAATTTCGTTTTGCTGTTACGATATCGGCATGAACCTTAGCCGGCGTGAATTCGTGGCAGGCGTGGGTGCCTTGGCTCTCGGCGGCCATCTGCCAGAAGCCAAGCTTCCGACGCGGAAACTCGGCAAAACCGGCTGGACCGCGACCCTCTACGCTCTTCGAACCGCTGAGATTCCCGAAAACGCAGAAGCGGCTCGAGCCATTCAGAAGCTTCTCGACGCGGGCGTCAACTACATCGACACCGCCCCAAGCTACACCGGCGGCCGAAGCGAGCGCCTTTTGGGGGAAATCGTTCCCGGCCGTCGAAAGGAGCTCTTCATCGCGACGAAGACGCTGG
>JBGGMI010000141.1:0-5832 GCA_041288075.1 Fimbriimonas sp.
CAGTGGATGCGTGAAGCCTCGAACTACACGGAAGAGCAGAACTATGAAGACGCTCTGAAGCTGGCGAACCTGTTTCGCGCGATGGTTCAAAACCCAGCCGTTGTCATTGCCAGGGTCAACGGCGCGGCGTTCGGCGGAGGCTGTGGTCTTGTCGCGGCGGCCGATGTGGCCATCGCAAGTGATCAGGCTCTCTTTGCTTTTAGTGAGGTTCGCCTCGGTCTCGTGCCGGCAACCATCTCGCCGTTCGTGCTCCCGAAGATCGGCGCAGGTAACGCGCGAGCCCTTTTCACCACCGGCGAAGCGTTTAAGGCGGATCGCGCGCTGCGTATCGGATTAGTTCACGAGGTCGTGACCCAAGACGAGCTCGACTCAGCCGTGAACAAAAAGTTGAAGGCAATTCTCGGTGCTGGGCCGCTCGCCGTAGCCAGCTCCAAAATGATCGCTCAAAGCGAGCCGATGGACCTTGAAACCGCAGCCCGAGTCCTCGCCCGTGCGAGAGCAGGGGAGGAAGGGAAGGAAGGAGTGGCGGCCTTTCTCGAGAAGCGGAAGGCTTCCTTTGTGGCGGAGCTATGAAGAAGCTGCTTATCGCCAATCGCTGGGAGATCGCCGTGCGGGTCATTCGTGCCGCGCGCGAGATGGGGATTCGCACGGTCGCCGTCTACTCCGTTGCGGACCGCGATGCCATGCACGTGCAGCTCGCGGATGAGAGCGTTTTCATCGGAGCTTCCGAGCCTTCGCAGAGCTATCTCGACATGAGCAAGGTCATCGCTGCCGCTACTTCCAGCGGAGCCGATGCGATTCACCCCGGATATGGATTTCTCAGCGAGCGGGCAGAATTCGCGGAGGCTGTAGAAGCCGCCGGAATCACCTTCGTCGGCCCTCCAGCAAGCGCGATGCGGCAGCTCGGGTCCAAGTCGGATGCGAAGGCATTGGCCGTCAGGGAAGGTGTTCCAATTGTGCCGGGAATGTTCGACGCAAACGCGACCCCTGAGCAGCTAAAGAAGGCGGCGGGAGAGATCGGCTACCCGGTGATGCTCAAGGCATCGGCAGGCGGCGGAGGACGCGGGATGCGGGTCGTCAACGATCCGGAATCCTTCGAAAGCGAGCTGGCCATTGCGTCCGACGAGGCCCTGAAGGGATTCGGGGACGGCACGATGATGGTAGAGAAGCGAGTCCATCGGCCCCGCCACATCGAGGTGCAAATTCTCGCCGACAACCACAGCAATGTCGCTCCGCTATTCGAGCGCGAGTGCTCCCTTCAGAGACGGCACCAGAAGCTAGTCGAAGAAGCCCCCTCTATTGCCCTCGAGCGAGGGGTGGTGCTGTGGGAGGACATGCGGGAAGCTGCGGTCAAGCTCATCAAGGCCGCGGGCTATCGCAACGCGGGCACCGTCGAGTTCATGGTGGACGAGGCATCCGGCGAGTTCTACTTCCTCGAAGTGAACGCGCGTCTCCAAGTAGAGCATCCTGTAACCGAGATGGTGACGGGGCTCGACTTGGTCCAGTGGCAGCTCCGAGTTGCCTCTGGAGAGAAGCTCGATTTCGCTTCCGCGCTTGTCTCGGGCGATCGATCGGCGCTCACCGGCCATGCCATTGAAGTAAGAATCGTCGCCGAGGACCCTGCGCGAAACTTCCTTCCTTCGGTGGGCAAGATCGTCGCGTGGGCAGAGCCCAAGACCCCCGGCATCCGCATCGACACCGGCTACGGACCCGACGCCGAGATCCCGCGCTTCTACGACTCCCTCATCGCCAAAGTCATCGCCCACGGTGCAACGAGGGCGGATGCGATAAAGCGTCTGAAGCTAGCGCTGCTGGACTTCCACATTCTGGGTGTGCAGACCAACATCGCGTACCTGCTAGAGCTCATCGATCACCCGATGTTTCTAGCCGGCGACTTCGACACGGGATTCCTGGGCCGCGAATTCGGCACCTGGCACCAATCCGCACCGCCGCCAGAGCTGGGTGCCCTGCTCTCCCTGGGATCCCCGCCAAAGGAGTCTCAGGCCGCTGCCGCCACAGGTGCGTGGGCCCTTGGTGACGGCTTCAGAAACGCCAAGGCGCAGGAATCACACTAAGCTGACTTTGCGAAACCGAGTGAGGATGGGTACGAGTGTGGCTTGCCGCACCGGCTTCGCCACGTAGTCGTCCATCCCCGCATCCATGAACCGCTGTCGGTCCTCTTGCATCGCGTCCGCAGTCACAGCAATGATCGGAACTCGCCCCTTCCGGCCCAGGGCCTCTTTCTCGCGAATCTCCCTTGTCGCTTCGATCCCATCCTTTCCGGGCATGTGAATGTCCATCAGAATCATATCGAAGCTGCTCTCCGCCGCCTTCTCGACGGCGACGTCTCCATCCTCGGCCGTGTCAACACTGCAGCCAAGCTTTTCGAGGAGCTTGACAAGCACCTTCAGATTGACCGGGTTGTCTTCGACCACGAGGCATCGCAAGTTGAGGTTCGGCAAATCGGTCACGCCGTTTGAAAGAGGAGTTAGCTCCGGCTTGGGCTCGTCGACCGGCATCTGCGCCGGAATGGTCACCGTGAATTCGCTGCCCGACCCAACCGCGCTTCGCACGTCGATCGTGCCGCCCATGAGCTCAGCAAGCTGCTTCACGATCGTTAGGCCCAGCCCGGTGCCGCCATACACACGCTTCGTGCTGACATCAGCCTGCGTAAAGCTCTCGAAGATTGCTTTGAGCCGTGCCGGCTCGATTCCGATACCCGTGTCCTTCACGCTGAGCCGCAGTTGAAGGTTGTCGTTCGTTCCTACTGTTTCGGCTGAAATGTCGATGCGCCCCTTCGGGGTGAATTTGATTGAATTGCTGAGAAGGTTCGTCAGAACCTGGCGAATTCGCACCGGATCGGCGATGATTTCTTCTCGTACGTCTGCCGACAACCAAACCGCGATCGTGACGCCCTTTTGGTTTGCTTCCGACTCGAATGGCTTGACCGCATCGGTTACCAGCTCCCGCAAGTTGAATCGCAGTGGGTCCATCGACAGCTTGCCCGCCTCGATCTGAGAGAGATCGAGAATGTCGTTGATGATCGTGACGAGCTGGTTGCCGCTTGTGATGATCGTGCGCAGCCAATCCCGTTGTTCTGTGCTGAGACTCGTCTGCGTGAGCAGTTCCGCCATGCCGATTACATGATTCATCGGCGTCCGGATCTCGTGGCTCATATTCGCGAGGAACGCGGTCTTCAGGCGGTTCACTTCCTCAGCCCGCGCCAAAGCAATCTCTAGGGCCACGGACTGCGCCTGCATCTCGTCCTGCTTGGCCTGAATCTCTTGCGTCATCTGTGCGAAAGCTTCTTGAGTCTTGTCCTTGAATGCCTTCTCCTTCTCGACTGTAAACCGGGCTTGTTCGAACTCGACGGCTTTCTTCGTGCCACGGAGCAGGGGATGGAAGACGAAAAGCGAGAGAAGCAACGCGAGGCCAGCAAAGACGCCCGCCGTCAGCAACAGATCGGTCTCGCCATACGCGCCTTTCTTCTGAAAGGCCTTGCTCAGTTCGTCGACAGCCGCCAGATAGGCCTGCTGGTGCTCCACGATCGCCCCCGAACCTGGCTGCTGTAGATCGCTTGAGAGAGGCTTCGCCGCCTTCTGCAGGGCGTTGAGAGCGAGCTCCACCTCAGCGCTTTGACCCTTGAGCTTGGACGCTAGGGCAGTCGAAGAATCGTTCCACGCGGCTCGCGCATCCTTAAGCTTGCTGCGGTACTGCTGATCGCCGCTAATCGCATACGCGGTGGCACGCTGCGCAAGCGCGCCGTTCTTTGTGATAGACGCACTGATCTCTGTCGCTGCCTTCACCTGCTCGACGGCATCGTATTGCCTATAGCCAACAAGGCCGATGAGGGCGAGCACGATGAGCACGTATGCCACACCGACCCTTGCAAAAAGTCGCGACGCCTTGTTTCCGTTTCCTGATCCTTTTCCGAACATAGAGCTCAACTAATGATCGGTAGAAAATGAGGTCTCATGGAGATCGCCGACCAAATGACGACAATTGGCCCACGATCGAGTCTCAGCCCTTCCGATATCTTTTTATTCCACTAAGTATGCTGAAAGGAGTGCTTTCTACCCTCAGAAAATTGCTGGGTTCCCGATTGGAGCCTGAGGTGGAGGAGGGACCACTCTATCCAGCCGTCCGCGATGCCCTCATCGAGGTGCAAGCCTACGCCCGCTCGCATGGGGGCACTATCGAGCTGATTTCGGTCACGGAGAGCGGGGAAGTGTCGGTGCGATTCCAGGGCGCCTGCAAAGGCTGCCCCGTGGCGGATTTGACTTTCCGCCACGGAATCGAGCTTCAGCTGAAGACCCTGGTCCCCGGTGTCACCAGGGTCATTCGAGTTTAAGGTGTGATCGTCAGAGTCTTAAACCGGCTGGTCGCTCCAGTGGTAGCCGTGATATTGACCGTCTTCTGAGAAGTCACGACCATGTGTGTCACCGTGAACTTCTTCGTCTTCGCCCCTGCCGCAACGGTTGTGGTCGCCGGCACCGTCGCATAAGCCGTATTGGAACTCGCCAAGGTGACCACCAGCCCCCCGGCGGGTGCCGGAGCATTCAACGTAATCGTCCCCTGCACCGCCGTCGCCGAGCCTCCCTGAACGCTCAATGGGGCCAGGTCGAGAACACTGATGACGGGCGGCTTCAAGGTCAAAGTAGTCGTCTTTTCCAATCCCCTCGTAGCCTTGATCGTGACAATGGTGTCCAGCGCAACACTTAGAGACCCAACCGTAAAGGTTCCGGAGGTTTGACCAGCCGCGATGACCAACGTGGCCGGCGAGAAGGTCAGCAAAGCAGGATCTGCGGCTAGCGTCACACTCGCACCTGCCGAACCTGCCGGAGCATTTAACGTGACCGTCCCAGTAACCACCGTCGCCGAACCTCCCCATGTGGACTTAGGCGAAACGGTCACCGTGCTTACCACCGCCGTTTTCACCGTCAGAGTGTCCTGCTTCGTCAATCCGCTCGAAGTCGCGCGGATGATCGGTGCCTTGTCGGCATTCACCGGATAGTGCGTAACCGGGAATGTCACAACCGTCTGGCCCGCCGAGAGACTTGCCGTAGCGGGCACTGAAGCATATGCCGGTGTGCTGGAGGACAGATCGACGTTCATTCCGACCGAGGGCGCTGGCGCATCCATCGTCAATGTAGCCGTGACCGCTGTGCTCGATCCGCCGTAGGCACTCTTTGGGCTCAGCACAACCGATCGGGGGCGCGGCGGAGTAACGGTGAGCGTCGCTGACTTAGCCACCGCCCCCCGCGTTCCGGTAATTGTCACGCTCTGACTCGTAGCAACTACTGACGTCGATCCGTCTACTTTCACAAATGTCTTGCCCGCTGGCACGGTCGCCGTGAGGGGTAGCGAACATGCGGCAGGGTTCGATGAAGCCAAAGTCACGACAGTTCCACCGCTGGGAGCTGGTGCGTCCAGGGTGAGGGTCACCCTAGGGATGGTGCTTGAGCCTCCCGAAACAGTCGTAGGAGACACGGCTACTGAGCTCAACGCCGGCCCGCTTGCCGATTGCGCCTGAACGGTGACCAAAAGTGTCCTGGTTGTTCCGTTCAGCGTAGCCGTCAGCGTAACCGGAGTGTCGACGGTCGGAGAGCCAGCGGTTGCTTGGAAGGATCCTGATTTTTGGCCCCCCAGCACAACAACCGACGAAGGCACGGTCAAGTAAGCACTTGAGCTCGACAGGCCCACGTCGACTCCCCCCGCACCAGCAATACCGTCGAGAGTTGCCGAGACTTGAATGTTGCCGCCTGCGGCAACCGTGGACGGCCCGGTAAGCGATGCCACGCCAACGGGTCCGAGAACCCAGAGCCCCCTACC
>JBGGMI010000142.1:0-27485 GCA_041288075.1 Fimbriimonas sp.
GTTGGGTCGTGTATTTGGCGGCAGCGGCGATGGCGCCAGAGAGGAGGAAGAGGATTGAAAGGGCTACCCTCGTCGCCGCGCAAGTTAGCTTCATTATTAGGAATGCCCCGTCACAATTCTAGCACCGGGCGGTCACCTTGACCGCCTTTGCGCAACGGTTTGATCGCGAGGTCGACTTCAAGCTAACCAGGCCAGGTGGGCCACGGTTATTACCGCTACGTAAGAAAAGGTCTAGGAGCCTTCCTAGAGCCCAACACCAGGGGCGGCGCGCTCAGTTAGGTCTTCGATCTCGAAGAAGTCTTTTGGCTTGAGGCCCATGGCCCCCGCCACTATCGCCTGCGGGAATGACTCGATGAGCGTGTTGTAGTCGCGAACGCAGGCGTTGTAATACTGCCGCGCGCTGGCTATCAGGCGTTCGGTTTCGGACAACTCCCTCTGTAGGCCAAGGAAGCTTTGGTTGGCTTGCAGCACGGGATACGACTCCGCAACCATCAGCATTCTGGAAACGCCGGAGGCGAGCTCCGATTCCGCGAGAGCTTTGGAAGCGGTGGGTTGATGCAGGGCTGCCGCCTCCGACCGGGCGCTGACCACCTTTTCCAGGGTGTTGCTCTCGAATGCAGCGGCTCCCTTGACGGTCTCGACCAGATTTGGAACGAGTTGGGCGCGACGCTGGAGGTAGACGTCGACGTCGGCCCACGCGTTCTCGGTCAGCCGCCGCATGGCTACAAGGCTGTTGTAGATCATGGCAAGCCCAATCACGAGTGCAATGCCGATGCCGAGGATAGCGAACATCATTTCTGTTCGTGAGGTTACTACGCGAGCTGCGCACGCTGTTAAGCCGACATCGGGTACTTACTTGGAAGTGAATAGCGGTTTGACGGTTGCCGTGGTAGGCGCAACCGGTGCGGTGGGTGGCGAGTTTCTACGGCTCTTTGAGGAGCGGTCGTTTCCGGTGGGTGAGCTGAGGCTCCTTGCCAGCGAGCGGTCGCTTGGCAAACAACTTCCCTTTCGGGGCCGCGACATCGCGATTGAGCTCGCGCAACCGAGTGCGTTCGAAGGCGTCGATGTCGCTTTCTTCAGTGCGGGGGCGAGCCGGTCGCGTGAGCTGATTCCTTCTGCATTGGAATCAGGCGCTTTGGTGGTCGACAATTCCAGCGCATTTCGTATGGACGAGGGTGTGCCGTTGTGCGTGCCGGAGGTTAATGGCGACGAGCTGAACGGCGAGCGGCTCATTGCGGTGCCGAACTGCACCGCGATTATTCTCACGATGGCCGTTCACCCCCTTCGCGAGCTCGGCCAAATTGAGCGACTCATCGTGAGCACCTATCAGAGCGCAAGCGGAGGAGGGGCAGCGATGATGCGGCTGCTGGAGGAAGAGACGAAAGCGGTCATTGAGGGACGGGATCCGGAGCCAAGCAAGCTTTCAACTCGCTACGCCTTTAATCTGTTCAGTCACAACACGCCCATCGACACCAATGGCTGCAACGAGGAGGAGGCGAAGGTAATCGCGGAGACTCAGAAGATTCTGGGGATGCCTGGCCTGAAGGTGAACGTCACCTGTGTCCGGGTTCCGGTCTTGAGGGCTCACTCGGAATCCGTTACGGTTGAGTTTGCCGGGCCTGCTCCGCGGAGAGAGTGCGTAGCGGAGGTGTTGAACAGGGCGCCTGGCGTACGCGTTATCGACGATCGGGAGAACAACTGCTTCCCTACTCCGCTCGATGCAAGCGGGCAGGGTGATGTCCTCATTGGCCGGATTAGGCAAGATATGAGCAACCCTAATGCCCTCTGCATATTCATCGCGGGTGACCAGTTGCTGAAAGGAGCTGCACTGAATGCCGTGCAGATTGCGGAGCGGAGTTTGGGGCTCTAGAAACGCAAGGAGTGTAGAACTCTCTCCTAGTGAATTCTTTCAGCTCGTAGGCGAAAAAGCATACAGACAAAAAGTGGGTTCTGGTGGTCAAATACGAATGTGCAACCTTCGGGGGAAGGCGCATACAACGAAGGGCTCGAGCAATTGCTTGGAGCCCTTTCTGTTGCGGTAATTGCCGGCTCACACGTCCTCGATCCTTCTGTGGTCCTCGCCTAGCGTAACATAGAGGGGTGCCGGGCGATTGTCTGCCGCTAAACGCTCTCCTGGAGCAACTTGACCAAGCTGCTCCAGATGCGCCCTTTCTAGCACTTGGCCAAACCGTATTCTGGGATGAACCAATGAAGGCCGGGCTGGCGCTTGCTGCCAATCGTCTAGGTTCAAAGCGAAGGTTCATCGCCGGAATACACGATACGGATTACTTCGCAAAGCTTCCGAGTGGACAGCGCCAGCCGGGACGGTTCAAGGCACTTCCCCACAACGACACCACAACGCGGGGCTTATGGAGTGCGGCAGCCGAGTTCAGTGCGCTGTTCGGAAGTGAAACCGTTATCACGCGCGAGATGCTCCTGAACGCGGGGCTCCGGTTGGCAGCGGTGCAAAGAGCGAGGCCCAACATTCTCGACGAGGCAACAGAGGCGTGGGGATGGCGAGGGATTGTGTCCCTCGACGAACACTCGCCAGTAACCGCCGACGTTCCGCTCCAACAGATCATCAAAGAGCTCTGCGGGACCCTTGATTGGGCGCTGAAGAGTTCGCTGGAGTGCCTTTCTGGCGGCACACATGAGATATCCCAGCAGCTAGTGGACCAACTGCACACCCGTATTTGCGAACATGCGGACGAGCAGGGGCTGACCGTTGCGGAGTTTTATCGACGGATCGTTCCTGAGCTTTACGAGTTCTGCGCGAGTGCTCCCGTCACACCCGAGACCACTCGGACGTCCGAGTTGCTCAAGTTCAATAACTGCACATGCGACCTTCCTCGTTTCGCGCTTCTTGGACTCTTTATCAATCCTGCGACGAGAGCTGAGGCTGCGAGGGCGTATGACGAGGCGATAACGGGTTCCTCGATGTACGATCTCACCAAGTTCGGCACCGGGGCAATCCCATTCGACTTGGTGATTCCCGGAAGCGGCAGAGGCACAATCCGTTTGGGCACCAAGGGCGCAGTGATCATGACCGATCCACCGCAGTTCCTCACTTTCAAAGAGCCACCGGAATCGCTGCACGATTTGGCGAAGGCTATCGAAGACAAGTGTGGCGATAACTGCGTGGTGGTCGGGAAGGCGGTCACGCTGATCGGAATGCTTGCAAGAGAGTTCGTTTTCGTGTTCCACGAGGGCGCGAGCTCTTACGTCACCAGCAGCCGCAAGCTGCACGAGCTGCTTGATCATAAAGTCAATCCGATCCTAAGAATCCGCTACGACGCCTGGGACGCGATGCGGGTGTGCTGCTCATGGATCAAGTTGCCGAAGCCGCTGCAAAGGCCATTCGGCGCTGAAGAAATCTGCGCGCCAAGCTTCGCGGCGCGCTGGCAGAGCGTCGCGGAAGAACAGGAGAAGCTGCTGGAGGACCTTGGTAAGCTGAAGCGGCCAATCGAGCTCATTAGGTTTCTTCACAGCGCCCTGGGCGGTGCCTGGAGCAATCTGGCGGAGGAGTACGAGAACCTCCATGATCGACTTTCGCAGCTTAATCAAAGCATTGAGCAGATTCGTCGCGAACGACATAAACTGTACGCCGAGCGGCGGAGGCTCTCTGGGGCTCGATTGGTTGCGGAGCGGGCTCGTGGCGACCACTTTCGCGCGAAGATCTTCGAGAGAGATGCCACTTCTGATGATTTAGCTGAACGCGAAAGGCTTACGGCTAACGTAGAGGCAGTCATTCATGCGAAGACGGAGTTGCAATCACAGATGCACCAACTTCGAAGGCAGCAGAACGAGCTGGTGCGGGACGAAGAGGTACGGCGCATCCACGACCGCCGGCAAACCATCGAGCTCGAGGCCGAGCTGAAGCGACTTACCCTCATCCGAGAAGCGATCATCGCCAGCAAAGGGCTAAGGAATGCCAACCGGAGGCCCAGCGCCTGGTGGTTCCGCCTTGTCTGCCCGGATGGACTCTGGTTCCGAGAGACCGTGGACACGGCCTCTTACTATTTGGAAGAGCTTTAGCCCATCAAGCTTAGTAGCTATAGTTGCCCGTGTGAGCCTCTTCCAGATACCTCGCCAGTAGATCGATGCACGCCTGAACGTCTTCTGGATGAACGGTCTCGTTGACAGTGTGAACGTACCGCGATGGGATCGACAGAGTGAAAGATGGAATGCCGCCATGCAGGCGTTGGATCGAGCCTGCGTCTGTTCCTCCTCGAGAGAGGATCTCCATCTGATGCTTGATGCCCTTCTGCTCCGCGATCGTGCGGAAGTGTTCGACTAGCTTCGGGTGGCAAATAAGCGAGCTATCCATAATCTTGATCGCCGCACCTTCGCCAAGCTTCGTGATTTGATCCTGATCCGGCACGCCCGGGATGTCGTTCGCGAGCGTGATATCCAGAGCGATCACTACATCCGGCTGAATCGACCATCCGCTGGCGGCCGCTCCCCTCAAGCCTATTTCTTCCTGAACGGTGGCTACGGCGTACACATCGCACTCGTGGGCACCGAGTGCCTTCATCGCCTCAATCATGACAAACACCCCGACGCGATCGTCCATGGTCTTGCAGGCGAAATGGTTGCCAATCTGCGCAAATCGGCCATGCATAGTTACGGCGTCACCGATCCGCACCTTTTCCTTCACCTGCTCCCCGGTCAGGCCCAAATCGATGAAGAAGCTATCAAGGTTCTGCCCTTCTTTCTTCTCGGAATCGGAGAGGAGATGAGCAGGCTTGGTGCCATACATGAGGGTGCCTGTCAACGGCCCTCCCTTCGTCTGCACCATGACTCGTTGGCTGTTCATCTGGCGCGGGTCCCAGCCGCCAAGGGGATTCAGACGGAGAAAGCCTTCCTTGTCGATGTGCTTCACGACAAAGCCGATCTCGTCCATGTGGGCTGCGATCATGACCTTCTTATTGCCGCTGCCTTTCTTCAAGCAGATCAAATTGCCCATTGAGTCGGTCGATATTTCGCAGAGCGGGGAGAGCTCCCGCCGCACAATTTCGCGAATGGCATCTTCGTAGCCGGAAACGCCATGCGCTTCGCACAGCTCTTTAAGAAGGTCAACGTTCACGCGCGGGTTTTTACCTCGCCCGCGAGCCTAGACGAGCGGTCAGCCCCACAAAACTGCGCAAGGGTAGCAAATGGCTAGGTCTTTGGAGCCCTATATGCGCTCTGCTTCAGGTCCTCATAAGAGATCGTCAGCGTCGGTCCAGCTATGCTGCGATCTCGAAGGGCAACCTCTTCGCCCTGCTGACGGACCTCGTAAGCACGTTTGCCACCAAGCGGGATCTTGTGCAGCTCGCCGCGTCTGAGCCTGAAATTCGTATCGACTTCTCCACCGTCGAACCGCGCGAGCAAAAAGAAAGTGCAGGTGCCATCGCTGTTGAGTCGCGGAGTCAACGCAATCGTGCTGTTGATCGCATCCTCGCTCATCCTCCATTTATTGCCCGACGGGATCGTAGTCGAGGTTTCCAGATTCAGCCGGTCGGCCGGTGAGTCGATCTGAACTCTGACTCGCACGCTCTTACGCTCCACGTCTGCGAGCTTGATGAATTTCCTGGTCTCCATCAGGTCATCCGCGTTCCCGCTGATGCGGATGGTCCACTTTGCGTCGTCAGCTTCAATTCGGGCGGAAGCCGAGATGAGGGATGGCTTTTCCTCCGTGCCGCGAATCATCGCAACGATGCGGCTCGGGCGCACATTCCGGACCGGAATCTCGAACTGAATCTGGGAGGCATTTGTGGCGAGGACGCAAATAATTGGCAACATAGACGAACCTTGATTCGAAGACGCCAACATGGCCTTAGAAGGTTCGTGGGCGGGTTCGTCTGCGGATAGACTCACACGATATGGAATTCGGCCCGACAACCGCCGCAGACATAACGATGAACACCTCGCTTTCGCCGGATGAGCGGGAGCGGTTTCAGAACTCTAAGCGCATTCGACAGCTTCTTGGCAATGCCAAGACGATCGCCGTGGTTGGGCTTTCGACGGAGAAGACGAAGGCTAGCAACATGGTGGCGTCCTATCTGCAGGATGAGGGTTACCGTGTGATACCGGTCAACCCACGCGCAACGGAGATTCTCGGAGAAACCTCTTACCCCGACCTAAAGAGCATTCCGGAGAAGGTCGATGTGGTCAACGTCTTCCGTCCACCGGCTGCGGTGCCAGGAATCGTGGAGGAGGCCATCGATGCCGGCGCGGGAGCGGTTTGGCTGCAGCTACGCATTATCGACCTGCCGTCGGCTCAGAAGGCGCTAGACGCGGGTCTGGACGTGGTGGTCGACCGCTGCATCAAGATGGAGCACGGGCGGTATTGCGGGGCGTTGCATTGGGCGGGGATGAACACAGAGGTCATTACCGCCCAGAGGCGCAAGGCTTAGGCTTCGCCGCGGGCGTAGCCGAAGGTTGGTTCGAAAGGAATGAGGCCGAGGCGGGTGGCGGCTCGGAAGGCTTGGACTCGGTTGTTCACCTGCAGCTTGTCGTAGATGTTGGCAAGGTGGAAATCGACCGTACGCTTCGAAACATAAAGCGCCTCGGCGGTCTCCCTGCTGCTATTTCCCTGAGCGATCAGGCTAAGCACCTCGATCTCTCTCTTCGTCAACCTCACCGCTCTGTGTGGGCTCTCCAACCTTGTTAAGACTTGCATGTTAAAAAATCCAACCTCTCCCGCAAACGACCATAAATGTTTTGAGTATCCGGAGCCGTTTTCGTTAGCCTCCGATACACAAAACTGGGTCAATTTGCGCCCATAGGCGCACTTTCCGCATCTTCGGCTCTTTGGCAATGGAATTCACCTGTTTTTTCGGTTCTCGCACCTAAAACCTAGCAATTCCACTTGGAAGTATTATCCGTCATTTTACTAGGTTTCTATAGAGCCACAGCAAATTTGCTGTGTAAATCGCATTTGGCATTTAAGACACTCTGTCATGGAATCTAAGGGCATTGCACGAGTGACCCCGGGTAGACCAAAATAGAGGGGGTCAAATGACCCATCAGTCTGTTTTCGTGGTCGACTTCGGTGGCCAATACACCCAACTCATTGTCCGGCGCGTTCGCGAGTTCGGCGTGTACAGCGAGATGATCCCGTGGACTTCTGCGGCCGAGCGTATTCGAGCCGCCAAGCCCGATGCCGTGATCTTGAGCGGCGGCCCCCGATCTACTCTCGAAGAAGGCGCGCCCTCCATCGACTTTTCCGTGCTCGAGGGCACTCCCACGCTTGGCATATGCTACGGTCACCAACTCATCGCCCGCGCACTGGGCGCGACAGTGGAGAAAGCCACCCATCGCGAGTATGGACAGCGGCACCTGGTGCCCGCCGACGCCGACAGCGCACTCGTCTCCGGCCTTTCGAGCAACCAGGTTTGGATGAGCCATGGCGACTCCGTACTGACGGCGCCGGAGGGATTCACCGTCACCGCATCCACCGATACGTGCGCCGTCGCAGCCTTCGAGAATGCCGCCAAGAAGATCTGGGGCGTCCAGTTCCATCCAGAGGTCACGCACACGCCGGATGGGAGGACGGTGCTCAAGCGGTTCCTCTTCGACCTGGCGAAGCTACGAGGTGACTGGTCGAGTGCCAGCTTTATCGACGAACAGGTCGATTCCATCCGCGCCGCGGTTGGGGATGGGAAGGTGCTCTGCGCAGTCTCCGGCGGCGTCGATTCGAGCGTGATGGCCGCCCTCTTGATCAAAGCGATCGGCGATCGTGCCGTATGCGTTTTCGTCGATCACGGACTGCTGAGGAAGGGAGAGGCGGAGCAGGTCAAGGAGACCTTCGTGGATCACTTCCACGCGAACATCAAGGTGTTTGATGAGAAAGACAGGTTCTTCGGTGCGCTCGCAGCAGTAAAGGATCCCGAGCGGAAGCGCAAGATCATCGGCGAGCAGTTTGTGCGTGTCTTCGAGGCACATGCCGGAGACATTCAGGACTGCGACTTCCTCGCGCAGGGCACCCTCTATCCAGACGTGATCGAATCGGGCTCGTCCACGGCGGCGAAGATCAAGACCCACCACAACGTCGGCGGTCTTCCCGATTGGATGAAGATGAAGCTGATTGAGCCCCTGCGGTGGCTGTTCAAGGACGAAGTTCGCAATGTCGGGCGGGCGCTTGGGTTGCCGGAGGACATGGTGGACCGAGAGCCGTTCCCAGGGCCTGGGCTTGCCGTGCGTATCGTGGGAGAAGTCACCAGGGAGCGCGTCACCGCCGTTCAGGAGGCAGACTGGATATTCCGTTCCGAGCTCCGCTCTCGCGGGCTGCACAAGGGCATCTGGCAGAGTTACGCGGCATTGCTCGATGTCCAGAGCGTCGGCGTCATGGGCGACGAGCGCACCTATGAGCATCCTATCGTTTTGAGAGCCGTAGAGAGCGAGGACGCGATGACGGCGAGGGCAGTGGCGATCCCGTTCGATGTGCTGGAGCATGTCGCCAGCCGGATCGTGAACGAGGTCTCAGGAGTTAACCGCGTCTTCTACGATCTCACCAGCAAGCCCCCGGCAACGATCGAGCTCGAATAGCTTCAAAAGGAGTTCTCTTCGAAAGGTGCGGGCTCTCGAACATTCAGGTTGCGAATGATCCATTTGTCACCTTCCTCCATCACCTCGAGCCCCACTACGGCTCGTGCCTTGTCGCACTCGGCGTACACGTTGTAAGACACCGTCATCCGCCTTTGATTGTTGTCGCTTGTCGTGCTTGGGCTAGCCCCACCCATTTTGAATCGCCTGACGGCTCCGTATTTCTTCGAAGCCCCAGCCATCACCTTCTTAAAGTCTTTGCCCCGATTGAATGAGGCCGGGGATAAAAACGCATCGAGCCGAGACTCCGTCCACGGCTGGCACAGAACGGTGACGGCATGGCGGGTGAACTGTGCACTCTGTTGGATGGTGGCTGGTATGCGAAAGAGGATCGTGCCGCCAATGATCACTGGCAAGCCGAGAACGACACCTAGAATCAGCGCAAGTCTCTTTCGCTTCATTTGGTGTGAGGACGTGCCCTGCAGCCAACACGTTGCGACGGCTATCGAACCTCGTTCTCCACCGCTTCGATAATGGCGTGGAAGGCCATCATGTGTAGCTCCTGTATTCGGTCAGAGCCCTCGCCCGGGGCCATCAGCACCAGATCGCTCAGCGACAGCAACGCACCGCCACCGCGGCCGAGCGCGCTGATTACCGTTACACCCTTCGCCCGAGCCGTCTCGGCGGCCTTGACAAGGTTGGTCGAGTCTCCGGACGTGCTCATCAGCAGCAACATGTCCCCCGGCTGGCCAAGAGCCTCCACTTGACGCGAGAACACGAAGTCGAAGCCGTAGTCATTCGCTACGCAGCTCATGTGTGCCGGGTCGCTAAGGGCGATGGCCGGATAAGGTCGACGGTCTAGGCGGAAGCGCCCGCTGAACTCCTCGGCTACGTGCATGGCATCCGCCATGCTCCCTCCGTTGCCGCAGGTCAGCAGCTTATGTCCAGCTTGAAATGCTGCGATAAGACAATCTGCTATGCCCTTCATAGATGCGAGCGTCGCCGGATCATTCCGAAATTGGCGAAGCAAAACCTCCGCGTCTTCGAGAGCCACGGAGAGGGAGCGGTGCATTGCGAAACGTTACCTTGGAGGGCACGGATCGAGCGGCTGATCTGCAGGTGCGTAGTGCCGCTTGAGCCATGCGCATAGACCATCGAGGCCCGGAAACAGCACACGCTCGTTTATGTTCGCCTGGTCGAGCTTGTCGCGCACTTCAGCTCTCAACGCCGCCGGGATCACGATCCTCTTCGTCATCTCCGGGTGCTCGTCCAGCCATATATCCAGACTCATAGAAGCGTCTGTCAGGACCGAGAACAGCGCATATTGATTCACGATCCGTTGATCGACGGAAGGGGGTTCAAAAAACAGCAGCAGTTCACCACGCTTGCCCAAGTCGTTCAGAGCCTCCCAAGTCGGAACTTCAGTGTCGAGCATCTCGAGGGTCCAAACGTCGGAGCCCTCATTCTCCAACGCCTCTCGGAGCTTCGATGGCAGCAGGCGATGAGCTTGCACGAAATCGACACACCACACCACGCTGTCACCCACCGATCGTGCCGTTGCGAAGTGTAATGCGACGAATGGCGAGTAGGTCCAATCCAGCAATCTGGTGGGAAGCCCATGGTGCTGTCCGAGGGCGAGCCAACTCCAAAGTGAATCAGCCCCGATGTCGCTCCTTTGTGCGTATTTGCGAAAGTTCCTCAACAGATGCCGCTCGACGGAGGCAAAGTCGCCTCCTAGGCGCATGAGGGACGTTGCAAGGCAGTAGTCGGCGCTGGTTAGACCCTTGTAGGCAAAATGGCTGCGAAACCGGCCGAGGTCGGGCTGCCAGCTCTCCTCAAAAAGGAGGCCGCAGAGGTGCTCCCAGCTCCCCGCCACAAAGGTTCGTTGCTCATCCATGTCCGGTACGCTATGAGAACTTGACGACGGAAGGCGGGCTCTCGGGCCAAACAATCCTGCGCTTTTACTACCCGCTCGCCCTTTCCTGGCTCTTTATGGGCCTCGAAGCGCCGGTGTGCATGTCCGTCATCTCGCACATGTCTGAGCCAGAAGTGAATGCGGCGGCGTTCTTCATCATGATGAGCCTGTCGATCTGGATCGAGAGCCCCGTCATCGACCTGCTCTCGACCTCGACGACCCTTGCGAAGGATGGTGATCGGTTCGCTCTGATCTCGAAGTTCGTGCTTCGCATGATGATCTGGGTGACGTTTGCGCATGCCATCTTTGTGTTCACGCCTCTCTACACGTTGATTATCGAGGGGGTTATGCAGATCAAGCATGAAGTGGCGGCTGCGGCTCGGCCGGGCATGGCTATCCTGACGTTCTGGAGCGCGGCTATCGGCTGGCGGCGTTACTTGCAGGGCATTCTCATCCGGTCTGGTTTAACGCGGGTCATTGGGTTCGGCACCCTGAGCCGGATAGTGACCATCTCCACCACCGCATATCTCCTGCATGTCAACACGAACTGGTCCGGAGTCGTGATCGCGGCTTGCGCGCTCATGCTCTCTGTCGCTATCGAAACGCTTTTTATCCACATCGTGAGCCGGCCAACGGTGCACGACCTTCGACGAAAGGAACCGATCGAGGGTGAGCCGCTCACGATGCATCGGCTGATGGCCTTCCACTTCCCTCTTACCGCCACGACCATGGTGAAGCTGCTCGTCTTCCCGATTATTGGTGCGGGACTCGCGCGGGTTAATGATCCGGTGCTTGCCACTGCAGCCTATCAATTTGCGGGCACGATCATTTTCCTACACCGTGCTCTCGGGTTCTGCTTGCCCGAAGTCGTGATCGCTCTCTATAAAGACGAGGCTAGCCGCGCAGCTCTGCGGCGCTTTAGCCTGGGCGTCGCCATTGGAACCATGTCGTCCATGCTCATCCTCAGCATCACGGGTGCCGATCGCGTTATCTTTGAAGACATCCTGGGAGCCAAACGCAATATCTCAGACCTCGCGCACCTCGTTTTCTTCCTTAGTTGTGCTGTGCCGTTCCTAGACGCCGTGCAGTCGTACATCCGGGGCGTGCTTACGGCGCACCATCTCACGGTGTCGCGCTTGCTTGCAGTGGGCGTCTCCGTTAGCTCTCTCATGCTCGTGGTTTCACTCGGGGTTTCGCTCCATTGGAGTGGTCCCGTACTCGCCGCCGTCTCGCTTACAGTAGCTCTGGCAGCGGAGTTCGCCGTTCTAGCCTTTTCATGGGCGCGATCACAAAACAGCGCTCAACTTCGTCTGTCATAACATGCGATCCGATTTAGCAAGGTTTTGAGGTCCAAGCGTGGAACTATAGCCTCAATAATCCAGTCGTTCGGGTCAAATCGCGTCATAATGTATGAGCGATGCCTTGAGTGTGGATGGATTCGGTTTCAGGATGAAAAAGCTTTTATTTGGTGTCGCCTCAGCCGTGCTCGCGTCTACAGCGGGCGTGTCAGTTCTCGCCGTGCGCTACGAGGACACTATTCGGCCAAATGTATTTGTTGGCGAAGTCATGGTTGGGGGCCTCAGTCCGCAGGAAGCGGCCAAAAAGGTTCGAACTTGGTGGGAAACCGAAAAGTTGGAAACCATCAAGCTCACCTCGCCTAAGCTTCCCAAGCAGCTTCCCCCGATGAAGCCCACGGAACTCGGCGTGACGCTCGACGATGCGGCGACAATAGCCCAGTTGCCCCTTCAAGGATTTGTTGACAACGCTCAGACAACGCTTCAGCGAGAAATTCCCGAAAAGGAAGTTTTCAATCCCGTATTCAAACCGAACGGGGTTATTCCCGAGAAGCTGGTCAAGCTCGTAAAGGCTTCGGTTGGCAAGCCAAAGGCCGCGCGAGCGCTCTATAAGGGTGGAGGTCTGATCGAGCTCAAGCCCGAGGTTAGCGGTCTGGAGCTCGACGTTCCTTCTCTATCCGCTGCGGTCGTGTCAGCCTTGGAGCGGGACAAGGTGCTGGAGCTGCCTTTGGAGGAAGCGCCCAAGACGATTCCTGACGAGCAGCTCGCGGAAATAAAGAACGTGATTGCAGAATTCTCAACGCGGTTCTCCGCAGGCAACAGGCCACGCGCGACCAATCTCAAGCTGGCCTCATCCATTATTAACGGAGTCGTCATCCCTCCCGGGGAGCAGTTCAGTTTCAACGGCACGGTGGGGCGGAGGACGACTCAGCGGGGCTTCCGAGTAGCTGGGGTGTATCTCAATGGCCGCCACGACACTGGGGTTGGCGGCGGGATTTGCCAGGTCAGCACGACGTTGTTCAACGCTGCCCTGCTCTCGAACCTGGAGATCGTCCAGCGCTCCAACCACTCTATGCCCGTTCCGTACGTGCCAGTCGGACGGGACGCGACGGTGAACTGGGGTTCGCACGACTTGGTGCTCCGAAACAACTACGACACACCCATTGCGATTTCTTCCAGCTACGAGCCAGGTCGGCTTACCTTCCGCGTTCTGGGCAAGAAAGACCCTGGCCTGAGCGTCAAGATCGAGCGCTCTGGCCTTAAGTCTTGGGGTGCTGGGGTGAAGACGGTGTATGACAGCAGCCTTCCGGCCGGTAAGCGAAGGGTGATCGAGAGAGGCACAAGCGGGTTCTCCGTACAAACCCATCGGGTGGTGTATAAGGACGGCAAGGTGCTCAAGCGGGAACCGCTGGGACGCAGCCACTACCCTGGCGGATCGACCATCATCGCCGTAGGGCCATCGCGGCCGGCGGCACCACCGGTTTCGACTCCACCTGTCCAGAACGATACGGGATACGACCCTTATCTCGACTCTAACGGACTTTGATCAGCCGGAACTTCTCGCCGTCTACAACCACATCGCCCAACGAGCTGAGATCGGCCACGCCTTGGATATGGGCTGGGTTCGGGCTGAGGATATATTGGGCTCCTGTTTTCTTAACGGCGGCCTTGCGTTCGTCGGAGCTCATCTGCGTGAGAAACAGCTTGCTGACTTCATTGCGCCGCTTCATGTAATTTGGCGTTTCACTCCAATGTCCCGCGTAGCTGTACACGCCGGTTAGGCCGCTTGCGATCGGGTTGTAATCGGGCATGGCGGGAGCGAGCTCGGACTTCGGGGCTTCTTCCTGTTTGTTAGCGGAAAAGACGGGCGACCACTCGCCCGGCAAGGCTATGAGAACCTTTCGACCCGCCTGCTCACTCAAGTAAGTCAGGATTCGCTGAACGTCCTGATCGAGATACACGGGGTGGAGCGTCGTATTCGACACATTGGCGCTTGCAAGAAGGAACTCCCTGCCGATCCACCGCAGAGACGTCGCGCCGAGCAGGAGGAGACTGAGAGCCGTGACTAACCGCCGTGCGCTCGCATCTTGCGTCCGCAGCACGTTTGCAAGTCCCATCGCCGCCAACACGCTCCACGGCACTGCCAGTCCCATGCCGAGCTTCCTTTGAAAGAGTGCGGGGAAATAGATTGCGACCATCCCGACGACTGCCCAGGAAATGATCAGATTCGTGGCAGGGTTCCTGTCCGACAGGAGAGCCGACGCAACGACCGCAAACGCAAACATGGGGATCCATCCGCCCATTGTCACGAAATAGCCGTTCTGGTGCCCCGCAGCGGTCACAAAGAACGCGAGCACGATTAGGGCCAGTAGACCCATGCCCCTATTCCAGCGCTTGCGCTCCAGAGGGTCCTCGGTTTTGCGAGTGGCAAACCAAACGAAGGCAAGCCCCAACGGAAGCAGCAAGCCAAAGAACACCTGGCGGAAGTTTGGAGAAAATGTTTCGGTAGAAGCTCGCGCCTGGAATACGGGATCGTTTTTCAGGACATATACGAACCATAACGCGGCAGGGATCGCGCCGACTCCGATCAGAACCGCCCGCACTAGCCACTCCTTGGTGAGCTGCTTCTGTACGACCGTACACGCCAAGAAGCCAACCAGCACGAGCGCCACCATCAGGACGTCGTAGCTGTGGATGTTCATCAGCAGGAACATCGCCCCAGCTCCCCAGAGAACCGTCCGCTTATCCTCTCGGCACTCCAGCACGGCGAGGAATACGAGAGCGATGAGGCAAAGGCTGATCATAAACAGGCCGTTGCTCAGCATGGAGGGAAACACGAACACCTCGGGTTGCCAAACGTCCACGGGAAGCTTCCCAAGCATCAGCTCCCCGAACGGGCTGGGGGTAACGATCGCCTGTCCGAACGTGTGCCAAACGAGGAAGCCCACGCCGCCGGCGACAAGCGGCAGCGCCGTCCCCAAACGTCTGGCGAAGGCGTCCAAGCCGATCTTTGAAACTAGCCGGTGGAGCAGCAGGACGAAAAGGAAGCTAAATACCAGGCGCGCTAAATTGGTGGCAAACGCGATGCCCGTGACCTTGGCAATGAGGCCGAGGATGAAGAAATACAGATGAATCGTTAGGCCCGGCTGGGGATCGGTTGTGAAACGGTTGTCAAAGAGAAACCGTCCGTCCATCGCCTGACGCATCCAGGCCGCGTACACCATGTGATCGTCGGTGTTGTACACCTGGCCGACGTACGTAGAGCCAGTAGGAGCGGTTAGCGCAATGATCAGCCCGGGCAGGGCGGCCAGCACCACAACCGCGAGCGCTAAACCTAAAACGAAACGGCGATCATGAGTCGACATATTTGTAAGGCCGGGTTCTACCCCTTACTGCCTTACTCGATCTAATCCTTCGGAACGGGCCGGCCGAGACTCTTGTAGATCTGAATGATTTTATCGGAGGCCGGCTTCGCCAACGGGTGGTTTGGCTCGATCTTCATCGCTTCTCGGAACAGCCGCAGTGCCTGCCGATACTTAACGGACCGGTCTAGGACCGGACTGATCATGCTCTCGTAGCCATAGTTTGCCGCCGCCGCCGCATACGCTTTCTTGACCTTGGCGTCGTTGGGCTTCTTGACGTACATCGCCTTTGCCGATGCGTAAGCCTTTTCCTTTGCTGCGAGTGTCTTCTTGTCCTCTGCCGTGGCCTTTTGCACGCCGGCGTACGGCTGGGCCACAGCAAGCGAGGTGACGAGGAGCGCAATCAGGGCGATAAGCAGCTTCATACTCTCATTCTAGCTTTTTCGAGGCGTGGCCAACCTACGCGCACCTAAGAATACGGACATCTCCTCGTCCAGCCGCCGCACCAGCCGAGCCGCCTCAGTGCTACTGGTTTCCTTCTCCGCGGCGGCTGCTTCGACTCTGGTCAATGCGATCTTGAGCTCTTGAGACAACAGCTCATCGCGCCGGGACCGTTCGGTCTCCCTGGGCAGCTTGAGTGCCATTCGGAGTTCGGCGTCAGCGCGAGTCAGTGCTGTCGTCAGTGCAAGATTGGTGGCATGCGTGCGATTCATTGTGTCGGCAAGCGCATCTACCAGTTCACGAGTTCCCCTCTGCCGCCCCTTGCTCTCGTCGGGCAGCCCCAGCCGCTTGCCTAGCGTGTAAATCACCACCGCTGCAAGCAACAGAAGCTGCTGCCAAGCAGCGTCCGCCCAGGCACCGAGCGCCTGCAAAAATCCCTTTTCCTCTACGTTCCCAAAGGCTGCTTCCGTGAAAACCACTCGCGAGCCCTTAGGTGCCAGCACACTCGCAAGCTGCAAGAGCAAAGCGGCATTATCGGCTCGGTCGATGAATCGGTTCGTGCCAATGATGCCGTTCCAAAGAACGAATGCCGTTCCCTCACCCACTCGTACGCCATCCACCATCGAGTCGCCGTCCGGCCCGTGCCACAGTCCAACCGTCGTGAACGAAGTGGTCAGCTCCTCAGTCGCCTTTCTGACTTCTGCCTGCGAACCGGCCATATTGACTTGCAAAGGCTGACCCCCTGTCACAGCTCGCAGCGGAATAGGAGCTGAAAGAACAGCTTTAGAAGCAGCGAGGTAATCCGTATCGATCGGCAAGATGAGCGCCCGGCCGCCGCTCTTGAGAAAGCTGAGCAATTCCTTGTTGAACGGCTTGTCGAACTCAGTATGCGGAGTGTCAGACCCTTCCTCCACGCCCTCCTGCACCGCCTCCATGAGCGTTGGAGGCTCCGCTATCTCGAAGGCGATCACGAGGTCGTCCGCATGCAACTTGGGCCTGAGGCTGCGGTCGATCGAAACTCTGTATCCCTGTTGCTCCAGCAGAGCGGCCAAGGCGGCGGAGCCGCTTGGCGCAAAGGAGTCAGCGGTTGGGAATGACTGCGTTTCCCGCTTTCCGAGCGAGAGCATGATGGCTGCAAGCGCCAAGATCGCCAAGCCGACCCATGCGATGCGCGGGAGACCGCTCAAGCCGGCACCTTCCGCAGCGATTCCGTGATTGCGACATACCAGTCTCGGAACTGCGCGACCTCTTCCCTACCCTTGCCCTGGTTGCCATACCACACCCGGTCGAAGAGGCTGGTTGGCGTGCGGAAGTCCAGATGCTCAGGCTTTCGGGCACTCCCCTCGATGCGGTACAAGTGCTCCCAGTTGGTTTGCGCTCGGTCGAAACGCGCCACCAGCGCCTCATCGAAACGCAGCAAACAGGCCAGGTACAGCGCTCTGACCGCCTCGCGATAGCGCCCGTCCGACTCCAGTTGATCGGCGAGCTCCAGCCACTCGTCCAGCGTGCGCTCCGGTTCGGAGTCCTCCATGAGTGTCGATGCGCGCCGTTGCAACCGCCCGCGCCATTTGAAGTGCTTTACTGCGAAGTAGATAAGAAAACCCAGGCTGATCGCGATGATCGTCCAAAAGAGTCCGTACAGGATCGGCCCCAAACCAGCCAACCAGCCGGCATTGACCTTAGGGCCATCAAACTTCAAGTTTATGTTCCTCAGACGGGCCAGGGCTCGGCTTAACCAATTGGATGTTTCATCGACGCCCGTATCACGGTAGAGCGGCGATGACTTGATCTTCTTCAGGTCCGCCTTGTTGGGAGCCGCCGCCGTAGGCTTTTCGAGCATGGCTCTCAGTGCGACCGCTTCTTTCAGCGATGCCGCCAGCTCATCGTAGGTGAGCTCCTCGTTTGCCAGCATTCCGGAGATATCTGGATCGGCGGACAAACGTGCGTTTTCCGACACGATCCGCACCACCTCTTCCGAGTCCTTCGCCCCACTCAGGCGAGCGCTCATCTCCGCGTATTCGCCCGCATAGGCGAGGAGCGAAATGCAAAGCAGGCTAAACGTTAAAGCGGCTCGCGCGATCCTCATTCGTTTGCTTTCCAAGAGCCTCGATATCGTAGCCTTCCAACCGAACCCTGCGCTCGTAATACACCACTGTCAAGGTCGCTGCCCATGCCGGAATCAGCGCCCATATCACGAGGTACAGCGGCGTCAGCTCAATCATCTGGATCACGACCGGCTTCACCCAAGATCCCGCCAACCATGAACCCACACGCTCCGGCACCGCCAGCACCATCATGCCGAACTCGACCGCCCCGAGAAAGGCGATACCGATGAAAAACAGCAGGAAGTAAACGCTATAGATCGTTCCGAAAGCGCTGCCATGGGCCTGCGCGGGTTTGAGGAGCTGCTTGCTTCGGCGCGCGGAATCCTTGCCGGTCGTTCGCTCGATGACGGCTACGGGAACGGCCAGCGCGTGCCTGGTGGCGATCGCCAAGAAGATGAATACTCCGGCGAAAAGGCCAATCATTCCAAACATCGCAACAACACCCGCCAGGGCACTGTCATTGGCCGTCACCATCGTTAAGAATGATCCTGCCAGCAGAAAAGCCGTCGCAACCAAAATCCCGCTCATCGAAAGCAGCAGCTCGCGTAAGTTCAGCCAAAACAATCGTGGCAAGGCAATGCGAGCACTCTTGAGGGCTTCCAGCTCGTTCGGCTCCCGTCCCTCAAGGGCGTCGGCGGTTAGATGAACGACGATAGCCGAGGCATAGGTCAGCCCAGTTAAAAAGACCGGCCCGCCAACGAACACCCCTAAGCCCATCGTCAACAGCAGTTCCCCCGCCTGCGTGGCGATGCTGTTTGGATCGGTGGTGGACCCCAAGCCGGGCAGGACATACGACAAAACAAACGCGATTGCCGCAAGGCAAAAGACACTCGGCAGGGCAGTTAGACGTAGGAACGTGAGGCCTTGCCGTTGATAGACGCGCAGGGCCGCGTCCACGACCTCACTCGACGTCAGCCGCTCGACAGCGCCACCGCGCGCTCCACGCTGTGCCTGGTAACGGGCGAGAGGGTCGGACGTCACTAGTGGAAGTGTACAAGAGGTTCAAGCATAATCGCACCTTGAACCATAGACCTTGAATCAGGAATAGACTACAAAGCAAAATGACCAACCTTCTTGCACTGGCGGCTCTCAGCTTTGCCGCACCGCAGTCGACAAACATCAACGACTACGTATCTCGACAGTTTGAGGACGCGACCCTAACCGCGAGCGTCGTCAAGGGCGACCAGCGCGAGCTGCAGAAGATCAATGGCGACTTCGGACAGTCCTATCGCTTCGAATCCACCAAGATCATGATCAAGGAGCCGTTTAAGCTCCGCCTGGAGACCTCGAGCGAAGACACAGACATTCTCTACATCCTGAACGGCACCACGCAGGTCATGAAGATCCCGAAGGCGCGGATCAACCTGAAGCAGAACCTGGGCGACAAGCCTGGCCGCCGGCAAACTTCGCTGGACTTCGGCTTCCTCACGCCTTCGCTGTTTGCAGGAACGTTCTTCACCGCCAAGTTCGTGCGCGAAGATCGTGCGAGTGGAGACGCGGTGTTCGACATCACCTACATCAAGTCGCTCGACGACACCAGCCGCCACCGCGTCTGGCTCGATCCGGAGAAGAAAGTGATTACAAAGCGCGAATGGTACAACCAGCACGGTCGCCAGCTCGCCACGTTCTTCTACGAGAACGCTAAGCTGTTCGACGGAACCTACATGCCCACCCAGCTCCGAGTTGTCAACGTGGAAGGTAAAGTCGCCGGCATCACAAAGTACGATTCGATCCGAGTCAACACGGGTCTGTCAGACTCCCTGTTCTCACTGTAGTGCCTCCATCCGTGGAGGCATCTCCTCCTGAAACGCCGAAACTCCAATGGCCGAACCTATCGCCCTCATCGAGCCCAAGCTGATCACCCTCAAGGACGTCAAAGCGAACCCGAAGGTGCGGAAGCTCATCGACGGGGCGAACGAGGTGATGAAGTCGATGGGCTTCACCGAGCATGGCCACCGTCACGTGACCGTCGTCTCCGGCATCACGGGAGCCATCCTCAAGGGCCTAGAAGCCCCCACACGAGAGGTCGAGCTTGGCCAGATTTCCGCCTACCTTCACGACATCGGCAACGTCATCCAGCGCATCAACCACCCGATGCATGGTGCCTGCATTGCGTACGACATTCTTAACGAAATGGGCATGGATGCAGCCGAAATCGCTCCGATCCTTGGAGCAATCGGCAACCACGAGGAGCTCAGCGGCATCCCTATCAGCAACATGTCCGCGGCGCTCATCATCGGCGACAAAAGCGACGTACACTTTTCGCGGGTCCAAAACCCTATTATCGAGAGCTTCGATATACACGATCGCGTGAACTACGCCGTGCAAAAGAGCCGTGTGGAAATGCTCCCGGAGCAGCGCACCATCGAGCTCATCCTCGAAATCGATACGAAGCAGGCCACCGTGATGGAGTACTTCGAAATCTTCCTGACCCGTATGGTGATGTGCCGCAAATCAGCCGAAGTGCTCGGCTATCGGTTCACGCTGAGCGTCAACGGCACCTATCTGGAATAGCCAATCTCACTTGTCGTGGAATACTTTCGAAGCTTGCAAGGTCTAGTCATGAACCTATTCCCCGTCTTTTGCGCTCTTCTCGCGCTCCAAGGTCCAAAGATTCCTTCGCAGCACCTGCCTGACGCGCCACTACCTGGCAAAGTCCTGGCGAAGGTGGATGGGGTCGAAATAAGAGCCGGGGACGTCGAGGCGCTTCTCTGGGATTGGCGCGGATACGACGTCCTGCAAGACCTCATCTCCTTCCAGCTCATTCGCGCCGAAGCGGAGAAGAAGGGAGTCTCTGTGCCGGAGATCGAGGTGCTGAAGATCGTCGATGACCAGATCAACGCGACCAAAGCCAGCCTGCCCAAGGATAAGGATCTCGATACCGCCCTACGCGAGAGGGGCTTTCCTCGCTCGCGACTCTACATGCGCGTCAAAACAGACCTCATGCTCCAGCGGATCGCCGAGAAGGAGTTTCAGCCGGCCAAGTTCTTCCTCGTCTCCACCATGCTCTTCAAGCCGAAGAGCGCCACAGCCGCCGATGTGGCGGACGCGGTAAAGCGAGCAGAGGCGGCCTTCAAACGGCTTGGAAACGGAGAGAAGTGGGAAGACGTCCTCAAGTCTACGCAGGAGGTTCAAGGCTTGGTAGAGTCCAAGGGGCGCCTCGGCTGGCGCACCATCGACGCCTTTCCCGAACCCACGATCACGGAGCTCGCAACGGCAAAGGCTGGGGATCTGACCAAACCGGTGCAGACTGGCTCCGGTATCCAGTTCTTTCGCATCGATTCTCTCGGTAAAGACGCCAAAGACCGGGATCTCGAAGAGATTCGAGAGCTGTACATGGCCAATTCGCGAACCGAGATTCTGGAGCGCATCAAGCGGAAGGGGAAAGTGGACATCCTCAGGTAGATTCGCTTATGGCGAGCTACCGCACGAGACCGATTGTTGCTCTAGAGACCAGGCGTCTTCTACTGAAGCCGCTGCAAGAAACGGACGCACCGCGCATTCAGCAACTGTTTCCGAACCTGAACGTCCTCCGGTACATCAACGCTGCGGTGCCCTGGCCTTATCCCGAAGATGGGGCGATCACCTTCGTGCGGGAGAGCCTCACCCGGATAGAATCGCGAGAGGAGTATGTGTGGGCCATTGTGCGCAAGGGGTCGGAAGAGGAGGGACTGATCGGAATCATCAGCCTCACGCCCGCCGCGAAAGTAGACAGCCGCGGCTTCTGGATCGGGGAGGAGTATTGGGGCAAGGGGTACATGAAGGAGGCGTCCACCGCCGTCACCGATTTCGCGTTCACCGAACTTGGCATGCAGGAATTGCTGCTGAGCAACGCCGAGCCGAACATTGCCTCCCACCGCCTCAAAGAGGCGGCAGGAGCCGAGATCATTTCGATCCAGCCGACGGACTACGTAGGCGGAACCTTCCCCGGCGTTCGATGGCGACTCTCAGCCGAAGCGTGGGCGCAGAATCGAGCCAAGTTTATCGATTCCAATCCGGAGTCTTGACCCCAAGTAGGTGCCGCACGAAGAAGTCCCGCCGCTTCCGCTCGCCATACGCGCCACCCGACGTGTGATTGGCCCCCGGCAGCACAACGAGTTCGAACTCTTTGTTGGCTTTGATTAGCGCATCGGCAAGGCGATACGTGCTCTCCGGCGGCACATTCTCGTCCATCTCGCCTACCATCAGCAGCAAATTGCCCTTCAGGTTCTTGGCGTTCGTGATGTTCGACTGCTCCGCATAATGCGTCCCCATCGGGCCCATCCACTGCTCGTTCCACCAGATCTTGTCCATCCGGTTGTCGTGGCACCCACAAGAGGAAACCGCGACTTTGTAGAACTCGGGATGGAAAAGAACCCCCGCAGTCGACTCTTGCCCACCCGCCGAAGTGCCATAAATGCCGACCCGGCTGATGTCGATCGACGGATACTTCTGCGCGAGCGCCTTCATCCACAGAATTCGGTCGGGAAAACCGGCGTCGGCGATGTTCTTGTATGCAATGTCGTGGAACGCCTTGCCACGATTCCGGGTGCCCATGCCATCGATACGCACGACCACGAAACCGAGCTCGGCTACCGCTTGATTCGTATAGAAGCCGCGCATCGACTTCGGCACAAAGGAATCGTGCGGACCCGCATAGATGTCCTCGATTACGGCGTAGCGCTTCTTCGGATCGAAGTTGCTGGGTCGGATCACGATGCCGTAGATGTCGGTCTTGCCATCGCGCCCCTTCGCCGCAAACCGCTCAGGCGCTTTGTAGTTCACCTGGTTCAGACTTGAGATATCCGCCTCTTCCAATCGGGCGATCAGCTTGCCATCGGCGGCGCTTCGCAATTCGTGCACGGGTGCCTTATCCACTCTGGACCACGTGTCGACGAGCACGGATTTATCCGGAGAGAATGTCGCCTCATGGTTGCCGTCCCCTTCCGTTAGTCGAGTAAGGCCCGTCCCGTCAAAGTTGATTCGGTAGTAGTGGATGTAATAAGGATCCTGTCCCGGTTCCATGCCGCTCGCCATAAAGACGATCTGCCGTGCGCCCTCATCCACCGAGCTGACTCCGCGCACCACCCACGGACCCTTGGTGATCTGGTTCTTCACAGTCCCCGTTTCGAGGTCGACGAGATACAGGTGGCCGTAGCCGTCCTTCTCCGACCGATTAATTGCCTCTCGAGTCTTGGTCAAGTAATTGATCGTATGGCTTGTCGTGTCGAAGAACGTGTCGGGGTCATCGTCGATGAGTGTCTTTGTTTCACCCGTCATCGCATCGACTTCGATGATGCGGAAGCGCCCGTACCCGCGATCTACCTTCTCGTAGGTGTAGCGCGCGGTCCCTGGTATCCAGCGCAGATTCGGCATGCCGTCGTAGTCGATCGTTTCCGCCTTGGACGGCAGCACAACGCCTTTCTCAACGTCGACGATGAGGTGATCGAAGGTGTCCACCTTGTCTCCGGGCAGCACATAGACGCGGCTATGCAGCTTGGCCCGTCCACCATCTGCTGGGCTCGATTCAATCAGGTGCACTTCTTTTCGATCACCGGGTGTCACCCGCGTCGCCACGAGCCGCTTAGAATCCGGCGACCAAGACACGCGGGCGTAATAGGCCTTGTCGGTGCCGTCCGTCGTGACCGCCTTATCCTCCTCGCCCTTGCGGTGGAGATATACGTTTAAGTCCTTGATGTGGGCGATCCAGTTGCCGTCAGGCGAAGTTATCTCGCGGGTATCCGGTGGGTACAGGTTCTCGCGCCAGGGTGGGTTTGGGCGGGGGCGCTGCCGCTCTCTCGCCGCGACTTTCTTCAGCTCTCCTGTGTCCTGATTGAACTCCCATCCGCCGCTTTGTGCCTCGAAATACACGAGGTTCGGATCTTTGTATTCGAACGTCGTGAAGGGCAAAGTCTTTGCGGACGAGTCGATAACCTTCCAAGCCGCGAGGAGCTTGGCGTGATCGAAAGCGGGCCTCTTCGCCCCTGTTGCCGAATCCACGAGAATGAACTCTCTCGATCCGTCACCACGGTCGGCGCGATACCAAAAGCGCTTCCCCTGTTCGAGCCAAACGGGGGTGAGTTGCATGAGAAAGATGCGGCTCGTGACGCCCTGCACCCACTGGTCGGCGCGAGCGTAATTGGCCTTCAGCTCCGCGTCGCTTGGAACGTATGGCGGAAGCTGTTTGGGCGGGGAGACGACGAGAAGAGAGAAAAGGATCGATCCTGCGAGCACGATCCTTTCATGTTAAACGATCCGGGCTACTCCGAAGCCATGATCTCGACGTTCGCGCGAGGAACCGTCACATCCTCGCCATTATCGAGCTTTGCGTTCAAGACGCGAACCTCCGTGCCCGATTCGAGCGCCACCAACTGATGCGGGAGACCCGTGACCTTGCCAAGCCGCCCGAAATAGGGCTCTCTGATCACGCGGATCGGAACGCCGATCTCCAGGAGAAAAGCCTCTTTCTTGACATGCGCCTGGGCAACTTCTTCCGCAATCGGAACGATCAGCTCCGGCCGGATAACGCCCGCGCGAATTTGGGTCGCTCCATTCAAGCTCGCGTCCTTCCCTGCCAACGACTTGAGCAGCTCGAACGTCCGCTGAGCCATGTTCAGGAATCCGAAGCCTTCGGTGACAAGAAGTGTGAGGCTGATGTTCTCCTGGCCCGTGATCGCGACGCCGATGTCGAACCCAAGGAACTTGATGAGGTCGCTGTCCTTGACGCCGCCAACAATCAGCCCCACGACACCGAGCTCGGTTGCCCGCTGCAGTGCTTCGTAGGTCACTCCGGACCCGCCAACGAGAATCTTGCCCCGGTGATCCGGCTTGATGTGTTGCGCGTCAAGCGTCTCGGAAGGGTCCTTGGCAACGATCTCGATCGTCCCATGCCGCTCGCCGCCGACACCGAAGATGCCCTGCACCATTGCACATCGCGTCTCGATAATCGCCCCTTCCTCGGGAATCACTTGTGCCACGGTGCCGTGGATGTAGCCGTTCACGTCAACCGGAATAGAAGGCTCGCGAACCAACGCGTTGCCAGTGACTTCAGAAATCGATTCGATGACGCCACTGTAGTCGGCAGTCACGCTGGACTTGAACATGCCGAACAGTCCCTTCGTCTCTGCCACAACCTGCCCTTTCTCGACGGTATCACCCGCCTTCAATTTGAAGATGCTCGGCACATCTCGGGCTTCCACTCCGAGCTTTTCTGCAAGCTTCAGAGTCTGAAGCGGCCCGGGGAGCATGGCGCGGGCGAGCACCGTGTCGGGAGCCACATGGTCCCCTTGCTTCACAAGC
Organism: Fimbriimonas sp.; assembly: GCA_041288075.1. Classification (GTDB taxonomy): domain Bacteria; phylum Armatimonadota; class Fimbriimonadia; order Fimbriimonadales; family Fimbriimonadaceae; genus Fimbriimonas. The sequence continues at coordinate 24,926 of JBGGMI010000142.1, forward strand.
ACTTCGCCCTTAATCGGGAGCCGGCGGATTTTCTTGACGACGATGTCGCCGCTAACGGTCAGTCCAGGTGTATATGCGCTTGCCAAGTAAGTTTGTTCTCCGCTACAGGGGCCGATTTTACCAGCGGGGGTGTCCACTCGTGTCCCCTGCCGTTCACGGATCATCTTCAACTGGTTCTGCGGAAGCGCTCCGCGCCGAGCTGTGCTCTATGCCATTCGCAAGTTCCTTCGGAGTCCAGACACCTGGATGTAGTTAGCCGGTTTTGAGAGGCCGGGCTGCTAGATGTATCTATGTGCCATACTGATATGTATGAAGAAGACGCTCCACATCGACGAAGAGTTGTTGAAGGAGGCGCGGGAGGCCAGCCGTGCCACAACAGATACGGAGACGGTCAGGCTGGGCTTGGAAGCGCTCGTTAGGCAGGCCGCCTATGAACGGTTGCGGCTATTAAGGGGGAGTGAGCCAAGCGCTTCTGATGTGCCGCGCAGACGCTAATGGTGCTCGTCGACACCAGCATCTGGATCCGCCACATCTCCGGTTCTTTAGCGAACGCTGATGCACTCGACGACTTGTTGGCGCAAGAGCTGGTGCTTGGGCATCCGCTCGTCTTTGGTGAACTGCTCATAGGCGATAGGGGCGGGCGTTCGAGGCTGCTGAACGCCTATCAACTGATGCGGGAACTTCACGTGGTGCCGCACTCCGAAGTGGTCGCTTTCGTTTCGGCACGAAGACTCAATGGGTTAGGAATCGGTTGGATCGATGCCCACCTGCTAGCTTCGTGCCTGGTTGCGGGGGCGAAACTGTGGACCGCAGACGCTGCGCTAATCTCTGTCGCCGAGTCTCTCGGAATAGGCTTTGCCGCCTGAAGTCAAGGTATAATCAGCCTTCCCGTCGGATGCGAAGCTTCCCTCTCGCGTGCGGCCGTCACAAGAGAAGAATCATGGCAAAGAAGATTACACACAACATCAAGTTGAACATCCCCGCCGGGAAGGGAACGCCGGCACCTCCAGTTGGTCCCGCCCTCGGTCAGGCAGGCATCAACATGATGGAGTTCCTGAAGAAGTTCAACGAACAGACCGCTCCTCAGATGGGCTTCGTAATGCCTGTGGAGATTACGGTTTATGAGGACCGCTCCTACACTTTTCAGATCAAGCAGCCGCTAACCACGGACCTTATCAAGCGGGCTGCGGGTATCGAGCGCGGTGCGGCGAATCCTAAGACGGACAAGGCCGGCGTGCTGACCAAGGACAAGCTTCGCGAGGTGGCCAAGTTGAAGATGGCCGACCTGAACACCACCGACGAAGACATGGCCATGCGGATCGTGGCCGGTGCCGCTCGCTCCATGGGCGTCCGGATCGAAGAGTAAACCTTTCCTAAAAACTGAGAGTCCTCCAGCATTTGCGGAGGACTCTTTTTCGTTCGATTACTTTGCCGACCTGCCGAACATCCGCAGGATAGAGATGACGTCAGAGAAATTGGAAATCCTGGTCATCACCTGTTGCAAATGCTGAGTGTCCGTGACCTCGAGCGCGACCTCGATTTCGGCGGTGTGGTTGGGAAGCGTCCGGATTTTTGCCGCTGAAACATTCGTTTTCGCCTCTGCGAAGATCGTCGAGATGTCCATTAGGAGCCCTTGGCGATTGACCGTGACGATCTTCAGGGTCACCGCGTATTGTTGGCCGTCCTTGGGCCAGTCGAAGGGTAGCAGGCGGTCTGGCTCGGAGGCCTGGTAACCGAGCGCGTTTGGACAGACCTTGCGGTGAATCATGAGTCCGCGGCCGCGCGTGACGTAGCCGACCACCTCGTCGCCCGGAATGGGGCTGCAGCACTTGGCGCGGTTGACGAGGACATCGATGCCGCCCGCGCGGAGGGCCATCTTGCCCTCCTTGGTTTTCGTAACCTCGATGCGGTCTTGAGAGGGAGCCTCTTGCACGAGGCCGCGCATGCGGGTCACGACCGACTGGACGGAAAGCAGACCGGCGCCGACTTTCGCCAACACGTCCATTCCGTTCTCAACACCTTGGATCTGTTTCGCGAGCTCGTCCAGGCGGTCTTCGCCGACGAACTGCTTCGGATCGAGGCCGAAGGTCTTGAGCTCCTTCTCTAGCGCATCCCGGCCGCGTTGCGCATCCTCATCGCGGCTTTGCTTTCGGAAGTAAGCCTTGAGCTTGCTGCGCGTGTGAGCAGAGCGGATGTACTCCAGCCAGTCCAGGCTCGGGGTCGCGTTGGACCTGGTGATGACTTCGACCACGTCGCCGTTCTTGAGCTCCGTCTGCAGTGGCACCATCGAGCCGTTGACCCGGGTGCCGACCAGCGTCATTCCAACCTGGGTGTGGACGCGGAAGGCGAAGTCGATCGGCGTCGAGCCCTTGGGTAGGTCGATCACGTCGCCTTTGGGGGTGAAGACGAACACCTGCTCGGCGAAGAGATCAGTGGAGACGCTTCGGAGGAAGTCACTCGAAAGGCGCGAGTCGCTCGACCAGTCGAACAGGTTCTCTCTGAGGGTCTGCAGCCGCTTCTGCTCGTCGACCGCCGCCTTGCCTTCCTTGTAGGTCCAGTG
>JBGGMI010000143.1:0-6906 GCA_041288075.1 Fimbriimonas sp.
CGCTCCGCGGCAGCGTTACGCGCAACCGGGTGACCATCGAGGGGCTGGCCTTCGAGCGGGAAGGGTTTGCGGAAGAGGAAGATGGTCGACGCGAATTGCCGCCACCTCCGGTGCGTGAGCTTCCTCGGGAGGAGCCACGACGGGAAGTGCCTCGGGAGCTTCCGCGCGAGACCCCTCGAGAACTTCCTCGCGAGGTTCGAGCGTTTAGCCCGGTTGGCCGATGGGTGGTGCAGAACACGAATGGGCGCATCGATCCTTCGATCCGCTTCACGTTCACCGAGGATCACCGGTTCTCCTTCAAGGGGATGGGCGGAACCTCCAGCGGCACGTACGAGCTGCTCGATGACCGCATCAGCCTGCGCTACCAGGAAGTGGACGGCGAGCGGGTGGAGTTCCCCTATAACGGCAAGGCCTACATCAGCGGCGAGGGCTTCCGGATCGATAATTTCCGATACGTTCGGGAGTAGTAAACTGGTAAAAACACCAGTCAAAACATAGTAACTGCACCGAATCTCCTTCTTCAAAAGCTTTCGTGTAAGGAGGAGATTCGAAATATGAATCGAATTGTAATTGTTATTTCTGCGTTGGTAGTCAGCTCCCTCTCTTTCGCATCTGGGAGCACGGTTCGCGACTACGCGGGCACTTACGTGCTAAAGGTGAGTGAAGAGTCGGCAGCCTTATGTCGGTTGATGCAAACCCCGGTTCCAGAATCGAAAGTGGTGTTAACCGACGATGCCCAATACTGCATTGAGCGCAATGTTAGAGGGCAAGTCATTCGCAATCAGGGCGCATTCGCTGTCGAGCGAGGCGTCCTTATTCTTTTCGGCAAGAAGCCTTCCAAGGTGACGGTAGTCAAAGACTCCCTGATCCTCGACGGGCTCTACTACGAGCGTGAGCCGGTGTGTCCAATGGTTGGCACCTGGGTGGTTAGGCAGGCGAATGGAAGCGTCGACACCCAGAGCAAGTTCACGTTTACGGAGAAAGGAACGTTCCGCTACAAAGGACTGGGCGGAACCTCCAGCGGCACCTATGAAGTGGATGAAGGATGCATCTACCTGACCTACATGGAAGTAGACGGAGAGCGAGTGGAGAACCCGTTCAAGGGCCGGGCGTTCCGGTTTGACGACGGGTTTAGGATCGACCGATACAGGTTCGTTCGGGCCTGAGCGACGCGGTGATTGATCCCTCCACATACGCTATGTGGAGGGTTGGTTCTTTATGGTGGCGTAAGCTAACCGTCTTTTGACCCTCCACACGGAGCGTGTGGAGGGATCGAGATCGCCGCCATTTGAGTTCCGCCCAAGTACACTGAGGGGCGTATGTTCCTCGACGAGGCGGTTGTTGAGTTCAGCTCCGGCCGGGGAGGCTCGGGCGCGGTTGGATTTCACCGGGAGAAATACGTCCCACGTGGCGGCCCAAACGGGGCTGACGGGGGACGTGGTGGCGACATTATCTTGCTCGCTGACCGGGGCAAGCGCACGCTCTACGACTTCAAGCTGCAAAGCAAATTCAAGGCAGACGATGGCGTTCACGGCATCGGCAACAAGAATGGGCGCGGCGGCAAGAGCATCGAGATCAAGGTGCCGGTGGGGACCGTTGTTACCGACGATTTGACCGGCGAGCTCATCGTGGACCTTAACCGGCATGGGATGAAACACGTGCTCTGCAAGGGCGGCAAGGGCGGCTTTGGAAACATGCATTACACGAGCAGCGTTCGGCAGGCGCCGAATTTCGCTCAGAAGGGTGGTCCTCCGGAAGTTGTTCATGCCCGGCTGGAGCTGAAGCTCGTCGCGGATGTCGGATTGATTGGTCTGCCAAACGCCGGCAAGAGCACACTTATTTCACGGATCTCGGCGGCTCGGCCAAAGATCGCCGATTATCCTTTCACGACGATCGTTCCAAACCTGGGTGTTGTGCGTTATCACAACGAGTCTTTTGTCGTCGCCGATATGCCGGGGCTGATCGAGGGCGCTAGCGAGGGGATTGGGCTTGGCCACCAGTTCCTCAAACATGTCGAGCGAACGCGAGTTTTAGTGCACGTAGTCGACTCCTTCCCTTCCGACGAGTCGGACCCGGTGGCGAATTATCACCTGATCGAGAACGAGCTGCGCCTGTATTCGGAAGCCATCTGGTCTCGACCGAGAATCATCGCGCTCAACAAGGTCGATATTATTCCGAGCGATATCTACAACGAGTTACGGCACAAGTTCGAGGATTTCGGCCACCCGATGGTGCCGATCTCGGGCGTCACCGGACAAGGCATGGATCAGCTTCTCGATCTTGTTTGGGAGGCGCTTCAGACGGTCGATCCGGAGGAAGTTATTCCGATTCTGCTGCCAACGGCCCGGACCCCCGACCTTGCCGCGTTCCGGGTCGAGCAGGATGAGGATGGGTTTATCGTGAAGGGCAAGCGCATCGAGAATCTTGTCTCGATGACAGACATGGAAAGCGACGAGGGTGTCCGCTACCTGCACAAGCGGCTCGAAAGGCTTGGTCTCATCGAGAAGCTGCGGGAAATGGGCGCAACCGAAGGGGACAGCGTGTCGATCGGCGACTTTGAATTCAGCTTCACGGACGAACTATGAGAATCGGCATCCTTGGAGGCACCTTCGATCCCCCGCATATCGGGCATTTGGCACTGGCGACCGCTGCGATCGAGCAGCTGGGGCTTGAGGAAGTGATCTTCATGCCGACCTTCCGCAATCCGATCAAGGGGCGGAAAGTGACCACGAAGCCAAAGGACCGGCTGGCAATGGTGGAGGCGCTTGTGAAGGGGTCAGCCGATCCTCACTTCGCGATGAGCGATTTGGAGGTCACGCGTGAGGGGCCGAGCTATACGGTGGACACGATGGCCGAGCTGCAGATGGTCAGGCCAGCTGAATACTGGTTCCTGATGGGCGCGGATTCGCTTCGCTCGCTGCCTGAGTGGAAGCAGCCGACCCGACTCGTGCGCCTCTGCCGGCTCGGTGTAGTGGTCAGGCCCCCGACAACGGAGATAGAAGTGAGGTCGAGGATTCCAGAGGACTTGCGCGACCACGTGGACGTGATCCAGATGAAGCCGGTGGACATCAGCTCGACCGAGATTCGCGAGCGGGTATCGCGAAAGCAGAACGTAGGCTCGTGGGTGCCTGTCGAAGTCTTAAGATATATTTCAACTCACAAGCTGTATCAAGAATGACAACCGAAGAAAAACTCCAACGTATCATCGACGCCGCCGACGACCTGAAGGCCGAGCGCATCGAAACGCTCAACGTCCGCGAGAAGACCTCGATCGCGGATTATTTCGTGGTTTGCGGAGGCACGAGCGACCGGCACGTGCAGTCCATCGCGGACCATGTAGCGGAGAAGCTTGGCGAAGCGAAGGAGAAGCCGACGCGAGTCGAGGGAGACCGCAGTGGGTGGGTGCTGCAGGACTACGGCGACGTGATTTTGCACGTGATGCGTGAGGAGCAGCGGCAGTTTTACGATCTGGAGACGCTGTGGAAGAACATGCAGCCAAGCTCAGATTTGAGCTGATCGGTGTACCGAAGCGTGATCTATAACAGCTCCTTGGCTGGTGCTGTCTTCCCCTGAAAGAGTAGCTCAGCGGCTTTGTCCAAGCGAGTTCTGCTCGCGCCACTCTTTCTAAGCCTCAGTAGCCGCACCGGCAACCGCAAGTCAGCCGCTGAGTACGCCATATTGCCACGCCGCAAGCTCTGCAGAATCTCCAAATCCCGATACCCATTTTCAACGGAAGGCTCGATCATCGTGCCCTCGCCCCAATCGTTCCAAGTCGCCACCTGGATGAGCGGTGCTTTGCTGGCTAGAGCCTGCCGGAGGGTGCCGATGAGGGTGCGACCGGCGCGATCTTCTACTCGGCCCCAAGAGTCGTGGACCTTAGCCTCGGCATAGATATCATTGAAGCGTGGATAGGCGCCGGCGATGAATGCCTTCCAAGCAGGAGATCGCTTGTAAAACGACTCGAACTCCGCGTCTGCCCTTTCGGTACCGCCACGAGGATTGGGCCAGGCGAAGCCTCCGGTTGCGAAGCCGTGATCGCCCATGACTCCAAAGACGTCGATGTCGATGCCCGCCGTGAGCTCCTTCCATTGGGGAGCCTTGTAGTATTGCGGGCCGAACACGAGCATCACTGGCTTGCCGTTCAGCTTCACGTACGAGGGAGAGGCGAACCAGTTCTTGTCCATCCATTTGAGGAGGCTCCTGCCGTAGAGGGCGGCGTTTTCCTCTTTCACCTTTCCAAACTTGATTAGATTCGGTAGCGTTTGGTCTTCAAAGCAGATCGCGAATTTGAGGTTCGCTTTCTTCAAGTACTCGATGAAGTGCACCGTGTTTCGGTGGTTCAACTTGTAGTCGTAGACGTCCTCGTAGCCATACCAATCGATGATCGCTCCGTCGAGTCCGGCGAACTTCATCAGGAGCGCTTGGCATTCGAGGACATCCGGGTCGTTGGAGTCGTAGGGGCCGATGAGGGGATAGTATTTGGAGGCGATCTGTCGCTTGCCGTCGATCTTTTTCGAAGGGTCGAAATGGTTCATCGTCCAGTGCCACCCCCACTCCTTGCTCACGGGCGGAGCGGAATACCACGGCATGTAGTGCGCCAGGACGAGGGGCCGCGGTGAAAGGGCAATCGCGGCAAGCAACGAGATCATAGATTCATTCTGTAGTCGTAGGCTCCGTGCCTGCGTCCGGTCCCGCAGAAGTCCGAACGCAGGCACGGAGCCTGCGACTACATTTTAAACGCGAGTCGGCAATAAACGAAGTCGACGATTCGGCTCTTCGCCGACGCTCTCGCTGGCGAGCTTCCGCGCCTCCGCCATCTGGTGCTGAACCTTCCGCACCGGAGCTGGAGCAGGCGAAAGCTCGAAGGACTTGCCAGATTGCAAGACCGTCTCGATCCCCTCCTGAACCTCCTCCAATGCGCGCCCCTCGATCGCGGGCACCCCAGGAGCCTCGCCGCTCTGCCGAAGAATGTCGTCCAAAGCTGCCGCGATCTGGGAGAAGGTGTTGGACTTCACCACCACCGTTGGCACCTGCCGACCAGCCAAGTCCCGCAGCTTGCGGGGCTTGGCCTGGTAGGTCGAGCGGATCGCCATGATGGCATCCGCTTGAGAGATTTCCGTAGTTACGTAGGCAGGAGCTCGCTTCTCACGGATTGCCCTCTCCAGGCGTGTCCTTGCGATTCCGTAGGGAAAGATTCGCACGAGGTTTTCCCGGCCTTCCTCGCCTTCTTGCGGGGCCCCGCGAAGGGCCCCGTGCTGTTTTCCCGGCTGGCCATTCGGTACCTTATCCACCTCCTGGTTCGCTCTCGCAAGCGATGGATAACGGGTGTTGAAGCCCGCCTCTTGAATCTCTGCCGTCTGCTCGTCCTGAACGACTTCGACGTTGCCGCCGGTCCGCACCCGGACTTCGGGCCTCGGGGGAACGCCTCTTAGGACCATGTCCACCGTCTTCATCACGTTGTGATGAACTGCCAGTCGGTCGTAGTCGAGCAGCTCGACGACGACATCAAAGGTAGGAGGAGCCTTTCGCTCCAGAACCGTCTTCTGCGTGCCCCTTCGCTGGGCTTCCGCGTCGGACAAAGTGACCGCCTGAATGCCGCCGATGAGGTCGGCCAAGGTCGGGTTGAGCATCAAGTTCTCTAGGGTTTGGCCATGGGCGGTCGCGACAAGCTGAACGCCTCTTTCCGCAATCGTTCGAGCCGCCGCCGCTTCCGCCTCGGTGCCAATCTCGTCGATGACAATGACCTCCGGCATGTGGTTCTCCACCGCCTCAATCATCACTGCGTGCTGCTGAAGAGCATCGCGGACTTGCATACGCCGGCTGAAGCCAATGCCCGCGTGGGGAATGTCACCGTCGCCCGCGATCTCATTTGACGTGTCGACGATTACCACCCTTTTCAGAACTTCGTCCGACAACACGCGAGCCACTTCGCGGAGCTTCGTGGTCTTGCCTACGCCAGGCTTTCCGAGCAAGAGGATGGACTGTCCAGAGCGCACGATGTCGTCGATGATGTCGATCGTGCCTTCAAGGGCTCGTCCGACACGGCAGGTCAGGCCGACAATCTTGCCTTGCCTGTTCCGTATGGCGGAGATGCGATGGAGGGTCCGCTCGATGCCGGCGCGATTGTCCGATCCGAATTCGCCAATCGTTTTCGCCACATAGTCGATGTCGTGTTCGGAAACGATCAGGTCCGGGAATCGCTCCACTCGCTCGTGGTAGCGCGCCTCCGCGGGTCTTCCATAGTCGAGGACAACTTCGATCAGTTTGTCCAGGTCATCCGTATTCTGCAGACGCTCTCTGACCGCGCCCGGCAGAACAGCCAAAAGCTGATTCAAGCCGTCACTGTGAAGGGTCATTTGATTTTAAAGGTGCTGGTGGCAGAAGCCCCCGCTGCCTACATATTACGACGCCTGCCAAGCGTCGTGTGCGTCACGAAAAAATGGCCTTAGTGCCCCCATCTGTGGGGGCATCTCCTACGACTCGTCGCTCTTCCGGAGGAGATGCCTCCACGGATGGAGGCACTACGATTCGTTAGATCTTGTCCCGAAGCTCTTGAAGCTTGACCTGTGCAGTCTTCGTCTGGCCCTTCGACCAATACTTGACCGACACCGTCTCACCCGGCTTATGCGGAGTCAAGACCTTGTTCAAGGAAATGATGTCCGTGACCGGAGTTCCGCCGATCTCAAGGATGATGTCCCACTCCTTGATGCCCGCTTGGTCCGCCGCTCCACCTGGTTCGACGCTGGCGGCGTCTCGGTAAGGCGACTTCACGATAATGCCCTTAGTCGGCACGTCTTGCGAGCCGGTGATGTCCGCAAGCTCAGCCCTGATCTGAGGCTCGGAGAGGAACTTCGAATCCCAGTTCGGGTTGTAGCGAATGCCTAGTCCCGCATAACGAGCGTAGCC
>JBGGMI010000144.1:0-3335 GCA_041288075.1 Fimbriimonas sp.
CCATGGTCGAGATGATCGAAGAAGCTGGTCGGATCCCAGTAGAGCGAGACAGCCTCTATAACGAAATCACAAGCGAGCAGCTCAATTCGACCGTGCAGCCAAAACTAACCCCAATTCCAATGGCCGTCTAATCTAGACTCCTCGACTCCTAGACAAGGGTATAAGCCCTCCATGTCTTCCCGCATCTTGTTTGTTTTTGGCGGTATCCTGCTAACCGCCCTCGCCGTCACTCAAGCCGTTCAGCAACAACAGTCCGGCGACAAACTGAACGATCTCATTTCTAAGCACCCAACCCTCGAAGAAGTCTCGAAAATCGTCAAGTCGAAGGTCAAAACGCCAGGAGAAGCCCTTGAGCTGCTCAAGTTCGGAAATATCGATTTCTACTCCGCAGGTGGTCCGAGTTCCAGAGTATCGCCCTACGAGCGACGCCTTCAGATGCTCGGCCAGACGCCCTTCGCTACCATTCTAAGCTGCTCCGACAGTCGAGTGCCACCCGAAATTGTCTTCGACCAAGGCCCGGGAGACCTATTCGTGGTACGCATCGCCGGGAATGCGGCAGACCCCGGCACGCTGGGCAGCGTCGAGTACGCGATCGATCACCTCAAGACAAAGCTCATCGTCGTCATGGGCCATGAGGAATGTGGTGCCATAAAGGCCGCAATGCTCCCAATGGCGGATCAAGAGAAGGAAGCTGCCAACATCCAGCACGTCCTGAGTCTTGTCCGACCTGCCCTAGAAGGCATGGCCAGCATTAAAGACGGCCGAGCCAAGATGAGGGAAGCGATCGTGAGCAACGTCCGCTACCAAGTTGCCCAGCTTCTGAAAGACCCAGTCGTCGCAGCCGGCGTGGCGAAGGGAGAAGTACAAGTGGTCGGTGCCGTCTACGAAATCGGAAGCGGCGCAGTCGAGTTTTTCTAGCGCGTTTCTAGTGTGCCGCTTTGGCTTCCTGGATCGTCCCCGCCAGCTCAAATACCTGCTGCCCATCACGATCCACGAAGACTCCGCAAGGTTGCCCGTCCGGTGAACGGGCAACTTCTACCATCGTACCATCCATGCGATACACCGGGAAGTAATACTCGGACACGCACTCCGCATCCCCTTCGATGTAGTGCCCCACGATGATCGTTCGGAAGCGGTCAGAGCGGTTCGGAGGGGAGCCGTGGATGAGGGAGCCGTTGAAGAACAGCACGTCCCCTGGCCGTAGTGGAAGCATCGTGGTCGAAAGTCCCGGCGGCACAGGAACGGTTTCGCCGGTGAAGCTCTGGCTCATGTCGCTGGGCACAGGACACACCATGTCCAGCTTGTGCGAGCCAGGAACCACTTCCAGGCACCCATTCTCCTCGTCGCAAGCATCTAGCGCCATCCAGGCGGCGACGCACGTGCCCGGCTCGACCTTTAGATAACGGTTGTCCTGGTGCAGCGCCTGGCCCCGAGCTCCCGGCGGCTTAAAGTACACCATCGTCTGGACCGCCAACGGCTCCCTGCTCAGCAACGCGGTCAGCCACTCGTTGATGCGCGCATCGATCATGTAGTCCATCGCCACCTGATCGCCCCGGTGAGGCTGCAAGAGACGCGGATAGCGCTTGAGGGGATCTGCGTGAAGCGGATCGACGCCTCCTTCTGCCCAGCCGTCACCGCCTCGCTCGACCATATCGGTGAAGTACTTCTTGAGGAAGGAAACTTCTTCGCCTGAAAAAAGACCGCGCGCGATGGCATAGCCGTTCTCTGCAAAGTGTTTGACCGCGCTTGGAGAAACGCCCATTTGCTTAGTCTATCCCTTCATATCGCAGACCTTGGGCGTTTACTGGCCGGATAAACCGCTCGTACCCCTGGAGTCGTAGCCGAGCTTCCAACCCTGCTGCATCCTCTGTCAAAGCAATCACGGTCCCGCCCATCCCCGCACCCGCCAACTTCGCCGCCAGCGCCCCATGAGCCAAGCACCGCTCGATCAATAAATCCACCGCATCGCCAGATCCGCCGACGCCGGCAATTAGCCGCTGGTTCTCAGACATAACAGCGGCAAGCGAGGACAAATCGCCTTTAGCCAAAGCCTCAGCCCCCGGCTCCGCCAACAACCCGATCTCAGAAATCGCATTCACAACCGCCGATTCCCTCGCCATCCATCGCTCTGACATCGGCCCATGCACTGCCCCACTTAGTCGCTCAACCCCGGTAGTCACCAACAAAAAAGGCAAAGGCAAATCCAATGACACCAAAGAAGCTGGAGGCCCCGGCAACACCGGATGCTTCCCCGCGAAATCCATCAACTGAATCCCCCCATGCACGATCATGTAGGCATCCTGAAACCCGCACATCACGCCCGCGTCATACCGCTCAATATCTCGCAGAAGCTCTGTAAACTCCACCCTCGTGCGAGCATCCCGAAGATCCGGCTTCTGATGATCCAGTGCCAGTACGCAAGCCAGAGTAGCCGCCAGCAACGCGGTCGATCCCGATAACCCCGATGACCGGGGCACCTCTGTTTCCCACTCCACCTTTACCGGAAACCGCAGCGGAAACCGGGCCACTGCCGCGTCCCAAAGTCGCCGATCTTCCGGTAGTTCCTCCACTTTCGAGACCGATAGCCGACATCGAGCCCGCACAGGCACAGAGCAGGATAAAACCTTCCCTCCATAGATGTCGCTCGGATTCCCCAGAATCCCGCACCGACCCGGAGCACTTGCCTGAACGGTCAATCCCATCGCTCCAGCTGAGCCTCCAGGTACTCCTCCGGTGTCCCGCAATCGACCCGCTTCTGATCCGGGGACAGCGGCACCGCTCGGATATCCGCCCCGTTCAAAATAGCCTTTGCCAGCAAAGTCGGAATCGCCACCTCCTGCCCCATCGGAATCCCCACAGTCTCTTCCGAGAGAAAGGCGATCAGCGAATGGTTCAAAGCGATCCGCCCCGCTACTGCCCACCTGCTCGCCGTCTCGTGCGGCTGGGGCTTCTCGATAAGCCGTGTAATCGCCCCAAAGTTCTCATCCACCTCCGCGATCCCGTAGCGTGAGACCTCGTGATCCGGCACCGTCTCCACCGCAATGCACCCGTCCATGCCGCGAAACACAAGGTTTGCCATTCGTGCTGCGGGTGACGAAGGCACGATCAAGCAATCTCCGAAGAAGATCACTGCGTCGTCCTCAACCTCCGCCTGAGCCACGGCATGAGCCGCCCCCTTCTGCACGTCCTGATAAACGATCGACAACGGCATATCCGCAAACAACGTCCGTGACCATTCCTCGACCGCCGCGTTCATATCCGCCTTATCCCGAGAGCTCACGACGATGATCTCGTCAGGCTCACATGCCCGAGCCTCCTCCAGAATCCGCAGCAGC
>JBGGMI010000145.1:0-3727 GCA_041288075.1 Fimbriimonas sp.
TCAGCCCCACGGGCAAGAGGAGGATTATGGAGTTCAAGGTCATTCTTCCCGAGCGTTAGTTCTTGCCGATGGACGTCTGAAGTGACGCACACGGGCCAAAAAAGTCGATCAATTTTTGCGCGAGTTGGTTTTGATCCCCTCAGCCACCTTCCTTCCGGAAAAACTTCCACCAGCATGTGCGGCGCGATGCCTCGACTGAACTCGCCCTCCGCCCTCCTCTCTCGCGTTACACTTATTAGCGCGATTCGGTCGAGGGTTTCATCCGATACGTATAAAGGGCTAGACGCAGTAACAGAGAGGCAACCCGTAAATGGAGGGCTTGCTTGTGGGCCGCCATCGGGGACGACTTCTGCATCTCTTGAGGGAGAGGTGCCAGCGATAACTTGATATTCTGTGAGGGATACACAATGCGCAGGGCACATTACATCACTTTCGCAGCGCTTCTGGTTGGCTGTGCGATTGCAACCTTAGGTTCAAACGTGAAGCTGCAAGCCGGTGCGCCGGCTTGGGTCCCGAACCCCACTCTTGTGCAAAGGTCGATGTATAAAGGCGGGAGCGTCACCGTCTACTCGACGACAGCTGACCGGGCTGCACTTATGCGTGCGGTAATAGCCCGAGGCAGGTTGTATCGTGACGAGATCTACTACACGGGCAAGCCGGCTGAGTTTGGCTTGGACCCTGCTCTGGGACCGTTCGTGGTTCTGGTGCCGGAGCGCACGATGTTCGAGTACTGTGCTATTTGGGTGGAGCGAGGCAGAGAGTCCAAAGCTAACGAGCCCCAAAGTGCGTCCAGCCCGCATGTAGCCTTCTGAATGCAGCCCGTGCAGCAGACAATTTTAGGGAATTTTCGATGGACTAGGTTGACAAAATGCCGTTTTCGCTTCTACTTCTATAGATGTCAGATTTTCTTTCTCGGATTTCATCGTTTTGGCAGCTCCCCGGTCAGTTTGGAATTCCAAGTTGCGCGTTCGCCGAGGAGCCCGATCCACTCGAGACTCGACAGGCCCATGCGCCCCGGTGCTTGCAGGGACTCGCCCACTACTACCATCCCAACCCATAGAGGGGCTCGGTAGTAGTAGCAACCCGCAGGTTCAAAACGCCAAATCCCACCATCCCAACCCATGGAGGGGCTCGGGAGGGGGATTTCGGGACAACGGCGTAAAGAGAAGCCCTCCCCTGATTAGGAGAGGGCGCGTCGAACTGGCCGGATTTACCCGGTCGTCGTTTCGCCGCCGGTGGTACCGCCAGTAGTCCCTGGTTCTCCTGGCTGGCCAGGTGATCCGGGGGCGCCGGGCGAGCCAGCCGGCCCGGGCTCTCCAGCCGGACCAGGCGAGCCTGGGGTGACGATGACGGTCGAGGAGGGCGGGCTAGCTGCCGGAGCACTGGCACCCGGAACGACAACGGTGGTATCGGTGCTCGCAGGACCGCGAGACGCGGTGAATGCGAAGACTCCGATTACGACGGCAATGACGAGGAAAGCGATGATGATGAACGTGCTGTTCATCGAGCGTCTGTCCGCTCTGTCTTCCGAATAGGACATGGTCTACCTCCAGGTAGGGGCGTGGGGGAATGAAGGTAAGCCTCGTGCAGCCGGATGGTGGCGTAAGACTTTTCTGTGCCTTTATGATTGTAGTTTTGGTGTTGATGTTCCCGGGATGTTGGAGTGAGCGGAGTGATTTTCTGTTAGGATGATTTCGTGCAGGTTCTGTGTATCGGGGCGCATCCAGACGATTGCGAAGGCAGCGTTGGCGGGACGGCGATTCTTTTTCGGCAGCGTGGGGATCGGGTGAAGTTTGTTAGTGCCACCGATGGTTCGCGGGGGCACTATTTGCCGGAATATCTGGAGGACCCGCAGTCGCTGGTCGATCTTCGGCGGGAGGAGTCGATTCGGGCGGCGGCCGTCGGGGATGTGGAGTTTGAGTCGCTTGAGTTTGTCGACGGAGAGGTGTATGTCGATCAGGCTTCGACGGAAGCGATGATACGGCTCATTCGAAACTCTTCTCCCGACCTGGTGCTGATGAACCGGCCTTGCGACTACCACCGGGACCATCGCTACACGGCGCAGCTCGTGCTCGATGCGAGTTACATGCTGACGGTGCCGTACCTCTGCCCGGATGCTCCCGCCTTGCGGACGATGCCCGTGTTCGCCTATTGGCAAGATCGATTTACGGAGAGCGGTGCTTTTCGCGCGGACGTGGTGGTGCCTATTGATTCGGTGATCGAGAGGAAGGTGGAGATGATGCTGGCGCACGAGTCGCAGTATCTGGAGTGGCTGCCTTACAACGCAGAACCGGGCGGGCCCCTTTATGATTTGCCCGAAGAGCCATCGGAGCGGCGGCGTGTCGCGAAAGAGAAACTGATGGAGCGGTCGAGCGGGAATGCGGAGATGTTTGCGGACGGCGTCGGGTTCGTGGAGGCTTTTCAGATCAGCGAATATGGCCGAAGGCCCAGCGAGTCGGAACTGCGAACGCTCTTCCTGATCTGACATGCGGAGCATTTTTGTCGAGTGCCTGATCCGAGCGCCGATCGAACGGGTCTGGGAGCTAACGCAGCGGCCGGAGCTGCACCAGCGGTGGGACCTGCGCTTCTCTTCGATCCAGTATTTGGCGGAGGATTCCCAAGCGAGTGCCCAGCGGTTTCTTTATCAAACCAAGATCGGCTTTGGGCTGGCGATTGCCGGCGAGGGGGAGTCTGTCGGTGAGAAAGAGGGAACGGATGGCCGGCGGACATCCGCGCTGAAGTTTTGGTCTGACGATCCTCGCGCGCTTATTCTGGAGGGGTCCGGCTTCTGGCAGTATGAGCCTCATGCCAAGGGAACCCTGTTTCGCACGCGATACGACTATCGCACGCGCTATGGCTTCTTCGGGCGCTCGGCGGATGTCGTCTTTCGTCCGCTCATCGGCTGGGCGACGGCCTGGAGCTTTGATGCCCTACGCTTGTGGGCCGAGCGGGACATTCAGCCGGAGCTTTCAATGCTTCGCCTGAAGGTGTATGCGTTGGCGCGCGGCATGCTCGTTTTCGCGTGGATTTACCAGGGGCTGGTGCCAAAGCTGCTGTTTCCCCGCTTCGACGAGCGCATCTCACGGGCCAGCGGCTTCGATGCGGAAACGGCCATGAAGATAACGACCACCGCAGGTGTCGTCGAGTGCAGCTTCGGGCTGCTTTTGCTTCTGCTGTGGCGCAAGCGGTGGCTGCTGCAGTGGCAGATCCCGATATTGCTGTTATTGCCGATGGGACTGATCTTCAATAGACCGAGCGTGCTGACGGAGGCGTTCAATCCAGTGACGCTTAACTTGTCCATGATAGTGCTAGCCGCCCTTGCGTTGCTTGCATCGAAGGACCTGCCGAGCGCGCGCAACTGCAAGCGGGAGCAAGCGGAATGAAATCGATTTACGAACAGGCCATGGGAGCGGAGTTTCAAAAGCTTCATCCCCGGATTCAGGAGCGGTTCGGGCTGACCAGCGAGATGAGGAAGGCTCATGTCGGGCGGGGCGTTATGGAGAAGTTGTGGCATGGTCCGGCATGGACATATCCGTTCCTTTGCCTTGGCACGTTCCGGCGAATCATGTTTCCCGAGTCGGGCACTAATGTGCCGTTTACGATCCGGAACTACGCTTACAAGGACACTCTGGGCCGTGAGACGATCACGTGGATCCGCGCCTTTGAAGCGCGGCGGCACCGGCGTTTTGACGCGTACATGATCTACAGCGAACAGCGTGGGCGGGTG
>JBGGMI010000146.1:0-6261 GCA_041288075.1 Fimbriimonas sp.
GGACAAAAACGGCAACCGCGAGCTGGCCGAGGAAACCGTCAGGAATGCGGCTCTAGCGGTGCTTACGCGTTAACCACCTCCGTACAGGTTCGGTAGACTCTACAGACCCCAACGGAATCGCCTAATCAATGCCTGCACCAGCCGTCCTGAACGTGGGATTCTATAACTATGTGCTCACGGAAAAGATCGTGGCGCTTGTCAGCAGCGAGTCGGCACCGATGAGGAGATTGATCCAGTCGATGCGCAAGGAAGGCAATCTCATCGACGCGACCCAGGGACGGCGTACCAAATGTGTGATCTTTACAACCAGCCCCACCATCGTGCTCTCAGCCATCTCGCAGGAAACCCTGGCGAAGCGGCTGAGCAGCGGGGATCCGGTGCCTGATGAGGAATAGCTCACGGCATGGATTTCTTGCAAGCATGAGCCGCAAGTTCACGCGCGACATCGGGATCGACCTCGGAACCGCCAACACCCTGGTACATGTTGGCGGGCGCGGCGTTTTGCTTCGCGAGCCCAGCGTCGTCGCCATCAACAAGGACAACGGTGAAGTGATGGCGGTGGGCGAAGAGGCCAAGCGAATGATCGGCCGCACTCCGGCCCATATCGTTGCCATAAGACCACTGAAAGACGGCGTTATCGCCGACTTTGAGCAGACCCAGAAGATGCTCGAATACTTCATCAGCAAGGTTTCCAACAAGTTTCTGCTGCGGCGAACGGTCGTGGTCGGCATCCCAAGCGGCGTCACCGAAGTCGAGCGACGCGCGGTTATCGAAGCAACGCGCAGCGCCGGTGCGACCCACGCTTACGTGATCGAAGAGCCAATGGCGGCAGCCTTCGGCGCGGGCCTCCCAGTCGATGAGCCGAGCGGCTCGATGATCGTTGACATTGGCGGCGGTACCACAGAGGTTGCCGTCATCTCGCTCGGCGGCATCGTTCATTCCCGGTCCATCAGAATCGCCGGCGACGAGCTCGACGAAGCCATCACCTCCTACGTGAGGCGAGCCTACAACCTCTACATCGGCGACCGAACGGCCGAGATGACGAAGATCGAGATTGGCAGCGCCTATCCGCTGGAGCGGGAGCTGCAACTAACGATTAAAGGGCGGGACCTGGTCACCGGCCTCCCCCGCAGCGCTGTCATCTCCAGCGACGAAGTGCGCCTCGCCATTGCCGAGCCCCTCCACGCGATCGTAGAAGCCGTTAAGCTCACCCTGGAAGCAACACCGCCCGAGCTCGCTTCCGACGCTATGGACCATGGAATCGTCATCGCGGGCGGAGGCGCACTGCTTCGCGGCATCGACAAGCTGATCTCCCGAGAGACCATGATGCCCGTGCACATCGCCAACGACCCCCTGTCCTGTGTTGCGATCGGAACCGGAATCGTGGTGGAGAGCATGCACGAGAACCCGCTGATCCGCAAGATGTTGGAGAAAACCTCGAGAAGCTGAAACGAAAGAAAAGCGGTCTCGACGTTGTGCTCCTCGTCGCGCTGTGCGTGGCAGGATTCCTGCTCGGGCGCATCCAAAATGCAGCCCGAGGCAAGGGTGCGACCGATCCTTTCACATCCCTCGTCCGCTCTGTCTTCCAACCCATTTCCGGCCCCATTCGCTCGATGACCGAGGGCACGTCGGACTGGAGCATCGGCGTTTTCTCCGGCTCGAAGCTCGTCGCCGAAAACCGCCGACTTGAAGCCCAAGTGGTCGCCGCAGGCGCCTACCTGGAGCAAGTCGAGGCGCTTCAGCGCGAGATCGATGGCCTTCGCACGATGCAGAGCTTCGGACCGGTGCCTGGAAAGACCCGCGTTCCGGCCAGCATCATCGGCTTCTTTGGCTATGAGAACCTGGTCACCCTCAACGTAGGTTCTGCACAGGGAGTCGGGGTCGGCTGCCCGGTAGTTGCGCCACAGGGCCTGCTAGGCACGGTTCAGTCGGTCGAGCCCAAGCGGTGCCAGGTATTCCTGCTCTCCAACCCCGGCCTCACCATCGGGGCCATCGATATCTCGCGAAAGCCTGCCCCGGCGGGCCTCTTCCGAACCCTCGGCGTCAGTTTTCAAGACCCGCAGGCTCCTGTGGAAATTGGCGACACGATCGTCACATCGGGGTTCTCAGAAAGAATCCCGCGCGGCATCGTGATCGGCAAGGTCATTCTCGTCGAGGATTCGCAAGAGCTGGGCACTCGACGCGCGGTAATCGATCCCGCAGTGTCCCTCGGCGACGTGCGCGAGGTGCACGTGCTGCGATGAAGACCTGGCGCTATCCCATCGTCGCAATCCTTTGCCTCTGGATGGCAGGCGGCTGCCAACAGACCCTCGCGCCCAAGATCGCAATTTTCGATGCGGTGCCCGACTTCCTCATCGTCAGCGTCGCCTGCCTCGGACTCCTCTCCGCCAGATACGCATCCTCGCTTGTCGGCTTTTTGGCAGGCGTGATCCATGGGTGCCTTGCGGGTGCAAACCTTGCCGCATACGCGATATCCCGAACCTTCACCGGCTTCCTCACCGGCTGGTTCAACAGCTTCGAGCTGGAGGCAAACGTGCTCGTCGCCTTCGCAACTACCTTCGTAGCCACGCTCGTCGCCCAGCTCCTCCTCATGTTCATCGCCCCCCCACAGGAGATTGGAGCCTTCCTGTTGGCTACAATAGCTACAGCGATCTACAACGGAGTTATCGCAGTGCCTGTCTACGCGCTTCTGAAGCGAATCGTGGACCCGCCGCAGCGATAGCGCGTGCCCTTTTATGAGCCAGCACATTGACACCTTCCACATGGCCCAACAGCAGCTTGCTGTAGCCGCGCAATACCTCGACCTCGACTCCGGACTCCACGCAGTCCTCGCCCAACCCATCCGCTCCCTCATCGTCCACTTCCCGGTCGTTTTGGACAGCGGGGAAGTACAGGTCTTCGAGGGCTACCGCGTGCAGCACAACGCCGCCAGGGGCCCCACAAAGGGCGGTATCCGCTACCACCCGGACGTCGACCTGCACGAAACTTCCGCCCTCGCGATGTGGATGACTTGGAAGTGCGCCGTCGCCAACATCCCGTACGGCGGCGCGAAAGGCGGCGTCAAGGTTGACACCAAGCAGTATTCGAGGCGCGAGCTCGAAAAGCTCACCCGCCGCTACATCACCGAAATCAACAGCATGGTCGGCGAGCGGTCCGACATCCCCGCCCCCGACATCGGCACGAACGCCCAAGTGATGGCTTGGATCATGGACACGATGTCCATGAATGCCGGCTACACCATGCCTGGCGTCGTTACCGGCAAGCCGGTTGAGCTTGGCGGTTCCGAAGGTCGCGTAGAGGCCACCGGCCGCGGCGTGATCGTCGCGATGGAAGAGGCGGCGAAGTCGATCGGCCTGGACCTCACCGGCGTTCGAGTCGTCATTCAAGGTTTTGGCAACGTCGGCTCGATCGCAGCCAAGGTTGCCGAGGAAGCAGGCGCAACCGTAGTTGGCATTAGCGACGCGCACGGCGGCATTTACAACCCGGACGGCCTCCCCATCAAGGACCTGATCACCCGCTATTCGGGCCGAGAGGGTGGCATTCGCGAATACAAGGATGCGCAACAGGTATCAAACCTCGAACTCCTCGAACTCGACTGCGACGTCCTCATCCCCGCAGCGATTTCCGCCCAGATCACCGCCGAGAATGCCGATCGCATCAAAGCAAAGCTGATCGTGGAAGGAGCCAACGGCCCGACCACCATGGAAGCCGACCACATCCTTTCCGACAAGGGCGTCCTGATCGTCCCCGATATCCTGGCCAACGCCGGCGGGGTGGTGGTCAGCTACTTCGAGTGGGTGCAGGACCTTCAGAACTTCTTCTGGGAAGAAGATGAGGTGAATCGCAAGTTAACCAAGATCATGCGTCACTCTTACGCTGCCGTGGATGCCACGATGCGGCTGCACAAGACCGACATGCGCACGGCGGCTCTTATCATCGGAGTAAAGCGAGTCGCGGACGCCACGATTAGGAGAGGAATCTTCCCATAGACTCGACCTTCGAAAGTTTCGGTAACCTCCCGACGCCAGCGATGGCAGCTTGCACATGACAATTGAGCAGATTCTCCAGACGCTTCCCCACCGCTATCCCATGCTGCTTGTGGATCGCATCCTCCACGTGGGAGAGGATGGCAAGAGCTGTCGCGGCATCAAGAATGTCTCGATCAACGAGCCTTTCTTCCAAGGCCACTACCCGGGCCGCCCTATCATGCCCGGCGTCCTCATCCTTGAGTCGATGGCGCAGGCCGGTGCCGCACTGATCATGACGCGCGAAGATTTTGCCGGCCGAATCCCCCTCATTGGCGCGATCGACAACGTGCGTTTCAAGAGGCCGGTGGTTCCAGGCGATCAAATGGTGCTCGATATCGAGCTCCTTTGGGTTCGTGGCGGAATCGGGAAGATAAAGAGTAGCGCCACCGTTGATGGCGAGCTCGCCGCATCCATGGAGATGGTCTTCAAACTGGTCGAGAAGGAAGAGTAGTGGCCAACATCCACCCCCTGGCGTGCGTAGACGCGGGCGCGGAGTTGGACACGAGCGTCGAAGTTGGCCCATTTTGCGTGGTCGAAGCGGGTGTCCTGATCGGCGCTCGCACGAAGCTTGAATCGCATTCCGTTATCAAGAGCGGAACTTCCCTGGGCACCGACAATTACGTCGGGCACGGCGTTGTGCTCGGGGCTGATCCACAAGACCGCAAATTCGCCCAGGAGCAGACCTTCCTGAGGATCGGAAACAGCAACCTCATTCGCGAATATGTGACGATCCATCGAGCGACCGGCGCGGGGAATGCCACGATCGTGGGCGACGACAACTTCCTGATGGCGTATTCGCACCTGGGTCACAACTGCCGGGTCGGGAGCACAGTGACGATTGCCAATAGCTGTGCGATCGGCGGCCACGTAACCATCGAGGATTTGGTGACCGTCGGCGGAATCGTTGGGATTCATCAATACGTTCGCGTCGGCAGGGTCTCGATGATCGGAGGCTTTACCAAGGTCACGCGTGACGTTCCGCCTTACATGCTCGTCGAGGGCGAGCGGCAGGAAGTGCACGACATCAATGCCATCGGGCTCCGGAGACAGGGCGTGACGCCGCAGACGCGCCTGGCCCTGCACAAAGCGTGCAAGCTATTGTTCAAGTCGCAGCTTGGGCTCACGAATGCTCTTGAAACGGTCCGGCGCGAAGTGCCGAGCACCGACGAGATCGAATACCTGCTCACCTTCGAGGAGCGCAGATTCAAGGGCAAAAACG
Organism: Fimbriimonas sp.; assembly: GCA_041288075.1. GTDB lineage: Bacteria > Armatimonadota > Fimbriimonadia > Fimbriimonadales > Fimbriimonadaceae > Fimbriimonas. The sequence continues at coordinate 5,248 of JBGGMI010000146.1, forward strand.
GCAGAGGCGATCAGCCGTAAATAGGAACGGGAGCCGATAACCTCGGCTCCCGCTTCCATCGATGAATGGCTGATCTACTTGTAGATGTCTTTTCGAACGGAGAACATCTGGCGCTTCAGTTGGCCGTAAACCATTCTTCGCGCGTGTCCGTCGGTCCAAACGGTGTTCGTTCCGTCCCGGTGAAGGAAGTTGAAGTGCTTCCGCAGCGATTCGAGCTCTGGTGGGCTCTCCTGCCAGTCGTACGGCATGAGGAAGTTGCACATCGGAGCATAGGAGCCATGCTCCCAAGCCATGAGGGTGTTTGCATCCTCTTCGATCTCCGAACCGCTCACGCCTGAGAAGGTTTGAATGCCGTTGACGTAGCAGACGTCCCACGTAGGATCGCAAGCCGGATCGACGCCCTTCTTGGAACCGGGGCCGTACTCGTTGTGCCTGGCCTTGGGGTTCGTGTCGTAGTAGGGTGAGTTGAACCCGTCCTGGAAACCATTGTGGCCAATGGCAAGCTGCCAGGTCTGAGGCTGCTTCGGACAGTGCTTGATGCCCTCGCTCTTCAAATAAGGATCGATCGTTCCCGGCCGAATCGGATTGATAGCCGGCTTCGACTGGTTGCCCGGAAGCGCAGTGCTCACGATTTCGTTGTTGTTGTCGTAACCGATCCACATCTGGGCATCGGCGAATCCGGGTCGTGCCTCGTAGCGCATGAGCGGATACCAAAAGTCGTCTTGGTCGCCCTGGTAAAGCTTTGCAGCGATACCGAGCTGACGCATGTTGCTCATACAGGCGATCTGCTTCGCAGAGTCCTTAGCCTGAGCAAAAACTGGGAATAGGATGGCAGCAAGAATTGCAATGATGGCGATTACCACGAGTAATTCTATGAGTGTGAAGCCTCGTAACTTCTGCATGGATTCATACTATCACGCATTCTGCTGAAGCAGAAGGGCTATTTCACACGGTTTTTCAAAATTGTGCGAACTTTCTTCGCGCAACCGCAAACAGGGGCTCAATTGCCGCCAA
>JBGGMI010000147.1:0-3296 GCA_041288075.1 Fimbriimonas sp.
TCTTTCGAGAGAGAAGACATCTCCAGGTCGAGCGCTTCTCGAAATCAACTGAATCCTCTATTGGACTCTTCAAAGAGCAACCAACCAAGCCTCAACGCAGTAATGCGTCGAGGCTTTTTTGGCGCGTGGCGGAAGCGTCCCGCTCCCGGTCCCACGACCGTCCCGGTCGTGGGATGAACTGCAGCTCGCTGCAATCCTGGGCGCTACGACGGCATCCGGAGCAGGGAGGGTCCCTTAGCCAGAGCCGCACATCGAGCACTACGCCTCGATCAGAGGCTCGTCGGGAGAGGTGCGTAGGTATTGTTCTTCGCCGACTAGCTGAAGCTTTCTGGGTTCGGCACGCCTCTTCTGGACCCAGGCTCGCTTAGGCCTAGATCGAGTTGGCTTCTTCTTTGCGGCAAGGGCCACGCGCGAGTATGGATTGGCGGTGACAAAAACCGGACGAGGGAGTGAGGCGAGCATTTGGGTGAGGGTGATGATCTGGAATCCTCGTGCCTTGAGGCCGGAAAGGATCGCGGGCATGGCCTTTGCTGTCGCGGGCGCGTCGTGGAGGAGGATGATGGAGCCATTGGATGCGCCTGTCAGGACGCGTCGAGCGATAAGGGCCGGCTCCGGCTCCACCTGCTCTCCGATTCCATTGGAGCCGATGAAGTCTTTTGCGCCGAGGGTCCAGTCGATGGTCGTGTAGCCGAGAGAGCGGGCGGTGGACAGGACTTGCAGGTTGCTGCGCATGCCTGGCGGACGGAAGAGCGCGACTTCGCGGCCGGTGGCGCGGCGAATCGACGATTGGCACGCGAGCAGCTCGTGGCGCACTTCCCGGGCGGACAGTGTATCGAGGCGCGGGTGAGTCATTGTGTGGTTGCCCACCTCATGCCCCTCGTCGATCATGCGACGGACGAGGCTCGATTCTTTGTCCACGCGCGAGCCTACCACGAAGAAGGTGGCGGTTACCTGTTGGGCCGCTAGGGCGTCGAGGATCTGCTCGCAGGACTGGCCGTGTGGTCCATCGTCGATGGTGATCGCGACCGTTTTGAATGAGCTTTCGCCCCTCCGAAGGAGGCCCTTCTCGGTAACGAAGAGGCTCGGGCCGGAGGCACGCTTAAGAAGTCTGGGGCCAAGAAAGAGGCAAGCAGCGGCGATGGCGACGCAAAACAGCACCCTAGGCTTGCGCCAGTGAACAAATGCAGGACGTGGCACTAACCTGTCTAACGCTGCACTTGCGTTTGCGGAACTATAAAGTTGCTACCGAGCGCTCAGTTGATAGGCACGCTGGACGCCAAACATAAACGGCACGATCAAAAAGAGGATCGTCATCAGAGCGACCGCACCCACACATTGCCACACGAGTTCCCCATCCCCGAGTTCTCTCTTCACGCGCATTCGTATGCCGCCGACCAGAGAGAGCAAGGCGGGAACGATTGCCGCTCGAAGGCTGCCGCTCATTGTCTTCCACCTGGCTCGAAAGGGGCTGCCCGTTTCTTCCAACTGCGCTTCAAAGGCGCTTTTTCCACGGCGGAAGCCGTACATCATGAGAGCCACGATGGGGCCGAAGACAATCGTGATCAGGACTAGCGCCAGAAGCACATCCGAGAGATTCACCCTCTGATTGTAATGCTTCTACATGCTTGGGGAAGCGTTTGTGCCGTGGTAGTTGCCGCCGTGCAGTGCTTCCGTCTGGCGCATCTCCTCGAGTCCCTTAGCGACCAAAGCGCCTCCGGCAAGCAGGAAAGCGAGGCTTGAGATGTTGTTGCGGATCAGTCCTAACCCTCCAATCAAGGCACCCAAGACGAGGTAGGGGCGGGCGGGGTGGTTGGTGGCGAGAACCTTCGAAAGTTCGTTTTGTTGCGCTTGCATGTTAGATAGGAGTATGCAGCGAAGTCCTGGGTTCCAAGGAACCTCACCCATCCAGGGGAGTCCCTGTGTTGGGGGAAAGACAAGGGAGCCAATTATGCTAGTCAACGAAATCATGACCACGAATCCGACGTGCTGCAAGCCGGAGCAGACCATTCAGGAGGCCGCCAAGATGATGCTGATGGAGGACTGCGGCTCTATTCCGGTCGTCGACGAAGCTTCACATCGAATCGTCGGTATGATCACCGATCGAGACATCGCGGTACGAGCAGTTGCCGCAGGCAAGGATCCAAACAAGACCTGCGTGGCCGAAACCATGAGCCACCCGATCGTCTCCGTCCAGAGCGAATCTCAGGTTGAAAGTTGCGTGAAGCTAATGGAAGAGAACCAAGTGCGCCGCGCACCCGTTGTGGACTCAAGCGGACGCCTCATCGGCATGATCGCTCAGGCAGACATCGCGAGGAGCGCCACCCCTGATCAAGTGGCCGAGCTCGTTTGCGAAGTTTCGAAAGGCACCGATATGGGCTACGTCAGCTAAAGAAACATGCGGGCCTGGCGGACCTTGTTCCGTCCGGCCTGCTTCGCTTCGTACATTGCCGCATCCGCGTCCGCGAGCAGATCATCCGGTGCGCTGTGTTCTGGACCGAGGGTTGCCGCTCCAACACTTACGGTGATTGGACGAAGGGGCCATTCCTCGTCCTCTATGGCTCGTCGAACCTTTTCTGCGAAAAACGCCGCTCCTTCGCGCCCGGTGGACGGAAGGAGCATGACGAACTCTTCGCCGCCAAACGTCCGATCACGTCGGACTCGCGGGAAACTGTCGTAAGAATCCTGCCAACGCGCTGAATGGCCTCATTCCCAGCCAAGTGGCCAAAGCTGTCGTTGTAACCCTTGAAGTTATCGACGTCTAGCACGAGCAGAGAAAAAGCAGCGCCAGTCGTGATTACGACCGCGAACTCGTAGTCGAGCCGCTCAATCGTCGCCGCCTGGTTGAGCAAGCCAGTTAAGCCGTCCCGCTCCGCCGCACCTTGTAGCCTCGTTCTCTCACTGCCGAGCTGCGTGACCTGGTCCTTTAGAATCCGCCGCCGCTCCTCCAGCAAGGCCGCATGATGTTGGCGACGCCTGAGCAAGCTTGCTGCGCCACCCGCGGCAACTAAAAATGACAGTAGCGAACCCACTAATGCGAACGCGGTGTAGAGCAGCGTTCGATCCTGTGATGCCCCCCAGCGCGCTCTCTGCTCGTTCAGCTCGCGCTCCTCGCGCTGTTTCATAGCGGCAACATGCGACCGGATGGCATCCATTCTCGCGATGCCGCTGCCACTGTTCACCAACTCCGCTGCCTTCTGCATGCCATCCTTGCGGCGAACATCGATGGTGCTCTGCACGAACACAAGCTTGGAACTCACGAGTAGTCGCAGTTTTCTAACGTCGGAAACGCACTGCTG
>JBGGMI010000148.1:0-46218 GCA_041288075.1 Fimbriimonas sp.
CGGAGAAGCCAGTCACGAGTCTTCGGATTCTGCTTCCGAATCTTAGGAAAGCCAATCGGAAACAACAAAAGCTCTACGTAGCCAGAACCGACTCCAGCGATGCACTGAAGAGCGCGGTCGGGCAGGTTCAGAAGGTGTACGGAGGAGAAGTCATCAAGCTCGGCAGCGAGATCAGCCTGCCGCGACGTCAGCGTGTGTTGAGGGCATGGAAAGATGCAACTGGCTGGGCGTGAGATCCTCGAGCTTTGGCGAGAAACCGGAGAATGGTGGGCCGGTGAACCCTACAAGGAGTTCACAACCTACATCGACGAGAAGGGGATCAGAAGAACCGCCTCAGAACCCCTCTCCCCTCCGGGGGAGAGGGGCAGGGGAGAGGGTCCGGAATCAGCAAAACAATCTCCTGAGGAAGACTACACCGAAGAAATCGACCTACAACGAGCCGCACGCCGCAACCGCGGCTGGGGCGAATACTCTCGCCCGAACCATGAGCTCACGCCAAAATCCCCCGGCTTCTACGAAACCTACAAAGCCAAAGACGTGCGGCGTCTCTCAGGAGTAAGAGAAACCGTTAACTTCCAGGTTAAGCATTCAAAACACACCTACGTCCCCCTCCACGTCTGCAGCGGATTCTCCTTCGGTCGAGGCCTCATCCACGCCTCTGACATCCCCGCCTTAGCTGCCATCCGATGCCTCCCAGCAGCCGTTCTCGCCGACCCCTTCTCTCTGGTTGGAGCCTATGAGTTCTACAAAGCAACCCAAAAAGTCCCGATCAAACCAATCATCGGTGCCTCCTTCGAAATGGAGGCCGGCAATCAAAAAACTGGCGGCTCCATCGTCCTCATCGCAAGATCGAAGCAGGGCTACCAATCACTGTCCAAGCTCATCACCCGCTGCCACCTCGATGAGCCGAGGCTCTTTCCCCTCTGCCGATGGCAGCGTCTCGCTGAGCACACGCGAGACCTGATCTGCCTGACCGGAGGAGACAACGGCCCAATCAACCAGCTTCTAACCCACGGCGACCTGGAAGGAGCAAAGCGAACCCTAGAAACGCTCCTAGCCCTCTACGGCCGAGACAACGTCTACATCGAAATCGAACGCTGCTTCCTCCCCTGGGAGCGCAGAGTCAACCGCCTCCTGCTCGAACTAGCCGAACGCTACGGCCTGACACCCGTCGCCGGCGGCCTGGTGTGCCACGAAAGACAAGACCACTTTCCTGCCCAGGACGTCCTCGTCTGCTCCGAAACTCTTTGCACAGTAGAGGAAATCCTGGGCCGCAAACCAACCAGAGATCCCTCGCAGCCGGAGACGAAACCCAGGCCAGCCAGGCATCTCAATCAAGAACGGTACATGCGGAGCGGGGAAGAGATGGCGATCCTTTTCGCCGATGCTCCGTATCTGCTGGAGAACACTCATCTGATCGCAGAGCGGTGTGACGACCACGTTCTGCCTGGCCGCACGAGACTGCCAAGAATCTACGACGACGACAACGACACGCTCTATCACGCCACCTGGGCAGGGGCGAGTCAGCGGCACAAGACGATCAGTAAGGGCCTCAAGAAGCGGATCGAGCATGAGCTTAAACGGATCACCGACCTCGGATATGCCGGGCATTTCCTCACCATGTGGAACGTCTGCCGATGGGCAACCGAGCAGGACATCCTCTACAGCGGCCGCGGCTCCGTAGTCGATTCCGCCGTCGCCTACTGCCTTGGAATGTCACGTATCGACGCCTTCGAGCACAACCTCCACTTCGACCGCTTCCTCCCCGCAGATGGCACCAAGCGCCCCGACATCGACATCGACTTCGAAGCCCACCGCCGCAATGACGTCCGCAACTACATCACCAACAAATACGGAAAGAACAACGTCGCCACCGTCGCCGCCATAGGCACCTACGGCACGAGAGGCATCATAAGAGAAGTCGGCAAAGCCATGGGCCTCCCCGACGAAACCATCGGCCAATTCGCCAAGCTCATCCACGGCGGAGTCTCCCCCGAATACCTGGAGACCGCTCTCGACAAACGCCCGGAGCTAAGAGACAGCGGAGTTCCGAGAGAGCGCTTCAAGTGGATCATGGAGCTTGCACCGCTCATCGCAGATATCCCCAGAAACATCCGCTCCCACTCCTCTGGCGTCGTCATCTCCGACGAGCCGATCTGGAACACCGTCCCGATGATGATCTCAGGCGACGACGAGGTGCAGATCATCCAATGGGACAAGCGGAGCGCCAAGCACTGCTTCGACAAGTTCGACATCCTCTGCCTCCGCGGCCAGGACGTCCTCTCCGGCACCCAAAGAAGAATCAGGGAGGAGAACAAGGACTTCAGCGTCGAGCAGATTTCCCTGGCCGACCAGGAGGCTTACCGCACCATGCGCTCCGGCGAGCTCATTGGCATCCCCCAATCCGCCTCCCCCGCCATGCGCCAGGCACACATCCGCCTGAGAACCGACAATCTCCACGACGCCAGTCTTGTACAAGCCGGCATCCGTCCCGGCGTTGGAGGAGCCGTCAAGCTAAATGAGCTGATCGCCAGAAGGCGCGGCAAGCCCTACAGCTATCTCCACCCGGAGTTCGAGAGGATCCTCGGCAACACGTACGGCATCATCGTCTTCCAGGAGCAGGTCGATCAGCTTCTTCAGACCTTCGGTGGCTACTCAGGCGGAGAGGCGGAAGTCATTCGCGAGGCGATTCACGAGAACCGCAAGCAAGATTACGGCGCTTCGATCAAAGACCAGCTCTACGAGAAGATCGCCCAGAGGGGATTCACCAGGGAAGTAGCGGACCACGTGTACGACCTGGTCGCCGGCTTTAAAGGCTACGGCTTCGCCCAGGGCCACGCTCTCGCCTTCGCGGAAGTCTCGATTCGTTCCATTTACTGCCAACAGAACTTCCCAGCCCAATACTTTGCCGCCTTGCTAGATGCCCAACCCGCCGGCTACTACGGCCCTTGCACGCTGGTCAACGAGGCAAGATGTCGAGGCGTAGCTATCCTCCCAATCGACATCAACAAAAGCGACCTCAAGTTCAAAGTCGAAGACGTCAAGTCCGCTCAAGACCCGAAAATCATCTTTCCAAATGGCGGCATCCGAATCGCCCTCAGTCAGCTCGCCAGTGTCTCTATCGCCACAAAAGAAAGAATCGTAGCAAATCGCCCATACACTTCTTTCTTCGAAGCCGTTCACCGCATCAAGCCCGAGCGAGACGAGCTCGAAAAGCTGATCCTCGCCGGGGCGTTCGACAGCCTCTACCCCAACCGAAGAAGCCTCCTCTGGGCAATTCCAGCCGCTTACGCTTACGCCGAATCCAGCGAAGCTATGGCTCAGGGTCTCGGCATGACCATCCCCGAGCCGCCGCTCCAAGAGGTCGAAGACTTCGTCCTTCACGAGAAGGCGATCTACGAAAGAGCTCTCCTCGGTCTGGATGTGGAGCACCATTTGATGGCGTTCGAGAGAGACCGAATCACCGACAAGGGAGTGGTCCTCGGCAAGGCGATCGACACGATGAAGAGCGGTCAAAAAGCCATTGTCGTCGGCAACCCAATCCGCCTAAGATTCCCCCCGACCGCCAGCGGCAAACGCGTCGTCTTCTTCGACCTAGAAGACGAAAGCGGACTGCTCAATGTGACTTGCTTCGATGATGTGTATCGCAGGGATGGACACGCCATCGTCACAAGCGCCTACGTCACCATCCGCGGCGAAGCCCAGGACCGCGACGGGCACATGGCTTTCCTCGCGCATCGCATCTATCCCTACAAACCTCACTTAAACACCAACAATATTGCCCACATAGACAAACTCTTCGATACAGCGGATTTCTTGGCTAAATAGTCAAACAAAAACTATGTATTTGCTCCACTACCGCTACACTGGATTGTGAAGCGACCTTTCGCCTTTGGATTTGCTGCCCTCGCACTATTTGGCCTAACCTCAGCCTTCCTAACCTTACGAGGTCCCCTGTCTGCACCTAAAGGAGAAGAGGAAGAGACAACGGGAGCACTGGAAGCGCTTCGTTGGAGGCAGCTTGCGTTGCGAGATGAGAATGGCAACATTCCACGCGACGGCATCCGCCGCGCGATGAAGCAGCGGGAGGCACTCTTGAGATCTGCTCAGGACACCCTCGGCGGTCCGGACATGGAATGGACCGAGCGCGGGCCCTTTAATATCAGCGGAAGGGCGAGGTCATTCGTGATCAATCCAAACAATCCCGATCACATGCTGGTCGGCAGCGTTGGGGGAGGCGTTTGGATCACTTCCAACGGCGGATACCTTTGGCACCCTGTGAATGATTTGGCGCCTAGTTTGGCCATCTGCTCGTTGGCGATGGCACCGAGCGACTCGAACATCGTCTATGCGGGGACCGGAGAGGGTTTTAACAATATAGACAGCATCCTGGGCAACGGCCTTTACAAGTCGACCGATGGAGGATTCAATTTCGAACGGGTCACGGGTCTTTCGGACGCGCGGTGGATCAATCGGATCGCCGTCTCTCCTCTCGACCCAAACATCGTGCTCGCTGCCGGGGAAGGGGGAATCTATCGTTCTATCGATGGCGGTGGCTCCTTTGAAAAGGTCACCGGAACGGCAACGCTTGCGAACGGGAAATTTGTTGCCTTTTCCCCAGACGGAACACACGCGATAGCGTCATGGGCCTATGACGGCAACTGCTCGGCCTACTGGTCTGCAGACGCCGGAAAGAATTGGGATTATGGGCAGAACCAAATTCTGGGCGTGGACGGAAGGATTGAGATGGCCTACGCGCCCTCGAATCCGGACATTGTTTATGCCACCCGGGAAGACACCGGTGCGGTTTGCCGATCCGACGATGGCGGCAAAACCTTTTTTAAGCAAACCGCCGATCCGATACCACAAATGTTTGGCACCCAGGGTTGGTACAACAACGCGATTTGGGTCTGCCCAACCAATCCTGATTTCCTGCTTGTGGGCGGAGTTCACTTATGGCGCAGCTACGACGCAGGCGTGACGTTTCAGCAGATTTCGAACGGCTATATTGGAACCCAACAGATCCACCCGGATATTCACGGCATTTTCTCGCATCCCGGATATGACGGGTCTTCAAATAGAACCGTGTTTGTTGCCAGCGACGGCGGCCTCTTTCGCACGTTCGACATTGAAAACGCCTCCGTCGACGCCGGATGGGAGTTCATGCCGGGACCACGGACGACGCAGTTCTACGGTGCCGACGGAAGCAAGCAAACCGGTGCAGTCGTGGGCGGCTTGCAGGATAATGGGCAATTCCGCATCGATCCAGAATCGGGTGTAGGAGTGCGTACCGCTGGTGGCGATGGCGGTTTCATTGCAGTCGATCCCAGCAATCCGAACGTACATTTTGGCGAGTATGTGTTCGCCGCACTTCATCGATCGGATGACAATGGCGCAACGGCCCACGACATCTTTGCCGGCATCTCGGACGTAGGATCCAAAGAGACCGCTCCCTTCATTGCCGCCTTTGCGCTCGATCCTGACGACTCAAACAACCTCTTCGTCGGAACGTATCGCATCTGGCGAAGCCAGAATGCCAAGGCCGGAGTTCCAAATTGGCAACTCCTCCCCAATACGGAGGGAGGCTACGTTAGCGCTGTGGCGACTGCGAGTCCGAACATCGTGTGGTACGGAGATCGAGCGGGGCGGGTGAGGAAATCACTGAATGCCAACTCTCCCACGCCAACTTGGACCTTTATCGATGACAACGAGACGAAGAACCCCTTTCCGAAGCGCTACATCACACGCATCTTCGTGGACCCAGCGAATTCGGAGGTCGTCTATGTCTGTCTCGGAGGTTTTACTGCGGACAACCTTTGGAAGACGATCGACGGCGGCGAGCATTGGACCGATATCAGCGGAGACTTGCCGTCGGTTCCGATTCGGGGCTTCACCCGGTCCCCCTCCGATCCGGACAGTCTGTTCGTAGGTACCGAGATCGGCGTGTTCTGGAGCTATGACGGGGGCGGCACCTGGACGACCTCGAACATCGCTCCAGCCAATGTTAGTGTCGATGAATTGAAGTTCGTGGCTGGAACGTCTCTGCTCGTCGCCGCAACGCATGGCCGCGGTATTTGGACGGCTGACTTGATGACGCTCAAATCTCTCACTCTCGGCATGCCATCAGTGCGGGGCGGAAACCCCGTTGCCTTGACCGTGGAACTTGGTGTTGCTGCACGCGTGGGTGGACAAGTCGTGAAGTTGACTAGCAACTCGTCGATTCTCAAAGTTCCGACGAATCTCGTCATTCCCGCCGGGGCGTCCTCTAAGACGATTCTGATTTATCCACACGGCGTTGACGCCGACATTACGGTAACCATCAATGCCTACATGGGCAACGCCTCGAAACAGGCGACGATCATCGTGAAACCTGCAGTCATGAAAGCCGTGATCCTCACGCCACAGAAAGTCGTGGGAGGCGTTTCGGATCCGGTGGATGGGCGCGTGGTTCTGGACGGAATCGCCGGACCTACTCCCCTGCTCGTCAGCCTGGATTCGAGCGATTCGGCTTCTGCGAATCCGGCCAGCAGCTCGGTGACGGTGCTAACGGGTTTGAGGGAGGTTAGCTTTAAGGTCAATCACTCCCTCGTGGGAGGCATTAAGAGCGTGCTCATCAAGGGCACGGCAAATGGCACGACGGCTCAAAAGACGCTCGTCGTGAATCCAATCGGGCCTTCTAATGTGATCCTCTCGCCGTTCCAATCGGAAGGTGGCACAACCATTAATGGAACGCTGGTCATCGACGGACCGGCACCTCCTGGCGGAGCCGTCTTTACCGTCTCCGATAACTCCTTAAGCGCGACCACACCGGCTGAGGTCACGGTGCAGGAAGGGGCCACGCACCAGTTCTTCACGATTACGACAAAACAAGTGGGCAAGATTACGAAGGTGAAAGTCACCGCTCGACGGCTGGGCTTGGAGGCAAGCGGCGAGTTTAAACTGCTTCCTCCAGCGGTGGCTTCCTTGGGGTTCAACCCGACTTGGACGGAAGGTGACAAGGGAACGACGGGAATGGTGACGATTGCCAAACCTTCGGCGGCAGGTGGAACGATCGTTAACCTCTCGACAAACACGCTTTCAGCTTCCGTGCCCACGACGGTGACGATTCCGGAGGGATCGAGCACTGTTTCTTTCTCCGTTCACACGACTCCGGTCGCATGGGATCTGCCGGTCGAGGTTGGCGCGACAACGGGAGGGCCCGTCGTAAAGACGCACTTCACTTTGCGGGCTCCTCGCATTGCTTCGTTGGGCTTTACACCTGCCACCACGACAGGTGGGCAGTTTGTCTACGGCAATGTGACTCTAACCTCGAAGGCTCCGAGCGATGGAATAGAGGTTAAGCTGGAGTGCGAGTCTCCATCGGCCGTCGTGCCCAAGAAGGTCATGATCTTTGGTGGCTCGACGAATCGAATATTCGGGGTCAATCCGCTGCCAGTAGCCGTATTAACCACCGTTTCCGTGAAGGCGACGCTTGCCGGTCAGTCCAAAACTGGCTCATTCAAGATCGCTCCTCCGCGAGTCACTTATCTTCTCATCAATCCCAGCATGGTGGTCGGCGGCAGCAGCCCGCCGGCGCAACTGCAGATCAGCCTGAGCGGGCCGGCTCCGGCGGGCGGGATTGTGCTGAACCTCTCAAGCTCCGTGCCTGGGGTGGCGTACTTCACCGGTACACCGCGAATCCCCGGCGGCTCCACGTACGGATCGTTCTCGGTCTACCATAACGCAGTATTATCGCAAAAGATCGTCGCGCTGAAGGCTTCGACCTACGGCTCGGCGCAGACGACGAAGTTGGTGGTGAAGCCTCATTGAGCTCTGAACGGGTGCTCCACATCGACGTCCGCCGGATCAAGGCGCTGTTCCGGCGATACTCGAATGCTAAAGCGTGCTTTTCGGGCCATATCCATCTGGTCGAGCGGGTGGACTATCTGGGGATTGTGTTCCTCAGAATATGCGTATAATGCGAATGAAAACCGAATAAAGCGCCGCATTCACTTTGAGCCACTGGGGTGCCCGACGACGAGGTACCCGCTCCCAGCGCGCTGGCAAGCGTGCGACGCCGGAGGACGACATCGTTCCCGGCTCGTTAAAGTAGCTGCACGATGCCTCCTCCCGGCAACTGGAGTGATGGCAAATGGTTTTTCTAGGTTCTGAAGCAACGCTTCGCAGCTTTTTCATGGGCTGCCTCTTGGCGGGCCTTTCTCTCACCTTCCTGCTGTTCGCGCTCACTCTGGCGGAGTACGTCGGCCTGTCTCACAGGCTCCGTGCCCTCTCGTCGCTCTTTCGTCTCCTCCGACGCGCATCCCGGCATAATCGCGAGCGCGTTCCGGCACTGCTCCCCACGAGCGCGGCGGCATTCCTGTTGGGATTTGGACTCATCGGGCTCAACCTCGATGGGCTTCCTTTGTTCCTGAGGTTTTTCGCGGCAAACGTGGGCGGCTTCGCGCTGCTCAGCGTGATCTGGATGTGGCTCAAGAGGCTTACGCAAAGCCTTGGCGAACCCATTTCCGGCGAAACCCTGCTCGGCGCGATGTGTACGGTCACGCTCACGATCCCGCAGAACGGAGTTGGCAGCATCGCCTACATCTCACAGGGCAAGCGGCACACCATGCCGGCCCGAGCCGAGACCGAGCTCCCCAAGGGGGCTCAGGCGATCGTCACCGATGTCCGCTCCGGAGTCGCCGTCGTGGAGACCTTGTGAATCCGCAAACAACAATGGAAAATCTTCTCACATCGCCACTCACGTGGCTCACCGTGGTCGCTTTGGCGATCCTTATGCTCACCGCTTTCTATGCCGGCCGTTATGAAAAGGTCGGCCCCAACGAAGTCCTGATCGTCAGCGGACGACCCAGCAGCTACACCTTGCCCGACGGGCACCAGATCAGCAAGAACTTCCGGATCTATCACGGCGGCGGCACCTTCGTGTGGCCGATCCGCGAGCGTGTAGACCGCCTCAGCCTGGAGCTGATGACACTCGAAATTCGCACGCCGGAGTTCTATACGAAGTTCGGCGTGCCGATCAAGGTCGATGGCATCGCCCAGATCAAGGTGCGCTCCGACGATCCCAGCGCACTGATCACCGCCGCCGAGATGTTCCTCAGCAAGTCTCGAACGGAAATGAATGAGATCGCGCTGCAGATGATGTCGGGCCACTTACGATCGGTCATCTCGACCCTGCCCTTTGAGGAAATCCACAGCTCGCCGGAAACGTTCGCGCAAGCCGTTCAAAGACTCACGGCTGAAGACCTCGCCAATATGGGCATCCAGGTCATCAGCTTTACCATCCGCGAGATCCAAGACCCGCAGGGCTACCTCGTTGCCATCGGCCGACCTAAGATGGCCGACGTTCAGAAGAACGCCGTGATCGGAGAATCGGAAGCGACTCGAGACGCTACGATGGGCAAGTCCCTGGCTGAGAGGCAGGCCACGATTACTTCTGCCAAGGCAGAAGAAGAAGGCCGCCTCGCCCGCCTATCCGCCGACATCGCGATTGCCGAGAAGGAGAAGGACAAGCAGATCAAGCTCGAGCTCTACAACTCGGAGATGGCAACTGCCCGAGCCGAGAGCGACCTGTCGTACGAGCTTCAGAAGGCCAAGACCCAGCAGGTTCTCACCGAAGAAACGATGGGCGTAAGCCTCGTAGAGCGCAAGAAGCTGATCGAGATCGAGCACAGCGAAATCGAGCGACGCGAGCTAGAGCTCGTCCACACCATCCAAAAGCCGGCTGAAGCTGAGAAGGTTCGCGTGGAGACTCTCGCGCACGCCGAAGCTTCGCGCCGGATGTCCATTGCCCAGGCGGAAGCTGACAGCAACCGCATCACCGGTATCAGCCAAGCCGACGTCATCCGAGCCGTAGGTGAAGCCGAAGCGGATGCCATCAGGCAAAAGGCACTCGCCGAAGCCGAGGGCCTGAAGGCGAAGTACCTCGCGGAAGCAGAAGGCATGAAGGAGAAGGCTAAGGCATGGGCCGAGTACAACGAAGCCGCCGTCAGCCAAATGCTCATCGAGAAGCTGCCCGAGATCGCCGCCGCCGTCGCTTCACCGCTCTCCAAGATCGACAAGATCACGTTGGTAAACACCGGCGGAGGCGATTCAACCGGTGTCGACAAGATTACAAAGAGCGTCACCGACGTTCTGGGGCAGATTCCGGCCGTCGCCGAGGTGATGACAGGAATCGACCTGAAGGACCTGATGAACAAGGTTCCGGCCATGAACGGAAAGGCAAAGTAGCCTTCCTCGTTCTCCCGCAACGTCGCGGGAGAACACCAAGCTTCCGAACTACCGCTTCGAATCCTCAGCGAATCTCTTTCAGTTCCGAAACCAGCGCTGGTATATCCTCTCGCCACTGATTCGACAGAGCAGGAGCATCGTTCTTCGGTGTTTTGTATTGCTTAACTAAGACAACCGATAACCGGCTTGACTTTGCATCGAGGTACACGTTGATGAGCGTCTTCGGACCCATGAAGCTGATCATGACCTGCGGATGAAAAGGCTCAAACTTGAACGTCTTGGTCTCGCTCCATGAAGCCAATTGCCGCAGTCGCTCTGCCAATTTGGCCGGAACCACTTTGCCAACGCTCCTCTCAGATTCCTTGACCTCCTTGACCCAGGCGGTCCAGTGGCTGATCGGCCACATACTCAGGGCACGAGCTCCCTCATCATCCTGCCGCCCGACCGTCATCAAGGCAAGAGCCATTACCAGCATGACAGTGGGTGTGGCAAATTGCAATCAACGTTCAGTCAATTCAGACGCTACACCTGCTCCCTCAAATCGACCGTGACCGCTACACTGTTCTGTGGGCGCTTTTTCCACTCCTCCTTGCCACTCTCTCGCCTATAAACGACCCCAGTAGAATCGAGAGCATACGGAAAGCTCACGAACAAAAGAAACTGGTGGGGGAAGATTCACTAAGCAATGAGTGTCGATCCTAGACGTGTCCTTCGCATCGCCCACATAACCGACCTTCACGTGCAGCCCGAGAAAGGCGCGATGGCTGGAATGCAGCGGTGCCTGGAACATGCTCAAGCGCAGAAGCCCGACCTTCTAATGATGGGCGGCGATATGGTGATGGACTGCCTAGAGACACCTAGAGAACGCGTGGAGGTTCAGTGGGACTCCTATTCGAGCGTGCTTTCCTCACACGCCCGCACTCCGGTTAAGCATGTGATTGGCAACCACGACATCTGGACCGGACCCGAAGGCACGGAGCGAGGTTATGCACTAGATCGCCTGGGGATCGAAAGCTCCTACTACAGTTTCGACCAGGCAGGCTGGCATTTAGTGGTGCTCGACAGCACGTTTCTCATCCCAGGCGGCTATACCGCCAAGCTGGACGAGGCCCAATTCAAGTGGCTAGAAGAAGATTTGAAGTCGGCCCAAAATACGCCGGTCGCGGTGTTCTCGCACATCCCAATCCTCTCGGCATGTGCGTTCCTGGACGGCGACAACGAGGCGACCGGAGACTGGCGCGTCCCAGGCGCTTGGATGCATATCGATGTGCGGCGAATCAAAGCGCTGTTCCGGCTGTACCCAAATATCAAGGCCTGCTTTTCGGGGCACATTCATCTCGTCGAACGTGTGGATTACCTGGGAATCTCCTATTACTGCAATGGAGCCGCGTGTGGAGCCTGGTGGAATGGTCCCTTTCAGGAATTTGACGCCGGCTACGGGATCATCGACCTGTATGCCGATGGGAGTCTGGAGAACAATTATCTAACTTTTGGCTGGACACCGGTTCCATAAAGGCGGAGAATAGACGCATGCTCTACCTAGTAGCCCTTTCGCTCATCTCGCCTGCCCTGCTTCAACAAGGCGGGTCCAACCCGGAGTTGGTGAAGATGTTGGATTCGCACTACGGCTACTCGAGCATAGTGGCAATCAAGGATCCGCTCCGCGAAATGCTTGCCAAATCCCTCGGAGAAGGTCCTATGCTGGCGATCGGACAGCCGTGGATCGTCACAAGCCTTCCATTGGAGAACCTTGCGCCCGGTGCATACGCCGATCCGTTGGACAAGAACTATTTGGTTGTCGAAGGGTTCCCCTCCGGTCTGGTTCCAAGCTCGTCACACATTCGGGTGTCGGTGTTCGATCGCAAGGGAGCCGTCAAGGCGCAGTCGCTACTGCCGACTGGCTGGCGTAACGGGCTTTACGGTGCAAGGGAGTTGTTGGTGGCGGAATTGCCGAGACCAATCGTGGAAGTTCAAGTTACTGGCGGCATGAATGGGCGCTATCTTGCCCGTGAGTTTTTTGGAGTCGACAAGCTGAGACCTGTACTTCTGCGACTCGAAACGGCTGAAGGAGCCAGCCTGCGCAATACGTATTCATCGTCTTTGGAACACTTCCGAGCAGGTTCGGCACCCGTGGTCAGGAAGCCGGATGTTTGGGCAGGCATGGTTTGTGGTGATAACGCGATCCAGAAACTCGAGGCCCTGCTTTGGCTCGCAGGCTCTAGGAGCACAGGATTTGAGAAGCCGGACAATTCCGCCCAGGCGGCGGTGCTCGAGCGCGCTGACGTAAAGGCTGCACTCGCCAAGCTCATCCAGTCGGAACACAAATGGATGAAGGAGCAGGCCGAACTTGTGCTGAAACCTTGGACCGATAAGAGACGACCAGAACCTTAGGTGCGTCGGCTGCCCGAGTAATTACAGCAGGGCCCTCCTATCGGTGCCCCTCAGTGAAATCCATGATTGGGCCCGGAGATGAAGGCACTGAGGGGGCTATTATCTTTTCATGTCTGGAGTGCTAGCGTTCTTGCCCTTATTAGCCTTACAATGGGGTGCTTTGATACAAGGATCAGTTTTACAAGAGCAAAGGATTGCTCCGAAGATGCTCACGCGTTGGGCAAAGAACGTCAAGCCGGACAACGTCCACCCCGAATACCCCCGGCCGCAGCTCGTGCGAAAGGACTGGGTGAACCTAAACGGCCACTGGGATTTCGGATTTATCCCAAAAGGATCAACTGCACCACCGAGTTCCTTACGCAAGATCCTCGTGCCGTTTCCGGTCGAGTCTTACCTCTCGGGCATCGATGAGATGGTTCCCGATGACCACGCGATTTGGTATCGGCGCACCTTCTCCCGCCCCAAGACCGGCGATCGACTCTTGCTCCACTTCGGAGCTTCGGATTGGGAAACGAGCGTGTGGGTGAATGGCTCGAAAGTTGGCGAGCATCGGGGCGGCTACGATGCATTCAGCTTCGACATCACAGACAGGTTGTCGACGAGTAACGAACAGGAACTCGTCGTGACTGTCAGCGACCCCACGGACAAAGGCACCCAGCCGAGAGGAAAGCAGGTGAGAAAGCCGGGCGGCATCTTCTACCGTCCGACCAGCGGTATCTGGCAGACCGTGTGGCTGGAGCCTGTTGCGAGCGGCTACATCAAAGACCTGCACGTGAGCACCCACATGGACGGCCGCGTCGAGATCAAGATCGACCATGACACCAAGGGTGCGGAGATCATGGTAGAGGTGCTGGAAGGCTCCAAAAAACTAGCCAGCGGCCGCATTATGCCGGGCAACGACGAGCCGAGCATGCTGGAGCTCCGGGTTGCGGCACCGAAACTGTGGTCACCCGACACCCCCTACCTGTACCGCTTGAAAGTTTCCCTCAAGAGCGCCGGCAGCACCGATGCGGTAGAGAGCTACTTCGGCATTCGCGAGGTCTATCTCAAGAAGAACGAGCGCGGCCAGCCGATCGTGCATTTGAACGGCAAGCCCGTGTTTCTGTGGGGACCGCTCGACCAGGGATTTTGGCCCGATGGACTCTATACTGCCCCAACGGATGAAGCCCTTCGCTACGATCTCCTCGTAACCAAGGGCCTCGGCTTCAACATGATCCGCAAGCACGTTAAGGTGGAGCCTCAGCGGTGGTATTACTGGGCAGACAAGGTCGGCATCCTCATTCTGCAGGATATGCCCAGCGGCGATAAATACATCGGCCCAAGCGATCCCGACATCAGGCGCACCCCCGAGTCGGCCGAGATTTACGAGCGGGAGCTGAAGGCCATGATCGATGGCTTCAAAAACCATCCCTCGATCATCGCGTGGGTCCCCTTCAACGAAGGATGGGGACAGTTCGATACCGCGCGCATAACCGACTGGATCAAATCGTACGATCCCACACGTTTGGTGGACAGCGCGAGCGGCTGGAGCGATCGAGGTGTTGGAGATTTCTCCGATGCACACATCTACCCAGGCCCCGGAGCTCCGAAAATGGAGACGGGCCGAGCTTCCTTCCTAGGAGAATTTGGCGGCCTCGGCCTGATTGTCCCCGACCACACCTGGTCAAGGGATGGTTGGGGCTATGTGTCGTATAAGAACAAGGAAGAGCTCACCCGGGCTCTGGAGATGAACTTCCAACAGCTTCACCTCATCAAGGATTCGACCGGTCTCTCCGGTGCGGTCTATACGCAGACCACAGATGTGGAGACAGAGTTGAACGGGCTATTCACCTATGATCGCGAGCTCATAAAGCCGGACCTCAAGCGCACCAAGGAAGCCATCAAAGCGGTGTACCTGCCCTCGCCGAAAGTTACCGAGATCGTTCCAACATCGGAGGTCAGCCCGGTCATCTGGCGATATTCGACTGCCAAGCCCGCCGATGGATGGAGTGCCGCGTCCTTTGACGATTCAGGATGGAAGGAGGGACCCGGAGGATTTGGCATGCCAGAAACACCTGGTGCCATTGTTAGAACCGTCTGGAGCAGCTCGGATATTTGGATTCGACGCGAGTTCACGCTGGCCAAAGATGTTTCCACGAAAGACCTCTTCCTTCGGCTCCATCACGACGACGATGTGGAGATCTACCTGGATGGCAAGCTTCTCTTCGCGAAGGCGCGGTGGACCAGCAGTTACACGCTGGTGCCATGGCCCACGGTCCCGACGATCCTCAAGAAAGGGAAGCATACGCTCGCCGTGTACTGCCATCAGAACCAGGGTGGGCAGTATATCGATCTGGGCATCTCGCAGTTGATTCGTTAACCTCTTTACTCGAATTCTCTGACCCACAGACCGGCATATTGAGAGGCGTCTTCGCACAGCTCTTCGTCTTCGGGAGAACGGTAGATCGTGTGGAGACGCTCCTCGAGCTCGACTTCGTCGCGGATGATTCGGTCATAGCTTTCGCCGTAAAACGGTGGAAAGCGCTCTTCCGTTTTCTTCAAAATCGCCTTGCCGACCTTGGACTTCGCCTTCTCTACAATGCCGGAAAGCTCATATGGCTGCCCAGAAGGTGAATCGCGAACGGTGAAAATGAGTTCGGTCCTCTCGGGCAGAACACAGAGCACGAGGAGGTCCCACTTCGAGCCTTCAGGGCGGGTGAGCGCTCGAACGAGCAACTCGCGCTCCCACTCAGCCAACGCTCGTGAGTGCTTGAACGTGACGTAGTAGGTGACATCGTCGGCGCGCCAGTGAGGTAGGCGGCCGCGCCAGATGCTGAAATTCTTAAACGCCACGTCTCATTTTACGAACTGTTGGAGTTCAATTGACGCAAAGCTTAGCGTCAATTGAACATCCTTAACGGATTGTCGCCTGATGCAGTAGGTGTGCCGCCATACGAGCATGCCGGGGAGATTCTGTATCGTGGTTGATGGACGGACAAAGCACTTCGTGCTTCTCGTCGAAGACAATGAGGACGACGAGAGGCTGACCCTTCGCGCGCTAAAGCAATCCTATCCCCCTCCTCGTGTGGAGGTGGCCAGAGATGGAGCCGAGGCAATCTCGCTGCTCGACCGCTGGCCATGCGACGGCCCCTGCGAAAGGGAGCTGCCCTCGTTGATCCTCCTCGACCTGAAGCTGCCGAAGTTCACCGGCCACCAGGTCCTCGAGGCATACCGCGCGCACGAGCCCACCCGCGACGTACCGATCGTGATCGTGACGTCTTCCGAGAACGAGATGGACATTCGGGCTCTTTGGAAGATGGGCGCGAGCGATTACATGAAGAAGCCCGTCGACTATCACGAGTACATCTCGGCGATCGAGTCGGTGGCTCGAATGTGGTTGCCGCAAGCTGTCCTGGCTTAGGCCCAGCGGTCTAGTGCTTCAGCAATTCTGCCCGGCACGGCTTGGACGGGAATGACCCGGCAGTTCGTATGCAGCTTGACTGCGTTGATTCCGGCCGTGTCGGCCGGATCTGCCATGGCTATCCAAAGATTGTTACCTTCCTTTTTGACCGGAAGCACCTGGTGACACTTGAGGGTCTCGGTTGGAATGAGATTGTGGGGGAGATCGTCTATGGGGATCCGCTCTATATCGACGAAGCCTATGCCACGCTCTTGGGCCTTTGCCTGCAATAGTTCTCTCTCACCGATCATGCCTAGCTGCCTAAGGCTCTCGGAAAGATCCTTAGGTCTTCTTTGATTGCGCATTTGCTCTGCCAGCTCTCGCAGTTGACTCTGAGTGAAGTGAGGATCGTTCATGGACCAGGTTCTTCTAAAGCGGAATGCTTGTTTGATTCGAAGAAGAAACACTCTCCAGAACCTCACGAACCGCTCCATGGTTGTGGGACGAAGATGTACTTGTACTTCGTTCTTAACGGCTAATCCGGGAGATCTCAGTTAGCCCAGAGGATGCGTGGCTCGCTTCACGGTCACCGCCGCCATCCCAAGAGACCCACGCCCCGTGTCAACCTTTCCATGTCTTAGGCTTGACGATGATTCCCTTGTCATCACGCGTGTACGTCGCCTCGACTTGCCGAAGAATCAGATCGAGCGCGACATCGAATCGAACGCTGCGGAGTTGCATGGTGACCTCTCCCTTCACCGCCGGCGAAACATAGATGGGGATCTCGAAGATCTCGGATAAGTCCCTCAGCACCGCCTGAACGCTGGCCGAGTCAACGTTGATGACGTCGATCGACTTGCCCCCTGCCTCAATCAAATACTTGCGCTCGACTTTGATTGGCCGCATGTAAGCAATGTCACCGATACGCCGTCTCACTCGGTAAGCACCGCCCTTGACCTCATAGGTCGAGTCCACCTGGCGGGTGATCTTCTGTAGAGCGGTTTCGAAATCGAGCCCTTCGAATTCCTCCGTGATAGTTCCGTTCACGTCCCATTCAATGGCGGCCGTCCTGTCGGTGAGTGCGAAGAGATCACTCAGCAGCAGTTTGACCTCCATGCCGTTCGCCTTCACGGTGTACTTGCCGGCGGCGTGCTCGATGTGCATAAACCGCTCGATCTGGCGAGGCGATGCGGTTTGAGCGGGCAGGCTGGTGAGGCAAAGAGCGGATGCGACGATAATTGGCAGTTTCATAAATGTGACCTGAAACTAAGACGCCCAACAAGACGCGCTGAAACGCGAAAGTTGAAACCCCAAAGTGAGAAGTCTCGGCGGAACGATCACAAAAAAGCCTCTCAGAAACGTCTCTGAGAGGCTTTGAAAAGTGCGGGGACAGGATTTGAACCTATGACCTCCGGGTTATGAGCCCGACGAGCTACCAGACTGCTCCACCCCGCGGTGCAAACAATTATTATCCCGATCTGGGCCGATCTTGTCAAGCAAAATCGTACACGAAAGGGCCCTCCGTCCCTCCCTCAGCGATATAACGAATTAAATGCCCTTTATCTCGCAAAAAACCCACACTAATTCGAAAGAAGTCTCTAGACTGAAGGTTGACCCTAGAGGTGTCTTATGGAAGTAGAGCAAGTAAAAACAAAAATCGATGAACTCACACGTGTGCGTCAAGAGGCGGCATGGTGGAGAATCGGCGGCTTTGTCGCGACGCTGATAATCGTGGGGGTCTGCCTTTCGCTATTGGCCACATCCGTCCGCGATCTCGCTCAGGCCGGGCCACCGCAGGACCTGTTCGTCTCAGAGCTTCAGCAAGGTCTGAACAAAGACTTCGTGCCCCGCCTGCAACAAGTTGCCAGCCGCACGATCACGGAAATGCAGCCAGTCGTTCAGGCTGAATTTCAGCAACTGAACACAAGAGTCCCCGAGCTAACCGAGGCATCCCTAAAGGAAGTCGAGACGCTCCAAAAGAACATTCCGGACCGAAGTGAGAAAGTGCTGGACGAAACGTTCGGCGCGGCTCTCAAGGCTCAAGAGCCCAAGATTCGCGAGATGTTCCCGTCCGTCAAGGAGGAGCAGGTCACGGCGCTCTTGACCAGCCTCGGCACGATTGCCACAACACGAGGCTCACGCCTGTCGGAAGAGCTTCTCAGACCGCACACGAATCGCATGCACAGCATCGTAACCGGCCTGCACAAGATTGCCGCCACCGAGCCCGCAGCACCCGCTGGTGAGGTTGCCGACTGGCACATGGGCCTCTTAGTCCTCGATCTTCTAAGGGAAGACCTGAAGGACCTGGCTCCGAAAGCACCTGCCAAGCCTGCCGACAAGAACAAGGAGACCAAGAAATGAGCGAGACAAACCCGCCCATCGAAACGACGTTTAGCGGCGAAGGCATAGCTGAATCGTTCATCGCCACCGAACTCGAAAAGAGCCGAACGAACCTCACCCGAACGCGAATCGTCGTCGTTGCGGGCGTCGCGTTAATCGGCCTTTACATGGTCTTCGTGACCAACGGCTTCCGGGAGAACCTGCATCCCAAAGCTGCCGCGTTAATCACCACCAGCATGGTAAACCAGCGCCTCGACGACGCAGAACCGCAGTTCGCGGAGTTCATTCGGACCAAGGTGCCCGAGACAATCCGCGGCGCACCAGACTATGCCCTGGCCCGCCTCCCCGAGTATCGCGCAACCATCGAAGATCGTGTCGAGCAGGACCTCCGCAGCCACGCTCAGGCGACCTCCGAGCAGCTCTCATCCGAGTTGGGCGTGTTCTTGGCTGCTCACAAAGAGCAGGTCGAAGCAATGCTTCAGAACCCATCCGACCCCGCCTCCACCAAGGAGATGGGTGCGGGACTGGAGACGCAGTTGCGGACCTACCTGTCGGAACAGCCGATCGCAGGCGCAACCATCAAGTCGCGGTTGGATGACACATTGAAGGCGCTCAATGACGTCGAGAAACGCATCTCGCGTCTGGCCGCGAACAAGGGCTTAACTCCAACTGAGAAGAAGACCCGGCGAGCCATCGCAAATCTGATGCGGCGCATCGATGCTGCAAAGGCAGCCAGCCCGGAGCAGGTTCTCGATCCAGGCAAGGTCAAGGAAGCCGTCAAACAACTCGGCGGCTAACAATTAAAAATCCCCTCCTTCGCCATTGCGGAGGAGGGGATTTTCGCGTCAGGGCTTCGAGACCGAATAGGTTCCGCCATCCGAGAAGCTGTTGCCGCCCGTGATCGTCCCGCTGCACCTGTAGCTGCCGAACAGGTTCTTGTCAAGGTTTGAGGTGCTTCCCTCGAGCATCGCGTTGATTGAGCCTGAAGGGCTCACGAGGCTGTCTCCTTCGACGACGAAGATGTCGCCGACCACATACCCGAACACCGTATACTCAGCCGCGCCACCATTGATTGGGTGACGCACCGTCAATGCAAGCGCATTGCCTTCCTGCGCAGCCACTACCGAACCATTGCCGTTGCCCGAGAAGTTGCCCGTGAACGTGCCGCTGATCTGCGACGTGGCCGAGGTCTGCCGGAACGTGCTGAACGAACCCGAAGCCGTTCCCCCCGCCCTCCGCGTTGCCGTAAACGTGCCGTTATACTGCGTGCTCACCCCAGCCGTCGTCGTTCCGACGATGCCCGTAAACGTGACCACCGAATAGGGACCCTGAAGGCCGGTAGTCGTCACGGTGAACGACTGCTTCGTTCCCGCAAGCTGCCTGACCGTTCCACCCGTTCGATCCCCAACGCTTGGATCAAGGATAAATGCGCCATTCGAACCCTCTTCGAACGTGGCTTCCGTGATATCCAGCTTCAACTCGCTAGAGACATTTGCATCGACCAACGTTCCCGTGTAAAGCCCAGGCTGAAGCGCGGGAGCCGCCGGAGGCGTGCCCTTGATGCCCGTGATCGCCCCACTGCCAACGATCGCCCCTTGCGTGTCGACGATCAGATACTGGCCATCGTAGGTGGTAGCCGTTCTGCCCGTCACGTACCAGAGCACCGTCTTTCCAGGAGCCCCAAAACCCGTCCCCTCAAATTCACCCGCCAGCGTGTCCTGAGCCTGGCTCGCGTTGAAAGTGAACTCCGAAGCGTCCGTCTTCACTGCACCCACGAACTTCAGCGGAGCATTGCCTTGCGTGAAAGTGACGGTGTAAGGCCGCTGGTCCGCGCCAAAGGACAGCTTCCCATACCACGCCCCCTTGAAATCTGCGATCGGCGGCCCGGTCTTTTCGGTAGCCGTGAAATTGAGGCTGACACTCCCGCCCGAGTTGTTCGTCCCCGTCACAGTTCCGTTTAGCGTGACGGTCGACGCCGCCCCCGTCTGCCCGTTCCAGTGATACGCGCCGCTAAAGTTCAGCACCGCATAAGGGGCGCTCTTCGAAAACTCGCTCACCCTAAGCTTGATCGTGCCATCCGTGAGACTCGTAGGCTTGAGCTCGATGATCTCCACCTTGCCGGTGAAGGGAAGCTTTGCCGCGAGCCCTCTTGATGGAACCCCATCAGGCTGCTGCTCAAAAGCTGCGACACCGTATTGCGTGCCCCCACTCTTCTCGAGTTGCAGCGTCATGGTAGTCGTCCCCGAAGACTCACTCGAAAGGGAACCCTCGAAAGCGGCGTTCTCGATAATCTGCCGAGCAGCGTCGCCGGTGGTCCCGCCGGTCGTGGCGCTATCGCCATCTCCTCCACATCCGGAGAGGACGAGGACCGCACCCGCGACCGTAAGAGCAAAAACGCTCTTGAATAATGAAAGCAATTTCATGTAAATATCCTTCGGGGCGGTTACGAGCGTAAGCATCGATCCGCGCCAGCGGATTATAGGGCCATAAGAACATTGAATAGCCCTTCAAAAGAAGGAATGCCGCAACAAATCCGTCAAATCGCTACAGATAAGCCGGCTGCCAGTATTCCAGCCCGGCTTTCTTGGCGATTTTCGCCGTCTCAAACCCGGCGGGATCGGTCTGCTGCCCCGGAGCCACTAACGCATGAGTGGTCAGGTACTGCAGCTTCGGCACCATCTCCTTCAAATCGCAAAGGAGCTGCACGCACGAGTCGACCTGCTCCTTCGGATACCAATCCGTCCCATCGTTCAGATTCTCCAAACAGACGCCGATCGAATACTCGTTGACACTCGTCAGCTCGACGAAGTGACCATGCGAGTCCTGCTCATGCGCAATCCCGCGCTTCTCCTCATGCGGCCCCCAAGAATTCCCCGCATGAAACGCCACGGCCGAATACGGCACGCACTTCTGCACCTCGCCCGACTTCAAGACGAGATAGTGATAGCTGAGATTAGAGGTCCGAAGATCGTGCAGATACTGCTCGACATCGTCCGTTCCAGTGGCGTGAAGAACCACCGTATCGATCTGCGTCGCTCCACGCCGGGGCCGGTGAGCGAGCCAGGAACTCAGAGCGGTTGTGCTCATGGTCTGTTTCCTTCTGACGCTTGGTAACAGTTATAGGATACAGCAGAAAGCGCTACTTCTTGAACACAGTTACCGGACGCGAAAGCGTAAACACCCGGCTTCCAATCTTAAAGCGAGCCTCCGCCAATACCGCCACGTTCTTGCCCCTCGGAATCAAAAATTTAATAGCTGGCGAGCTGCCTACCGATGTCGGCACCGGATCGATCTTCACCTCAGCCGCCGTCTCCCACTTCACCGGCCGAAAGTCGAGATTGTCAGCCACCGCCGTCAGCGCCCTCATCTGCCAAATCGGATGCTTCTTGGAGACGGCTTGAAGCAAAAGCGTGCGATGCGTCTCGTTAGGCGCGCGAAGCTCCGTAAGCTTCCAATCCAGCTTCGGCATCTCGAACTCACCCGCAAGCGAATGCGCGAAAGCGCCCACAACCTCGATCGCCTGCACCTTCGTGCCCATATCGTGCCCCGCATTCGGAATGATCGAAGCCCAATGCGGCATCGGCAGGTCATTCCAATAGAGGCTCAGCGAATCAACCGACCAGTAAGGATCATTCGCCCCGTTCACGATCATCACGGGCACCTTGATCGCGTCCAGATAGTAGTAGGGATCGATCATCCGCGTCAGCTCCTGGCCCTTCTTCGTCTCGAGCTTCGCCTGCAATCCCCGCCTCGTATACTCCTCGATCTGCTCGCTGTACTTGCCCCAATTCGCGAGCTGATGCGGCATCTGCTTGGGAATATTCAAGTTGTCGATGACCAGCGGCGCGATCCCCAAAATGCGCGGGTCCTTCGAAGCTCCCACGAACCAAGTCGTCCACCCCCGCTTGCTAGCGCCCGCCACAACGAACTTCGTGATCGGGTTCTCCGAATACCGCGTCGCCGCCTGAACCGCGTCCATCGCCTTGATCGCGCTCTTCGCCATCGGGAACAGCAAGGGCCACGAAGGATCGTTCGTCTCCAGATACTTCTCGAATGTGTGGGCGATCAGATCATCCTCCTTCAGATCCCAAATCGGCTGATTCGGAACGTTAAAAAGAGCCGCCACCGGAAATCCGGTCGCACCAACGATCATCGGAACCTCAACAAGATCGCCCGGCCGAGGCCCATCCCCCGTGATGTAAAGAATCGCCACGCCCTTCTTCGGCAAGGTCTTCGGCTGCCGCAAAAGAATCGTGTGCTTCCACGGGATCCCCTGCCAAACCTGGCTCGTCAGTTCGATCCGAGTTTCCGTCGCCGACCGCGTAACCTCCGACCGATACGCCCCATCCTTCTTCGCCAGGTAGTCATAGAAATCCCGAGGAGCTACAAGAAGGGCTGGTGCCAAGGCAATAAGGGAGATCAGCATCGGTGGTCCTACGATGCTACTTTACGCGCAATGGGTGCGGCGGGTTCAAGCCTGCCGGAGTTGCCTCCCGGTATAATCCGTGGGCTTAGCTCGCGCCAGGAGGCGTATTCGACTTGCGGTCAAAAAGTTACCTCTTCCTTCTTCTCGTTCTCGGTCTTGGCATTCTCTCGGGAATCATTTACTCCAAGACTCAATATCACTACGGCCTAGACGTCAAAGGCGGCATCCGTCTGACGTATCAGATGGAGCTGAACGCCGAACAACGGCAGAAGGCCGAGGAGCATCGTTCGAAGCTCATCGCGATCCTCATGCGCCGCGCTTCGGGCTCGATGGGCGTAGTCGAACCGATCATCGTTCCCAAAGGCGAGGATCAGATCATCGTCGAGCTGCCGGGTGCGACTGACATCGAGGACGCGCGCAAGATCATCGGTACCAGTGCGCGTATCGAGTTCTATCACGCGAAGAACGTTGCGACGGACACGTCCCCTTTCCGGCCATACGACGACGTTGAACGAAAGGATACAACCCCGACCGTAAGTTTCAAGCGAACATCTTCATCTACTGGCCAAATCGACTTTCGAACGTCGGACGGGAAAGTCAATCCTGAGTACACCAAAATTATAAAGGGCTGGGGCGAACCCATCCTGGCCGGCGAAGACCTGGCAAAGGCCGACGCCCAACCCTCCGGCAACAGCACCCAGCCGCTCATGCTCTTCTCCCGCGAAGGATCGAAGAAGATGGAGGCCTGGAGCCGCAAATTCTTCGGCCGCGGAGAAAAGATTGCCTCTGTCCTTGATGGGGAAGTGCTCAGCATTGCTCCCGTCGAGAAGGGCGCTCTGCTCTCAGATAACGCGGTCATCAACGGCACGTTTGATCGAGCCTATGTCCGACGCTTGGTCGACCTCCTGAACGCTGGCGCATTGCCGGTCAAGATGACCGAGCTCGGATCGGAAAAGATTGACCCCACCATCGGCAATTACGCGCTCGATAAGATGGTCACTGCAGGACTTGCCGCATTCGGCGTGACCGCTCTCTTCCTGATCGCCTACTACGCCTTTCCCGGCTTCGTTGCGTTGCTTGCGCTCTGCCTCTACATCCTCTTCACGCTCACGGTTTTGAAGCTGGCGGGAGCGACCTTCTCACTTGCATCGATTGCAGGCTTTATCCTCTCCATTGGAATGGCCGTCGACGCGAACATTCTCGTGTTCGAGCGCCTGAAAGAAGAGATGAAGTCGGGCAAATCCCTGATGTCCGCAATCGACCTTGGCTTCCGGCGTGCGTTCCCAGCCATCGTCGACTCGAATGCCTGTACGATCCTCACCTCGCTCGTGCTCTTGGTGCTTGGCACCGGCCCCGTCAAGGGTTTTGCAACCACGCTGATCATCGGCGTTCTCATCTCGCTATTCACCGCCATAACGGTCACCCGGTCGTTGCTGGTGTTCTTCGCAGCGTCCGGAATCGCGACAAACCCCAAGTGGTATGCGGCCGATCGGAACTGGATGGGCAAGAAGATGGACGAGCGGGCCAACGAGAAGCCCTTCCGCATCGTGGAGACCAGCAAGCGCTGGTTCGCGATCTCGATCATTTCGATGCTCGTCACGATCCCGTTCTTCTTCATGGGCGGCTTCAAGCTGAACGTGGAGTTCCAGGGAGGCTACGAAGTGTCGTATCCGGCCCCCGCAAACATGAATGCCCCGCAAATTACCGAGAATCTGGAGAAAGCCGGATTCAAAGGCGCGAACGTGAAAATGGGTGAGGCCGCGGGCGGCCAACGACGGGTCTTCATCACCGTTCCGGAATCACCGAAGCTGGCGGACACCAAGACTCCAAGCAAGTTGATTGCTGAGGCGGCGCAAGTTCCCATCACCAGCGAGACCACCGATAGCTTCACGAAGATCGGGCCTGCGATTCAGCAGGAGACTGTCAGGAATGCCATTCTCGGCGTGATCATCAGCTCCCTCTTGATCGTCGTGTACCTCGCGTTCCGATTCGGTACCGGCTTTGGAGGCTTCTCTGCCGGCCTGCGGTTTGCTTTCTCCGCTATCGCGGCCCTGCTCCACGATATTGTCGTGGTCATCGGTGCTGCCGCGGTCCTCGGCTACTTCCTGGGTTGGGAGATCAGCGCCCTATTCCTGACCGCCATGCTCACCGTCATCGGCTTCTCGGTGCATGACACGATCGTTATCTTTGACCGAATCCGTGAAAACCTGCACCGGCAGCGCCAGAGCGAAGACTTCGGACATCTCATCGACCGTTCGATCACTCAGTCCTTCGCGCGATCGATCAATACGTCGGCAACCGTCGTGGCAACCCTTGCGATCATGCTGATCATGGGTACCTCGACTCCCGACCTGAAGCTGTTCGTCGCCGCCATGCTCATCGGTATTGCCTCAGGAACCTACAGCTCCATCTACAACGCCTCCCCGATCCTTTACCTTGTCGACAAGATGATGATGAAGAAACGAGGCGACGACCATTCGCTAGTCTCCATCGCGGTCAAGGACTTCCAGCGACAGCGGACGCTAGCCACAACCGTCGAGACGCCCGCCGTGATCAACCAGGAAACCGGCCGCAGCTATGGCCAGGTCAAGCGACGCGCCAACGCCGACAAGAAGGGCCACATCGAGATCGAGGAAGACTAGAAGGAACGAGAGTCGAGGTACGTAATCGTGCCCCGGTCATGCCTGTAGTCGCGGGATGGCTTGTGCCCGCGTCCGGCATCCGGGAGGGTCTTGTGGTGAGACCCTTGTCACTCCTAAACCGTCTTGACCTCGACCCTCGACCCTCGACCCTAGACCCTCGACCCTCGACCCTCGACCCTCCTAATGCCCCGACTTCTTCAGTCGAGCATTCACCGCATCCCAGTCGACTGAAGCGAACCAAGCGTCGATGTATTTGGCGCGGGCCGTCTGGAAGTCCAGGAAATACGCGTGCTCGTACACGTCCATTGCCAGAATCAAGTGATGATTCCAAGCGGGGAATGTGTCCTGCGCATCTCCGATGAAGTTGAAAACACGCTGCTCCTCATGGTCGTAGCCAAGGTAAGCCCAGCCGCGTCCAGCGATGCCGGTCGATTTCCAATCCTTTGCCCAATTCTCGAACGAGCCGTAGGCTTCATTGATCAGGTTCGCGACGTCGCCCGTCGCAGGCCCGCCGTTTCCGCCGATCGTGTCGAAGTACACGTTGTGGTTGACGTAGCCTCCGAAAGCGAAAGCGTAATTCACCTTCAGAGCCCGCATCTGGCTGTAGATCTGATTCGCCTTCGCAGGATCGGTATCGAGCTCTGCAAGCGCCTTGCGGATCTCGTTGGTTTTGTTCGCGTAGCCCTGCCAAAGCGTAAGGTGCGCCTTGTGAGTGGCTTCGCTGATGCCGTTCTTGGCTGAGTTCAGCGCTTTCTTGATGTCGTCTTCCGTCGGTACTCGAACGAGTTTGGGTTCCATTTTCTTTATCTCCTTCGCTTGTGCGGCAGCCAGGGTGGGTAGTCCGAGAACGCATGAAGCGCCGGCCACGGCCCCTGTTGCCAAGAGTTGTCGTCTAGTGATCTCCAAAGGCTGCATGTCGCGTCTCCTCCACTTTGGAGCGATTAGCGGGAGCCTACCACGGGAGTGGTTGGCTTGGCTTACGAGCAGTTGCGTTAGCTTACGAGAACTGTAGGCCCCGGTTGGTTCGTCCCGGGGCACCCAGCTAAGACGCCGTATGAGTGAGCCCAAGGACCCGGAACCTCAAAACGGAAATGGCTGCTCATTGCCGCCCGAGCGACCACGAGGCGGCGGACCGATTGCTGCTCCCACGAACTCGCCCGACTCGCCATGATCATCTCGCCGTCCCTTATGCCGACGCTTGAGCGATTTGCGTAGAACGGAGTACTCGAAAAGCTGCCAAGCAACCCCAGTGATGAGGAGCCACGGCAGCAGAAGAGCGGGCACCAGGAACGTAACCACGGCCAAAACCACAGCAAGGCTTGCCAGAGCCCAGGCACCATACCAGACAATATCCGCAAGGAGTGCTCCAAGCCACCACGCTAGAGTCCAGCGCAATTTACTTAGCGGTCGCATTCTGGATTGGTTCACATGCAACTACCGCAGCGCTCGGTCAAGCAGAGCCGCGATCTGCGCCTTCGGCGCTGCGCCGACCATCCGATCGACTTCCTTGCCACCCTTGAACACAACCAGCGCCGGAATGCTCATGATCCCGTACTTCATGGCGAGCTCACCGTTGGCGTCGACGTCGACCTTGTAGACCTTCGCTCGGTCCGCATACTCGGCAGAGATCTGCTCGATGGAGGGTCCAATGGCCTTGCAAGGGCCACACCATTCAGCCCAAAAATCGATAAGCACCGGCTTGTCTGAACTGAGAACTTCTTGATCGAAATCGGCGGCGGAGATTGCTAGATTAGATGCCATTTTTCTTAGGGAACTCCTTTAAAGTCGTGAATCCGGTATACCCGTTTGAGGGAGCTCGGATGAGAGGATAAGCGGGAAGTCTTGAGGCGAGTTTCAGCCAAACTCACCCCATTCACCCATTCACCCCTTTCATGCTCGCATCCAGATGGGGTTGTGACGTTCGGGCCCAATCAGGCGTCAGATAACACAGACACGGATCGTTCCAAACGAATCCTTGTGGAGGAATTGAACTGTTGAAGACTAGGTGGACAGGAATCACAACGGCCGCAATGTTTGCGGTCCTCGCCGCAGGAGCAAACGCCGCAGAGCGTGGGCTGCTTGGCATCAACCTTTTTGACTCCGGAGTAACGGTTGTCACGAAATTTGGCAATCCGGATGACATCCAGGCCGTCAACATCGGCGGAATGGCCGGCGGCGGCGGAACTCCCGGCGGCGGCGGCCCCGGCGGACCCGCTCGTGGTGGCGGTGCCCCCCGTGGTGGCAGCGGAGGCGGAACCGGCTCCAGCTCGGACTTCAGCTTTGGAGACTTCGTCTTCCGACAGGGCGGACGTCCTGGCGGCGGCGGCTTCGGCCCTCCTGGGGCTGATGGTGGCGGCCCTCCAGGTCCAATGGGAAGCATGGGTGCCGGTGGCTCTGGCGGGGCTCCTCCTGCAGCAGGCGGCGGCGCAGCGGAAAACGCAACGTACACCCGATGGGTCTACAACCGCTCGGGCAGCAAGTACGGCTTTATCATCAACAAGAAGGGACAGGTTGTCCAGATCGAAGCCATTGGCATGGCGAACTCGAAAGTTCGCACGAGCAAGGGCGTCACATTCGGCAATACCTTTGCTCAGGTGATCAAGAAGTACAAGACACCCGACGGCTATGACATCTCCGGCAGCAACGTGATGGCGCGATACCTGACCCGCAACAAGGTCGCATTCCGCTTCTCACGTCTCGGCGAAGGCAAGCCTCAGGTCGTGACCGGCATCGTCGTCGCAGCCGGCAAGTAAAACACATTGGCTGACGAGAGAGACGACATCCGGGCTCGGATAGACATCGTCGATCTTGTCGGCCGCGAAATCCAGTTGAAAAAAACTGGACGGACTTATAAGGGTCTCTGTCCTTTCCACCAGGACAGAAACCCTTCTTTTACGGTTAGCTCCGAAACCGGCCGTTACAAGTGCTGGTCGTGCGGCGAAGCGGGTGACATCTTCACTTGGGAGATGAAGCGGCGTAACGTAGACTTCATCGAAGCTCTGCAGACGCTCGCCAAAGAAGCCGGCGTCGCCCTCAAAACTCGGAAGGACGCTCTCCCGCCTTCAGTAAGGCTGCAGCAAGAAGCGGCCATGATCGAGGCCCTTTCTTTCTTCCGAGAGCAGCTCGCCAAGAACTCCTCAGCCAGCGAATACTGCGAGCGCAGGGGCCTGGATCAGCCTGTCGTCGATTACTGGGAAATGGGTTACGCGCCGGACGTTGGTGGCGCACTCGCAGTTAGGCTCAAGAAGCAAGGCTTCTCCCTCGCCGAATGCAAGTCCCTCTTCCTCGTCGATGAAGATGCCAGCGGCGGCTATTACGACAAGTTTCGAGGCCGGCTCATGTTTCCCATCCGCGACGAGAAGGGCCAGCTCGTCGCCTTCGGCGGAAGAGTCCTGGGCGACGCCCACCCGAAATACATCAACAGCAGCGACACCCCGCTGTACCGAAAGAGTCGCGTGCTCTACGGCATGAACAAAGCGAAGGACTCCATCTCCAAGCTGCGCCAGGCCGTCCTCGTCGAAGGCTACACCGACGTCATCGCCTGCCATCGAGGCAGCATCACCAATGCCCTGGCTTCTTTGGGTACAGCACTCGCAGAAGACCACGCCAAGCTCCTCAAGCGTTGGTGCGACGAAGTCGTGATCCTGTACGACAGCGACGATGCCGGACGTAAAGCCGCCGAACGAGGCATCGAGATTCTGCGAGTCGAGGGCCTCAAGGTCCGCGTCGCGCTGATGGCGCAAGGCGAAGATCCCGACACCCTGCTGAAAAACGGCGGTCCCGCGGCATTGCAAGAAGCCGTTGATGGAGCCCTCTCCCCTATCGACTACAAGCTCAAAGCCCTCGCCCAGCGGCACGATGTGCGCGACAATGACTACTGGATCGGCGCTATCAAGATCATCGCCGAGTCCGAGTCCCGCCCGGAAGTCGACCGCCACCTAAACGAGATCGCCCACAAATACCCCTGGGAGCGGAACGCCACCAAGGCGCTCGCGCAGTTGGCGCGCGAGGTGAATGCCGTACGGAGCCGCCTCCGAAGGGGACTCCAGCAGGAGCGCCCAACCATCCTCCCCGAGCACCACTCGGTCAAAGGAGCCTTGTCATCGGCCGAGATCGTGATGCTCCAAGGCTGCCTCACCGAAGACCTGCGCGACATCACCTGGCGTTTCGCATGCACGAGCGATCTGTACGAAACCACAACTGGCGAGCGCATCGGCGAGGCCCTAAGAAACGCTTTCCCCGATGCCCCTCCAAAGGGCCGCTCGTCCGATTGGCTCCACCACCTAGAGCCCGAAGAGCTAAGGCAAACCCTCAGCGATCTCACCATGGACTTCCGTTCGGAGAACCTCACGCAGGAACGCCTGATCGACGCAATCCAAAAGCTAAAGAACGCAAGGGATCAGCGAGAAACCGAAGCGCTAAGAAGGTCCGGTGCTTCTGCACAAGAGCTGTTCGAGAGACTGAGGCAAAGAAAGACCCAGGCCGATGGCACCTGACCGGGTCGTGCCAAGGGAAGATGTTTCTAGAAAATTAATAGAGAATTATCTGAGAGTTGGTTGACGAAATCGCATCTGGAAAGCTAATTAGATGTGATCAACGCGCCGACGCCAAAAACAGTCCGCATCAACCCTGGTAAATCTGCGTATGAAAAACCGCCCTCGGGTCATCCTCCGATTCGCCTCAGCCTCCGCACTACCTCTCCACAAGATGTAGTATGAAGCCCGCTTCATACCGTCATACCGTCATACCACCAGGGGCCGGAAGCGGAAAAAGAAAGGAACTCGTAGCATAAATGGCATTACCCGCATAGGAACATCAATTCTGCGGTTACCATAGACGAGCCATGTTTCTGCCGATCCGCAGCAAGAACCCGCCGGAAAGCCTTCCGATCGGCACCATCCTGCTCATCATCATCAACGTCTTCGTATTCGTCTTCACCACAAACGGATGGAGCATCCGCGAAGAAGTCCTGAAAGCAGGCGGAATCACCGCCAACAACTTCAGCGCCCTGAAGATGCTCACCAGCATGTTCCTCCACGGAGACTGGCTCCATCTCGCTGGAAACATGTGGTTCCTCTACCTCTTCGGCTTCGCCGTCGAGGGCCGCTTAAGAACCCTCAAGTTCATCCCGCTCTATCTCATCGCCGGCGTCACCGGAGACGTGATGCACCAGTTGCTCATGGGCAGGCTCTACCCAGACATGCCCTCGATCGGAGCATCCGGCGCTATCATGGGCGTCCTCGGAGCCGCCCTCTGGCTCTTCCCGCACGGCCAGATCGACTGCGTCTACGGCTTCCGCTTCAGCTACGGCACCGTTACCTGGCCTCTCTGGGGCGTCGCGCTAATCTACCTGGGCATGGACATCCTGTTCGCCTTCATCGGCATGAAAGACGGAGTGGGCCACCTCGCCCACATCGGAGGCGCCCTCGGAGGCCTCCTCGTCTGCATGGCCTACCGCCCTCAGCGCGACACAGAATTCGTCAGCCACGCAAAGGCAACCCTCTCCGAAACAAAAGACCTCTCACTGCTCTCCCCCCAAGAGCTAGCAGAGATGCACAAGGTGAATCCAACCGACACCGCCATCGTGCTCAACTGGATGCACCGAAGCCTCGTGAGCGGCCGCCAGGTCGATCCGAATTGCCTCGCCATCTTCCAGAAGTCGCTGCCGCAAATCGTAGCCTCCCACGAAATAGGCCCCGTCGCCTTCTGCGTAGCCTGGCTAAACAGCCAACCCGGCACCGTCCCTGCCAGACTGGTCATCCAAGTCGCCTCCCGAATGGAGCATCAAGGCGATGCCAACACCGCGCTAAAGCTCTACGACTCAGTCCTAAAAGACCCGCAATCCACAGCCGGTGACCGCGAAGGAGCGCTCTTCAGAATGGGCATGGTGTACGAGTCGATGCTGCAAAACTACAAGGCCGCGACTCAATGCTACAACTCCGTAGTCCAGCACTGGCCCATGAGCCCAATGGCCGAGCAGGCAAAGGGCCGCCTCAAGGTCCTCTCCGCGCAGCAAGCTGCAGGAAGAACCTGATGGGCGCCGAGCCAGCCGAGCTGATCGGGTTCTTGGCACCCTATCCTCTAGGGGTCCAAGAGCTTGCGCTCGAAGCTCGCAGTTTCCTACTGAAAATGCTCGCTCCGGTATCCGAACTGCACTACGATGCAACCAGCGCCGTTTGCGCTGGCTTTGCCTACGGTTCGAAAACCGCAGATGTCTTCGTCAATCTCGCCGTCTACCCAAAGCACGTCACGCTGGTCTTCGGCTGGGGCAGCAGCCTGAGTGATCCAGAGAAGCGCCTGAGAGGAGAAGGAAAGCGAGTGAGGCACCTCCGGCTTGCCAGTATGGAGACACTCCAAGACCCTTACGTGCTCGACCTCATTAGCCAGGCTTCCAACGCCGCAATTCGCAAGCCAGACTGGCAGCCCGAGCGCATCATCAAAATCTATAATGGACCCAAGAGACGCTAAGGAGCCAAGCTCGCCGCCACGATCTTCGCGATTTCGCGCGTGAATTTCAGCGGCCGTCCTTTCAGAGCTCTCATGTCGTCGGTGTTGAACTGGACGGCAACCGAAAACTTCTTGTCCGGGAAATACTCCATCTCCGAAAGGTAGCCCGGAAACCACCCGCCATGCCCCCAACTCGGGCCGAACTCGCTCGTGCGGATCTGAACCCCAAGCCCGTACTTGTCACCCGGCCCAGTTTTCGCAGGCACTCCGGCATCGATCATCATCTTCACCGCCGCAGCAGAGATCGCCTTTCCTTCATAGAGAGCCTTCGCCCACTTGCTCAGGTCCGCCGAGGTGGAAATGAAGCCTCCGCCCGCCCACTCCATCTGAGGGTTGAACTTGAGATACGTGTGATCATCCACCGTCGGGCCACTGAACCCGAACGGGCTGTTCGGCATCGAATATCCCTGCGTCAGTCCGTCCAACCACTGAGATGTCGAGGGTGAAGTGGCGTTCAGGCGAAGCGGCTTCAAGAACTCCTTCTCGATCACTGCGTATAGCGGCTTGTCCGAAACTGATTCTGCCGTGTAGGCCGCGAGAATGAAATTGGTATCCGCATAAGACCACCCTTTGCCCGCTTCGAACAAAGGCTTCTTGTCAAACACAAAACTCAGAAGCTCCTCCGGCTTGTAAGTCTTCGCCGGCTCCTTCATGATTGCCGCAATGAATTCCGGAGATTCCACATGCTCCGGTATCCCGCTCGTGTGCGTCATGAGCTGCCGAAGCGTGATCGTGCCCGCATTCGGCATCCGCTTGAACCAGGGCCGCTTGCCAAGATAGAAGGCAACTTTCCGATCCAAATCGAGCTGCCCAGCCTCCACCATCCGCAAAATGGCTGCTGCGAAGTAAGTCTTTCCAATACTGCCCGACAGCATGCGGTCCGTCGGCTTCATCGCAACGTTCCACTCGATGCTATGCATGCCAATCGCTACTGTCTCCGTCTGCCCATTCGGAAGAGTCCATGCCGCCGTCATCCCAGGGAAGCTGGCTTGCTTATGGAGTTCATTGAGTCGCCCGGAAATCTGGTCAGACAGCGGGGAAGCTATGGCGAGCGCAACAACGATAGCGAGCATGCTGGAAAGAACGCTACCACGCGACAGGACAATCAGTCTCGGGTAGCCGCCTTCAATTCACGAATCGCCTGAACGATCTTCTCCCTGCCCGTGCCACCTCGCCACTCCCTATGCAGCAGATCCACAAGAAAGCTGCCAACCACCGCTCCATCGGCGACCTGACACACCAGCCGCACATGCTCCGGTTTGGAGATGCCGAAGCCGACGCAGATCGGCTTGTCAGTCAGCGCCCGGATTCGCGCAACGAGAGCTTGCACATCGGGTGGAATCTGGTTCTCCGCACCCGTGACGCCCGTGCGTGAAACGGCATAAACAAACCCTGTCGTTCGCTTCGCCACTTCCTCGATGCGCCTGGCGGTGCTCGTGGGTGCGACCAGGAAGATGGTGTCGATGTCGGCAGCCGCGCTTGCCTCACACCAAGCGTCGGATTCATCGGGGATCAAGTCGCTGATGATCGTGCCGCTCGCTCCCGCCTCCTCGCTTGCCAGCGCGAAGGCCGAGAGACCGGAGCGGAGGACTGGGTTGTAATAGCCCATCGTGACCACCGGCACCTGCCCCCGCCACAAAGAGAGCGCATCGAGGATGGCGGAAGGCGTGGTGCCGTTATCAAGCGATCGCTGGCTGCTCGCCTGAATCGTAGGCCCCTCTCCGAACGGATCGCTAAAGGGAATCCCGACCTCGATCACATCAGCCCCACCCTCCACCAGAGCATCGAGTATGGCCGGCAATTCGGAAAGCGGCTGGTCGCCGGCGGTAAGGAACAGCACGAGAGCCTTCTCGCCACGGCTCTTTAACTCTTCAAATTTCCGTGCGAGAGGGCGCACAGGCTAACGCAACCTTGCCAAAACGCTCAGCCACTTGGTCCAGGCTTTGTCTCGCGCCGCCTTGTTCTCCTCACCCGCGTCCGGCATTTGCCCGGCTCTCATGAACCCGTGCCCGGCCCCTGTGTAAGTGATCGCCTCATAATGCTTCCCCAGCTTCGCCATAGCCTCGACCGTCTTGGGCACCGTCGCCCCGATGCGCGCATCGTTTCCTCCGTAGAAGCCCAGCACCGGCGTGTTGATACGCTTCAGCGCTTCTTCGTCATCCGGCCCGCTGCCGTAGAAAACGCAGGCCACCGATAGGTCCTTCCGGTTAGTAGCGAAACGAAACGACTGCGTGCCACCCCAACAGAAACCCGCCACCGAGATCTTGCGGTTGCCCGCGGGAATCGTCAACGCGTAGTCAGCTACTGCGTTGAGGTCGCCAGTCACCTGATCCGGCGGCAGGCTGGAAACGGCCTCCGTGATCTTGCTTGCCTCAAACGAATCTGTACGCCCCCCGCCCGGACCCATTCCGGACAGCAGGTCGGGTGCGATGGCGATGTAGCCTTCGGCAGCCAGATCGTCGGCGACGCTCTTGATCCAATCCGACATCCCAAAGATCTCGTGTATGAGGATCACCACTGGGGCCTTGCCTTTAACCTCAGGGTAGACCACGAACGCCTTCACCTTGCGGGTGCCGTTGGTTACTTCCACCCACTCCTGGTGACGTGGAGATTTCTCCAGCCTGGCTTTCGCCCAATCCTGAGCTGTGCCAAAGACGCAAAGACAGAACACCAAGATTGCTGATAACAACCGCATAAGCGCCAGATTACCGGGACGTGGGCGTAGACTTACTCCGTGAACTGCTTCCTTCTGAGTCTTATCGCGCTTGCTCCTCAGGCGACGACGATCGATATCGCCACCAACAGGATTCGATCGGCGGTCCAATACAGCAAGATCGCGAATCTGAAGCAGGATGTCATTGTTTCCGGCACCGCAGACGCGTTCGGGCTCCCGGCGACCTTTAGCTTGAGAGTCGGAGCCGGCGGCCTCTATTTATTCGAGCTGAAGTCGCCGCTGGGCCGCAAAGTTGGCTACGACGGCAGCCGCTATTGGGAAGCCGACCGAACAGGTGCGACTCGGGTGCTTGCCTTCGGCGAAGCCGATTCCCTTGCCGTTCAACGCGGGTTGCTGAGCAATCAGTGGCTCATGAACCAGGCGGGCACCGTCTCCATGGCAGGAGATGGCAAGACGATCAATTTGAAACTAAATGGATCGGAGATCGAGCAGAAGATCGAACTTGATCCGGCCTCCTCCTTGCCGTCCAAGTCGGTCTACGAGTCGAGCGCCGGCAAAGTCGAAGTGCTTCTCGGCGATTGGCGTGAGACCGCGGCGGGCAAGCTTCCATTTAAGGTGACCTGGCGAGAAGGTGGAGTCGAGCAGAGCGTTCGCGGCACCAAGGTGAGCACCGTGCCAGCCTCGCCAAGCGCATTCGCTATGCCGCTCTGGGCTGCGAGAGATACCCGCTTCGAGAGCAAAATGCCGGCCGTCATCGAGACGAAGCGAATTCCCTCGGGGCATATCCTGGTGAAGCCGCTCATTCAGGGCAAGGACGCGGGTTGGTTCATCCTCGACAGCGGAGCCGAGGCGATGTGTATCGACAAGGGTATTGCGGACGAATTGGGCTTACCAAAGCTCGGTGAAGTGCCCGCCGTCGGCGTGGGTGGCGTCGTGAAGGTCCCGTTTCGTTCGGTTAAGCAATTTTCGCTGGGACCCGTGAGCATTGATAAGCTGATGTTTGTCGAGCTGGACCTCGCGCAGATCAGCAAGGTTATCAACCTCAAGCTGGGCGGCATCATCGGCTACGATCTCTTCCGACGATCGGTGGTAGAGCTCGATGTGAAGAAGCCGAGCGTCTCGATATTCGAGCCATCAACTTACTCGGCAGGCTCGACCAAGTGGCTGCCGATCCAGTTCGAAGGCGGAAACATCGGAGTGGAGGCCGCGTTCGAAGGGAATCGGAAGGGCTGGTTCCGCTTGGACACAGGTGCCGGGGGGACAGTCTCCTTCCACGGCCCATTTGTCGAGAAGTACAAGCTGCTCGAAGGGCGCGAGCTGACCAAGGTGATGGAAGGCGGAGTTGGTGGCATGCAGGAAGCGCGGCGCGGAAAGCTTGAATACTTCGAGCTCGCCGGCCATCGCTTCGAAAAACCAACTGTGACGTTCTCGATCTCCAAATCCGGCGCGTTTCACAACCACTGGCTTATCGGCAACATCGGGCAGGGTTTCATCGACCCGTTCGTGCTCACGTTCGACTACGCGAACTCACGAATGGCGTTTACGCCGCGCTCCTAGAGAGCTTCGACCGTGAGCTTCTCGGCGACGTAGCCGGCTTTGCCAGGCTTGGCAGGAACGTAGGCCGACACCTGCGTTTGCTCGGAGAGAGCCTCTAGGGATTCCCAACCTCCTGCTGTTTGCGCAGCGGCGTCCGAAGCGCTCACCTTGAGATACTTCACTTTGGTGACTGCGCGTGCCTTGCCAGAGCTGTCCTGCACCGCGGTGAGGATGAGGGTGAGACGGTTCTTGCTGGCTTCCACTTTCCGAACGCAGCCCGTGTAGCGCAAATTCCCCTTCTTGGGCTTTTCCGAGGCCTGGGGAATGTTCACTCTTGCCGATCGAAGCCGCTGGGAGTACTTCAGCGAAGGGAAAGGATTCCGCAGGCGTGACGCTGCGGGCGAGGAGCCTGGGGCAAACAGCTCGAAATGCAAATGCGGCCCCGTGGCGATGCCGCTGGCACCCACGTAGCCGATGAACCGTCCCGCTGACACGTGCTGGCCGGGAACGAGGTCAGGCGCGAACATAACATCTCGCCCACCCGCTTCATCATTGCGTCCGATATTGTCGTCGTTTAGATGCGTCCCTAGCACCGCCCAGCCGTTGTCACCGTAAATCCAAAAGGTCTCTCGCTTAAATCCGATCGTGCCGGAGAAGGGAGCCACGATTGGCGTCATCTTAGGCGCAGCGATGTCCACTGCGGTGTGGCGGAACCCGCCTCGATTTACGTTATAGCCATTCTTGAAGTGCACCCTTCCGATTACGGGAAAGATCATCGGACAGACCACTCGCTGCCGTGGAAGGGATGACTTCGTGTAAGGCGCGACGGGAGGGAACGGTCCCCAGTTGAGATAATCGCTGTTGGTTTCCGTCGTGGAGCCGAGCGCAATCGCACTCGTCGTAAGGCAGACCAGAGTCAATCTGAAGGCTCGCACCATTCTGATACACGGTAGGACGCGGCGAGAACCTTAGGAGTGTCGTTAAAAATCGTGCCAAAAACAGGACATAGAGTCTTTGAGCCCCCAGTCTACGATGCCCTTGTACCACGAGGTCATGAGATACGCAGCAAGAATGAGGGTAAGCAGCCCCAGCGGGATGTACAAGACGACCATGAGGATTGCGCTTGCGCTACGGTCGCTGCCCTCGAAATCGGCTTGCGCGGCATTGCCGATGTTTTCGAGTGCACCGGGAACGTTGCCGGCGAGCTCCCCGTTATGCACGATGTCTGCATACTCAGGAGGGAGCAGCGTAGAACGTCCGATAGCAATACTCAGTGGCTCGTTTTCCTTAGCCTGCATGGCCTCTTTGACGGCTCGTTCGCGCAGGTGCAGGTTCGGAATGCTCTGAAGAGCAAGCAGATAAGCCGCTTGGTGATTGAGGCCCGCTCGAGTGGCCATGCTCAGGGACCAGCTCACCCACTGCATTGCCTCGGTTTGCGCTCTGCGTCGAAGAGGTGGTGTTAAACCAAGGCTGTGTCGCAGTCGTCTGAGTGGAGCTTGCTTCCAGTACCAGAGGAATGCCCAGAAAGCTGCGGCGATTAAAAGCGCCAGTGGTGCCATCAGCTTCATTTGCTGTGCGATAGCAAAGCTTATCGTGCCTGCCACTGGAAGGCTTCCACCAGCAGCATCTTGAGCTTTGATCGAATCGAGGGAGCCGTTGATCACGCCGAGCGAAAGTGGGGTAATGACCGCCATGCTGGCCGCCATGAGAAAGAAAATGAGTGTTTTGACGCCGATGCGTCGAGCACTCAGAACCGTGGCTGCCATTCGACTTACGGCATCCGGCACAAAGCCCGCTGCCTCGCCAGCCCTGATACACCCAATAACGTGCTCGGGGTAGAGGTTCGGATATTTTGCCAAAGCGTCTGCCAGGCTGCCCCCCTCGCCTACCTTCGCCGAAGCGTATTTAAGGGACTGGCGGTACAAGTCTGGTGAGCGGTCGGCTAGGTGCATGAGTGCTTGAGAGGGTGAGATGCCCGTGCGGTAGAAGTCTCCTAGCTGCGTAAGAAGGAAGTAAAGGTCCTTATCACTTCCCGGCCGAGTCTTGACCGTTTCTTGCTGAGCCGCTGCGACAGTTATGGGATGAAACTGCGGCCGCGGTCGCTGGATTGGAGCACGCGTCGACGGCTCTGCAATTCGTGACGGGGGCGGTACCGGTGTTGCCGTTCTCGGCGTCTGTGCCAATGCGATCTGCTTCTTTGGTGCCCTGATATCCACCGTCGTCAAGCCCGCCCCACGCAATGCTTGCACCGCCGCGTCCGGCGATGCGGCTTGCAGGGTGCCGTTCACTTGCCGGCCCGCT
The DNA here is from genome assembly GCA_041288075.1 of Fimbriimonas sp. Taxonomy (GTDB): domain Bacteria; phylum Armatimonadota; class Fimbriimonadia; order Fimbriimonadales; family Fimbriimonadaceae; genus Fimbriimonas. The sequence goes on from JBGGMI010000148.1 coordinate 38,424, forward strand.
TTATCGGTTGCAGAGTATTGGAAGAACGGCATGCTCGATTCTCTGGACGTCTTGAGCCTGCCCGTCGGTGCGAGCGAGCAGGTCCCGAATGCTTCCGACCCCCGGCAAAGAAGCGTCGGGTGACACATCGAAGAGGGGCTGAAGGACGAATCGCCTCTCCGCAACTCTGGGGTGCGGAAGCTCCAACGCGCGCTCCCCACCCTTGAAATGGTAGATCAGACACCCGTAATTAATCAGGTCGATATCGATCTCGCGGGGACCATACCGCTTGCCCGCACGCCTTCCGACCTCCGCCTCCGTGACCTTAAGAAGCCTGAGAAGCTCGAGTGGAGGCAAGGCGGAGCGAACTCGCAGCGCAGCGTTGTAGAAGCTCTGTTGGTCCTTCACGTACATCGGAGCCGTTTGGTACACGGAGCTCACTGCCAAGAGGTCCAGTCTCAGAGAAAGCGCGTCGACCGCCGCGCAAAGGTTCGAAAGGCGGTCGCCCACATTGGAACCAAGCGCGAGCAGAACCTCCGGCACGTGCAGGGTTTACCCTGTCTGAAGGTAAAATGCCGATTCATTCGGCGGGTGTAGCTCAGGGGTTAGAGCGCCTCACTGTGGCTGAGGAGGCCGTGGGTTCGAGACCCATCATCCGCCCTTGATCCCTTACTCTGTGACCCCTCTGTGACCCCTCTGTGCCTTTGTGCCTCTGTGGTTAATCTCCCAGCCAATCCCGGCAATCAGGACGGCACCAGTTAGTTAAGCAAGGGCAACTTCGCGCAAGCCAGGTGACACCGAATACGTCGCCTGAGTCTTCGCCTGAACTTCCTCCGCAGAAACTCCGGGAGCCAGTTCCAACAACACCATCCCCTGCTCGTTGATCTCAAACACCGCGAGATCGGTGATCACCAGGTCGACACAAGCCTTCCCGGTCAAGGGCAGACTGCACTCCTTCAAAACCTTGCTCTCGCCCGCCTTGTTCGTGTGCTCCATCACGACCACCACGCGCTTCACGCCTGCGACGAGATCCATCGCCCCGCCCATGCCCTTTACCATCTTTCCGGGGATCATCCAGTTGGCAAGGTCGCCTTGCTCGCTGACCTCCATGGCGCCAAGAATCGAAAGATCGATGTGTCCGCCCCGGATCATCGCGAAAGAATCCGCCGAGGAGAAGTAGCTGGTGCCGGGAATCGCGGTGACGGTCTGCTTGCCGGCATTGATCAGGTCCGGGTCCTCCTCGCCCTCATAGGGAAACGGACCAAGGCCGAGCATGCCATTTTCGCTCTGGAGCACGACATCCATACCCTCCGGGATGTAATTGGCTACGAGGGTGGGGATGCCGATTCCGAGGTTCACATAGAAGCCATCGCGAAGCTCTTGCGCGGCTCTTTGGGCTAATTGGTCGCGGGTCAGAGGCATGGTTGAGGATAGCACTACTTAGTCTGAGGGCTGAATCTTGGGAAACCAAATCGGCCCTTGCTGGTAACGTTACGCGCCGAGCCTCCATCGCTCGAAACGGTGTAGATCGTTCGGTTTTCCCCCTCGCCTCTGGCAAAAACCAACTGCTTGCCCGTCGGGTCCCAGGATGGCTCGTAAATCTCTCCTTTTGCGAAAGGTTTGCCCGCCGCACCAGAGTTCGGTTGGACAGGGAAGGTGTAAAGCCCTTGTCGCGCGATGGCTCCATCCTTATACGGGCCGACAACGATGATGACGGTGTCACCCGACGGGTGAATCGCCGGGGAGCCGAATGCATTTTTGTCGTCCGGACTGGCCACGATGGGCGGGGGGAGCGGCTGATCCTTCGACCACACTCCCAAATAGTTCTTGAACGGCTTGATGACCTTGCCGTTCTTTACAAATTGGGGAGGCGGGGGTCCAGGGAAGTCGAAATCGACCACTGTGTAAACGACATCGCCGTTCTTCTGGCTTACGTCCAGCTCGATCCGCTCTCCAGCGGCGATGAGCTGTGGGATTTGGAAGGCACCATCCGCGTTCGGAGTCATGTTTTGAATGACCAGTACTTCACCGTCGTCACGTCTCATGATCGCCGCGATGTGATCGTCATTGCCGCACCAGCGCGCAACGCGAAAACTGTTGCCGATCTGCCCGTAAATGGCGGTGAACTGGCTCTGCGCTCCCGATTCGTCACCTTCGCCTCCGACGGTGACCTCCCGGCCAGTGGGAGGCAAAATCTGAGTCTGGAGCCGCTCGCTGGGGTCGAATTCCATGACGAGGCCACCGGACATCAATAGCATGCTGAGATCGTCTGCCTCTTGGTGCAGCTTGAACGAAGGGCTGCTGCGTCCACGGCTGCCGATCGTCCGGATCTCGGCATCAGTCTTTTGCGGATTCCAGCGATACACGTGAAAAGTTTTGTCGGTTCGGTCGCTGATGAAGAACAGAAAGTTGCCGTTCGGTGCCCACGCCAGGTCACGATCCTGGGAGCCGGACTGCCACCCGGTCGCTCGCTGGATAGTCATATCAGGCTTGATAGCAACGGCTTCTGTGCCGTCGGCCTTGTATTCGATCGCGGAGATCCAACCAACGGTATCCGCCTTCTCATTTCGGCTGACATCCTTCTCGCGGCTGCGCTGGATCGCGATGAGAATTCCTCCGAGCACGATCACGAGCAGAAGGGTGCGGAGGAGGAGCTTTTGGACGACTTTAGGCTGCTTTTCAGGAGTCATAGGTTCTTCTTTCAGATCAAACGCAAGCCGGGCCTCAGGCGTGCCCCATTCGCGAAATCTCTACCGGACATCCGCTTTTTACCTTCGGGCTGCACTTCGATGAATTGCAGCGCGCCGGATTGGAAGGCGACGGTGAGGTTTGGCGCGGTTTCGAGGATTTCTCCGGAAGCGCCATCGAGGTCGGATCGAGCCATGCGTGAGATTCGCATCTGGCCCGCGTTCGTCTTGATCCAGGCTCCTGGCGCAGGGGTGAAGGCGCGGTAGCGGTTGTATTCTTCGTCGGCGTCGCGATCGAAGCTCAGCTCGGCTTCCTCTTTCTGGACCTTCGGCGCGTGGGTGGCTTCGTCATTGCTTTGTGGAATTCGCGGATAGTTGCCTTCAACGATTCTCGGCATCCACTCCGTCGCGAGGTCCGCGGCAATGACGGCGAGGCGGCCTTGGAGCTCTCCGTAGGTCTCATCCGGATAGATGGGCGTACGAGCGATCTCGATGATGTCGCCCGTGTCCATCCCTTTGTCCATCTGCATCAGCGTCACCCCCGTCTCGTTTTCGCCATCCAGGATGCAGCGCTGAATCGGGGCCGCGCCGCGGTACTTGGGAAGGATGGAGCCGTGCAGATTGATGCCTCCACGGTTTGCCGAATCCAGGACCGCTTGGGAGAGGATTTGGCCATAGGCGGCAACGACGAGTGCATCGGCGTTTTCCAAGCGAAGCCGCTCGACGAATTCGGGAGCCCTACTCTTCTCCGGCGTCTCTACTGGAAGGCCGAGTTCCAGTGCCGCTTGCTTGATCGGAGACGCCTGCAACTTCATCCCCCTCCGCCCAGGCCGGTCCGGCTGACTGACAACCAGGCAGACGTGCTCCTTCAGGGCGTAAAGGGAAGGCACGGCGAACTCTGCGGTGGCAAAGAAGATGAGGTTCACGGGCGGAGTCGAGGAGTCGGGGGGTCGGGAGTCGGGGAGTCTAGGAGTCGAGGGGTCGGGGAATCGGATGCTCCAAGTATTACAGAAGCCCCCACTCCAAGACTCCTAGACTCCAAGACTCCTTGCCTCCCCCCTTAACCAAAAAAAGCAAACATTTTCCGCCGGCATGGTTGACAAAATCGCATCTTGAAACCTACATAGGTGTAGACCTCGTCCCGCCCTCACAACCTCCGGCCCTCCGATCCTCCGCTACTCCCATCCCAACCCATAGAGGGGCCCGGTAGTAGTAGCGACCGCAGGTTCAAAAAGGCCCCCCCTTACTGCATCGGCGGCTCCAGGGCGTGGCCGTAGCCGCACCCGTGCTCCTCCGGATCGGGGAACGGGCCGAGATCGTCGATGAAGATGCCTTCCGGCGTCGCCGCGTGGTAATGCCAATGGTCGCAGATCGGAACATGCGGCCCGACAATGTGATAGTTGCGGATCCTGTCGCCCCGAATCTTGTCACCCTTGTGGAAAACAACGGTTCCACCCGCCAATCGCAGATCGTATTCGAGAGTGAGCTCTTGGTACACGCGCACCTCCACCTCGGCACGCAATCCCCGCTCTTCATCGATCGCGGCGACGAGCGACACGCCCGGCGAGAGGCCGGTGAAGGTGAGCGTCTTCGAGTCGTTTGACATCACCACGAAGTCGGTACTGATCGCCACACTCTCCGGATCGGTGCCTGCGATGTTCAAACGAGAAATCTCGCCCGAACCCACGAAGGCGCCCTTCCGCAGAATGTCGCTCGTGACCGACTGCCCAACAAGTATCTCGAGCGGCTTCACTGAGAACTCGTACCGCCCCCCCACTTCGATCTCCGCCTCCCCACTAAACGCCGCGCCCGTACCGGCCCGTGCGCTGACCGAGTAGGTTGTGGCCCCATTCGCGGCACCCTTGATCGGAACATTGACCGATTCCGCATTGTTATTAAGAACGACCTGGGTAGTGGTGCTGCCGTTTGCGAAGGTCGCGGTCGATCCGTCTGCAATCGTTAGAGTGAGGACGGCATATTCCTTCGCGTCCAATCCCGTCGGTCTTGTTATGGTGACGGTGGAGGTGTCTCCCACCTTGATAATCTTCACGTCAGGCAACGGCATCGTCGTAGGATCGGTCTCGCCTATCCCGGCAGCAACCGGAACCCCATACGAGACGTTCGGATCAGTGTTGTTCTGGGCGACATAAGCCGCCGCTTCTCGGAAGCTCACAAAGCCGTCAGGTGGAGGCCGATCAGCGTCCGGGTTGGACAGCGCGTCGGTAAAAGCAGTCGTATAGGGACTCCGCATGCTGCCCGATTCGGGATCCCAAACGCTAAGCGATGAATTCTCCTCACCCGCCGAGGTCACAATTTCGCCCGAGTTGCCCAGGTTCTGGAAGGGCTGGATCGCTGTAGCGCTATGGCAGGTCTGAAGCAACACGCACACCTCCGGAATTCCCGCAGCGGCGAGCTTCCTGGCCAACTCATCGTAGAACAAAGGCGCGCTGTCGCCCCTGGCATCCTCGAGAGCCATGGCTCCCTTTTGGCCATGGCCGACATAGTAAAAGTAGAGCTTCTTACACCCCATCGCCTTCGCATGCTCGATCGCGAAGTAGATTTCGCTTGCTAGAACGGGAGTCGGATAGAAGTCGATGTTGTCGCGGGGGACTCTTCCACTATCGATGAGCTGTGACCGGACCGCCTGAAGGTCGCGCAGGGTGCCTTCGAGATTCGGCCCGCTAACGAGAATGGCGCAGGCCTTGTCGGAAGGTGCCGTTCCTCTCGTCGATGGGGGCGGCGTGTCGTCGGGCGTTTGCGTCCAGTTTCCGGGGATCAGCGGGTAGCGCTCGTCGGAGGCGGTGAGGACGGAGGGGAACCAGACATGGTTCGTGACCTGCGCCCGGCCCGCAAACCCTGCTGAGGCGTCGTTCGCATCGAGCACGATCCACTTGGTCGGGTGCGTGAATTGCGCGCCGACTTCTTCGTCGTACCAGAAGACCCACTTCGAACCAGGGGCCGGCCCGGCTGCCGGAGGAGGCGGGGGAGAGCCATCCGCTGGGCGATCCCACAGTGTGTCGCCGCTGAGAAGCAATGCGGGGCCATGCAGTCGGGCAGAGGCTGAGTTGGAGAATTGCTTCGAGATCTCGGTGAGGGCAATCGCGCCTGAGAGCGTCGGCGTGCCGGTGCTGATGGACACGGGAATCGTGTATTCGACACCCGTAGCCATATCTCGAAGGCCGATGAGGACCGGCCCGGTTTGAGCTCCCGACGTGATTTGTGCCGATGCGGCCCCGTCCGCGCCGGTGATAACGTCGAGAGTCGTGCCGGAGTCGAACTGCACTTGCGGTCCCTTCTCAGGCGCGTAGAGGCGGAAGCTTCTGCCGGCGAGCGGAGCGCCGGCATTAGTTGCCGTGAACCCGATCGTTGTCGTAGATCCGGGAGCCACCGGCTCAACCGAAGTCGCGCGAATCTGAACCGGGAGTTGAGGTCCGGGCGCGCTTCCGTCGTCTCCACCGCATCCACCGAGAAAACAGACGAACAGGTCGAAGATGAGCACCTTCAGGCAGGCACTTGAGAGCGTCCTCACAACATCCATGCTGGAGTATAGGACGCAAGCTTGCTAAATGCCAACTTTTGCGGTGGTGCGCTTGGAAGGATGCAGCACCCGGGACGGTGCCTTGACGGGGATCGTGATCGAGAGGATATTTCCACGCGAATAGGCAGTGAGGGTTGCCTTGCCTTCTCCAATCAGTCTTACGAGACCGCCCTGATCGATCCAGCCCGCACCCTGCATCGACCAAATGACTTCGCTGTGAGGCACCTGCTTCCCGTCGATCATGAACTTTGCTTCGAACTGAGATCCGGGGGTGAAGGTAGAAGGTAGCTCGATCTTAGCTGTGCCCTTCACGGCCTCGGGTTGGGGCGCAAAGAAGAGAAGCGCACTGCTGACGGGTCGCTCGGCATTATCGCTGGGACGATTAACGGTGACGCCAAGCAGGTGCAGGTTCGTGCTGCCGCCGCCGTCGAGATTCATGGCATCCACACAGCCCAGCCGCAACATGATGTCGGCCATTTCTCTCAGCGTGGCACCGATGCTCATCGATTGCCGGCCATCCACCGCAACAAACCAGATGTCTCCTTCCTTCGTTTTGCCGACGGCCGTACGAGGGTGCCTGGCGTCGGAAAAAGAAGCGTTAAAGCCCTCTTCCAATGCATCGATGGCCACTCTTCCTTCTTTCAATAGAAACGGGCCACCGCCGACCGCATTCTCCACTTTGCTCCAATCGAAGCCGCGTGTCTGAATATCAAAAACCACTTTCCGCTCCGGCCGGAGGTTCGCCAGAACCTGGGTTTTGTTGCCACGTGCCAAAATGAGGACCTTGCCGGCGGGCACGTTCATGCGCTGCGAGTCGGCTATCAGATAATCCACGGTTCCGTGGAGCAGGCCGTCCGGCTTAACCGTCGGCTCGTCGAGCTTGATCAACGCCATCAGATTCTCGCCAGAGATCTCAACTAGTCCCGAAACAGGCGTGTAGAGCCCGATCTGGTTCTGGCCCACGGGCTGATTGATAGTGGACAGCGGCAGCGAGAGTCCGCTTTCTTCGGTCGCAGTCGCACGAAACGATGGAAAGCCAAAGACCGTCTCCTGCCCCCAACCGAAGGTCGATCTTGGCTTGAACGGGGACGTGAGCAGCTCGCCGTTACGAACCATCAGGCCAATCGGAGCGCCGTGCTCGAAGGAGAAGAAATCGGAATTGATTGCGGCGATCGCCTTCAGGTCCTTTGCCATGCGAGAGGGTGCGAGACGTCCCTTGACCGTGCCCTCCTCATTGATCGTGCCTCCCGCAAGCTCAGCAGAGAGCCGAAGACCGGGAGCGCCGGGGGTGTAGCGGAGGGCGTGGATGAGGCGCGGTCCCGCCGCTTCCACCTCCATGCGATAGGTGAGGCCGGGAGCGATCGGCTTCTCCCACACTTGCCCGAAGGCGGCCGATCCCAGCAGTAAAGTGAAAAATGTCGTGCTCAGGCGCATAGGGGCTCCAGGTATTCGAGGGTGCCGGCATCAGCGTCTAGGCGAGCCTGAATGCCAAGCGGAAGCGTCAGCATCTGCTTCGCGTGGCCGAGCGGAAAGTCGGTAACGAGCGGCTTTCCAAGCGGAGCCAAGCGGTCCCGAACGATCTCTCGCCAGG